>JAGOKM010000031.1 GCA_017994615.1 Bacillota bacterium | reverse complement strand
TTTCATTAATTCCGCTGACATTACTCAAAAGATACTCTTCGCCCGCTCGCTATTGAGTCTCTTTCTTCCTTGCTTTTCTTTCCTCTTCTTCTTTTCCTTCCTTATTCCCGGTTTTCAAAGAGCTGCCACCCCGACCATAATAAGCGGTGTGGCTTTACTAATATATCGCGGGAAACCGGGCAAGTCAAGCCCAGCGGGCAAGTCCGGGAAGGCAAAGATGCCGGCGGCCCGGATTTCCGGCCCGGACCGCCGGCCAGTAAAGGCATATTCTCAGTTCTGGGGATTAGACTGCGGTTGTACCCGTTTGCCTGCCGCCTGCTCAAGCGAGAACAGCTCGTTCATGTACCACTCGACGGCATCCGCAGTCCCGTCGGAATCCCCGTCGATCGGCTTGCCTGCCGCCACAGCGTCATCCAGGAAGAAGGCGTTTAATATCGTCCTTCCGGCGTTTGCCTTGAATACGGCACCCGAATTAAGATCGCCGGGAATCGACTGGTTGAACGTCGCCATCTTGATGCCCGACATGACTGCTGCGCCCTTGAATGCGTTCGTCGCAGAGCCGTATGGATCCGGCGCCCCCGAAAGGATCATGTCAGGGGCCGCTTCGGGTTCGTTCCAGAATTCGCCCGTCGGATTGATCCTGTAGACGCTTATGGGAACCGTGCTGCTGGAAACGTAACTGTAGCCGAAATAAGCCCATATTGCGGGGTACTTGTTCAGGTACATGGAATTTATAAGCACTTTCCCTCCCATAAGGGCATACAGATATACGTTATTTAAGATTTCCTCCTCGGCTCCTGGGATGGGGCTGGGCTGCCTGTTGTCGAATATGACGAGGTCCCATGCGTCGTCGATGAAGTTATAGTAGAAATCAAGCATTGTATAGCAGGTTACATAGGCATAATTCATCTTCTCGAGCGCCTCTTGGATAAAACCGTTGTCGGTGTCCGAAAAAAGGATTATCTTCATGTCCTTCTTGCACCCTGTCTGCAGCAGGCCGGCAAAGATGATTATCAGCAATATCAGCGCGGCTCGACCGGAAAATCTATGCCTCATAGCAATCCCCACGCTTTCGTTCAGATTTGATTCTATCGTTTCATTCGCCGCTCATAAACAGATCGCCCCAAGTTGCCATGCCTTTCTAGTTGCTAGGTGCTATAAAACTGGTCGCCCGATCAACTTGTTTCACAAACGGTATATTTGATGCATGTCATTAGATTCCTTTTTTGGCGGCTCAAGGCGGCAAAATGAATAAGGCCCCGCCATCGGACAGGGCCTTCGCCTATCATCATTTCCGGCTTCTAATGTTCCCGCGGCACAGGCTTCCCCAAATCTATACCCCTTGAATTTGCCCGGAACAATGTCGGGTTGGCGAACCTCGGTTTTACTGCAGCCTTCTCTATTTCAATGCTCCGTACACCCTTATGGACTTCACCGCCATCTTCGCCGCATTCCCCTGCATAATCGGGTTTGCGAATAAGAAAAGGTAAGGCGCTGCACCTTCTTTGAGCCAAGTATAGCTGCCGTCGAACCTCTCGTTCGTGTCCAGGTCCTTGAGCTCGACCCTGCCCGGCCATATCGTAAGCATCAGGTAGCGCGGGACCGGCCTGCCGCTTTTCTCGGAATTGGTCCGGTAATCGCCCTCCCCCTGTATGCTGCTGATGCCGAAGTGGGACCTGTCAGTGCCCGATATCCTGTTCCAGAAGACCCACAGATTGGGCAGCTTCCATGCGTTCTGGTCCTTGACGGCGCTCAATGCGACTACGAAATTGTCGGTGTTCGCCTGGTCGAACTCGATTACGATGCGGACGGGGTCGTCCTTCATAGCGGCATTGACCTTGAAGAGCGGTTCTGCGCTCATGATCCCCGTCCTGCCGGCGCCGTTTCCCTTAGGTACCGAGACAACAAGCTGCCCGTTTTCTACCTTGGCGAACTTCTGGAAGTCGCCGCCGGAATATCCCAACGTCGCCCACAATGAGGAAAGCCCGTTATCGAACTCCTCCACGATGACGGCTGTCCCCGTTATGCCAGGTGCCGGGTCGGAGGCAGCAGCCTGGATGAAGACGGACGACAGAAGAATGGTTCCGATTGAAACCGCGGTTACGAACGACCTTGTGAAAGGGGATCTCATCGCATGTTCAACCTCCTTTTACTTGCTAATAATAAGACGAAGGCGCCAGGCATCTGTTGCATGGCGCCTTCAAATCATCCTGTTTACTCTCCGAACAGGGTCCCGTCTGTCGGACAAGCCCCGTCCGCCTTCTGCTCCTCTTCGTCCTCGTTCGGCATCAAGGCTGCGGCTATCACCTTTTCGTCTTCCTTCAGGTTGATGAGCCTCACTCCCTGTGTGGACCTTCCCATCACAGATATGTCGGCGATGCCCATCCTTATCGTCTGTCCGCTGCCGGTCATTATCAGGAGGTCGTCCTTCTCCGATACGAACTTGACGCTTGCTATCTTGCCGGTCTTCTTCGTCAGGTTCATCGCCTTCACGCCCGAGCCGCCCCTGGCCTGGCATCTGTACTGCTTGAACTCGGTGCGCTTGCCGTAGCCGTTCTCGGTGAAGACGAGGACCTCGTGGTCGTCCTTTGCGATGTCGGCGCCGACTACGATGTCGTCCCCTTTGAGGCGCATCCCGCGCACGCCGGCTGCGGTCCTTCCCATCGACCTTACGTCGCCTTCCTTGAACCTTATGCTCATGCCGTTGCGGCTTACCATTATGATCTCGTCGCCCTCGCACACCTGGCGCACTGCTATCAGCTCGTCGTCCTCCTTGATATTGAGGGCGATCAGCCCTACTTTCCTGATGTTGGAGAACTGGTCGAGCGACGTCTTCTTGACCGTGCCCTTCTGGGTCACGAAGAAGAGCTTGATGGACTCCGAGAATTCGTTGACGGCAAGCGCCGCCGTGACTTTCTCGCTCCCTTCAAGCTGTATGAGGTTGACGATTGCAGTCCCCCTCGCCTGCCTGCTCGCTTCGGGTATGTTATAACCCTTGAGGTTGTATACCTTCCCTTTGTTGGTGAAGAACAGTATTGTGGAGTGCGTGTTCGTGCACATTACCACTTCCACGGCGTCCTCTTCCTTGAGGTTGCCTCCCGAGACGCCCTTGCCGCCCCTTCTCTGCGCCTTATAGGTCGACACGGGCATCCTCTTCACATACCCGAAGTTGCTCAAGGAGACAATTATCTCCTCCTGGGGTATGAGGTCCTCGTCGATTATCTCTCCCTCGTCGGGCAGGAGCTCTGTGCGCCTGGGGTCTGCGAACTTCTCCTTTATCTCCAGGAGCTCGCCCTTGATGATCCCCATGAGGAGCTTCTCGTCCGCCAGTATCGCCCTCAAGCGGGAGATTGTCTCGTTGACCTGCCTGTATTCCTCCTCGACCTTTCCTCGCTCCAGGCCGGTCAGGCGCTTCAACCTCATGTCCAATATGGCCTGGGCTTGCTTTTCTGACAGGGCGAACCTCTCCATCAGGCCGTTCCTTGCTTCGTCGTCGTCCTTGGAGGCCCTGATAAGGGCTATGACCTCGTCTATGTGGTCCATCGCTATCAGGAGGCCCTCCAGGATGTGGGCGCGCTCTTCGGCCTTGTTGAGGTCGAACCTGCTGCGCCTCGTCACGACTTCCTTCTGGTGCTTGATGTATTCCGTGAGGATCTCCGACAGGTTCAGAACCTTAGGCACGTTGTTGACCAGCGTGAGCATTATCGCCCCGAAGTTGGACTCCAGTGGCGTGTGCTTGTAGAGCTGGTTCAAGACGACGTTCGGGTTGGCGTCCTTTTTGAGCTCGACTACCACCCTCATGCCGCTTCTGTCTGATTCGTCCCTCAAGTCTGTGACGCCGACAATCTTCTTGTCCTTGTGAAGCTCGGCGATCTTCCTTACCAGCTCGGCCTTGTTCACCATGTAGGGTAGCTCGTCCACCACTATCCTGACCTTGCCGCCGCTCATGGTCTCGAAATGCGACTTGGCGCGGACTTTGATGGAGCCCCTGCCAGTGGCATACATGTCCCTGATCCCCTGTACGCCCAGTATCTGAGCCCCGGTCGGGAAGTCGGGCCCGAGTATGTAGCCGTTGAGCTGCTCTGGCGTCAGCTCTGGGTTGTCGATCAGCGCGACGGTCCCGTCTATTACCTCTCCAAGGTTGTGGGGAGGTATGTTGGTCGCCATTCCGACGGCGATGCCGGACGAGCCGTTTACCAGAAGCTGAGGGAAGCGCGCAGGCAGGACCGACGGCTCCTTCAACGACTCGTCGAAGTTGGGGACCATGTCAACGGTATCCTTGTCGATGTCCGCCAGCATATAGGACGAAAGCTTGGCCATCCTGACCTCGGTGTACCTCTGGGCCGCCGGCGGGTCTCCGTCGACAGACCCGAAGTTCCCGTGTCCGTCCACAAGCATGTTCCTGTAGGTGAAGTCCTGGGCCATCCTGACCATGGCGTCGTAGACTGAGGATTCGCCGTGCGGATGGTATTTGCCGATGACCTCTCCTACGACCGTCGCCGATTTCCTGTAGGGCTTGTCTCCCGTAAGGCCCAGGCTGTCCATGGCGAAGAGGATCCTTCTGTGGATTGGTTTCATTCCGTCCCGCACGTCGGGCAAGGCCCTCCCTACGATGACGCTCATCGAATATTGCAGGTACGACCACTTTAGTTCCTGCTCTATGTCCCTGTCGTGGTATGTAGCTCCCTCAAGCAGCTCTAGCTCTTCAGACATATGTCCACCTCTCGGGGTTGCAGCATTTTAGATATCTATGTTCTTTGCGTATATCGCATGTGTCTCGATGAACTTCTTCCTGGGTTCGACGGCGTCTCCCATCAGTATGGAGAACATCTCGTCCGCCTTCCTGGCGTCGTCCATCGTGACCTTGAACATCGTCCTGGTCTCCGGGTTCATCGTAGTCTCCCAGAGCTGTTCGGCGTTCATCTCTCCTAAGCCCTTGTAGCGCTGTATGCTGTAGTTGTCCCGACCCAGCTGGTCGAGCACCTTCTGGAGCTCCTCGTCCGAGTAGGCGTACTTCTCGACCTTGCCCACCTTAACCTTGTAAAGCGGCGGCTGGGCGATGTAGATGTGCCCCCTTCTGATCAGTTCCGTCATGTACCTGTAGAAGAAAGTCAGAAGCAGCGTCCTGATGTGGGCGCCGTCGATGTCCGCGTCCGTCATGATGACGACCTTGTGATACCTGAGGGCGTCTATTTCGAAGCTCTTCTTGCCGTTGCCGTTGCCGTTGCCGTTCTCTTCCTCGTCCAGCATGGCGTTAGGGCCCGCTTCGTCGAACCCGGCATCGAGAGCAGTTATGATGGACCTTATCTCGTTATTGTCCAAGACCTTCTTTATATCGGCCTTGTAGACGTTTATCACCTTGCCTCTCAGCGGCATGATGGCCTGGAACCTGCGGTCCCTTCCGGACTTGGCGCTGCCGCCTGCCGAATCTCCCTCGACGAGGAAGATCTCGCACTTCGCGGGATCCTTGTCTGAACAGTCGGCAAGCTTGCCCGGCAGGGCCGATATCTCAAGCTCGCTCTTGCGCCTCACCAGGTCCTTGGCCTTCTGGGCCGCCTTCCTGGCCTTGGCCGTATCCAGGCACTTGTTGACTATCGCCTTTGCGGTCTTGGGGTTCTCCTCCAGATATTCAGCGAGCATCTCCGAGACGGCGCTCTCGACTATCCCCTTAATCTCGCTGTTGCCCAGCTTGGCCTTGGTCTGGCCTTCGAACTGCGGCTCGGGGAGCTTGACCGACACTACCGCGGTGAGCCCTTCGCGGACGTCGTCCCCCATGAAGTTCTCGTCGAACTCCTTGAACTGGTCCTTCCTGTTCCTTGCGTAGTCGTTTATCGTCTTGGTGAGGGCGGATTTGAAGCCTGACAGGTGGGTCCCCCCGTCGGCCGTATTTACGTTGTTGGCGAACGAGTATACGCTCTCGGAGTAGTTGTCGGTGTACTGCATCGACACTTCCACCTGGACGCCGTCGTTGAAGTCCTTCTTCAGGTAGATTATGTCGTCGTGGAGCTTCTCCCTGGCTATGTTAAGATGCTCCACCATCGATTTAATCCCGCCCTCGAAGTGGAAGGTCGCCTCATGGCCGGTCCTTTCGTCCTTGAGGATTATCCTCAACCCGGCAGTGAGGTATGCCACCTCTTCGAAGCGGTTGCTCAGCGTCTCGAAGGAGAACTCCTGGGTCTCCTTGAATATGGTCGCGTCGGGCTTGAACTTGACAGTGGTGCCGGATGCCTTCGCCTTGCCGATTACTTTGATCGGGGCGAGGGCCTTCCCCCTGGCGAACGCCTGGTAGTACTCCTGGCCGTCCTTCTTCACCCAGACTTCCATGGAGTCTGAAAGCGCGTTCACAACCGATGCGCCGACTCCGTGGAGTCCCGTGGATATTGCGTAGCTGCCCTTCCTGAACTTGCCTCCGGCATGGAGCATCGTTAGGACCACCTCAAGGGCGGACTTGCCCACCTTCGGGTGTATGTCGACGGGGATCCCCCTGCCGTTGTCCTCAACCGTCACGGAGTTGTCGGTGGCAAGCGTCACCTTTATGGTGTCCGCAATGCCGGCCAACGCTTCGTCGACGCTGTTGTCCACAATCTCATAGACCAGATGGTGCAGGCCCCTCGTGTCCGTGCTGCCTATGTACATGGCAGGGCGGGCCCTTACGCCTTCAAGCCCCTCGAGCACATCTATGTCTGCGGAGCTGTAATGCTCCTCGTGCAATGCCCCGTTATTCAGTTCTTTCTCCAAGTTGTCTTCCTCCATGGAATGAATTGCCGACTGGTATGTTTCATTATATCACAAAACATCGATATTTGCCTATTTATGTGGGTTTATTCCGCCTATTCGACAAAAAATCATGCCTCCTCGCAAGAAGGCATGAAGCCGCCTCTTCGCGAATTTTGGGCTATTCCACCGTCACTGCCGTGCCGGACGCCGTCACCATCAGCATGTTTCCCTTGTCTCCCAGCACCTCGTAGTCCACATCCACCCCTACGATGGCGTTCGCGCCCAGCTGCCTGGCCCTTTCCATCATTTCGTGAATGGCCTCGACCCTTGCGCTTATAAGTTCCCCTTCATATTCCTGCGAGCGGCCGCCGATCAGGTTGGTGATGCCGGCTGCGAAATCCTTGATGAAGTTTACACCCGATACGACTTCCCCGAATACCAGCCCCCTGTACTCGACGATCCTCCTGCCCTCTATGCTAGGTGTGGTCGTTACTGTCATGCTTCTTCCCCCTTGCCGTTAAAAGAACGAGGCGCCTGCCTTTCGGACTATTCTGCATCAAAGCCGGCCGCCTTCAACACCGCGACCGGGACATGCTTCTCAAGGCCATCAGTGATGATATCATCATATGCCTTGCCTGTCGAGGCGCAGGCGCCGGCAACCAGCAGCGACCAGGCCTTCTTGTTTGCAGGGCCTGCCGGGTCTCCTGCGTTTGCAGTCGAAATCAACGCCTCTTCGAAGAGCCTCTTCCCGGCGGCCTCCCTTGAACGTCCGATGACCTCTTTGACGTCAAGACCGTCCTCTCCTTGCAGTTCCAGGGCCTCCACCAGGTCCTCGTCTGTGGACAGGGGCACTTCAAGCAGATGCGAGACAGCGGAGGCGATCTTGCCCTTATTAGGAAGGACGGAGCATGCGTCGCAGAATTTCCTCTTCAAGGGCACAGGAGATGCGCATATGGGGCATCGTGGGCTTTTCCTCACCCTGGACAGGGCCTCGGATTTCAGGCTCAGCTCATAGGCCCTCTTAAGCCCCCCCGGAAGCACCGGCGAAAGCTTCTTGAGCCTGCCGTCCAGGTCGGGAGAAAGCCGTACGGAATCCAGCTCCTCGGTTACCGGGTATGCGTCCGGCCTTGTGAAAACAGCCTTCTTGCCGCCCTTCGGCCTCTGGACACTGCCGAAGCTGCTGAACCTTATCCCCCTTATGCCCGAGATGTCGCAGTGGTTCCCCAGCTCTGAGAGTATCTCTTCGGCCAGCATGCTCATCTGCTGCGCCCATACCGGCTCGTCGACGGATACGTGTATTAAGCCTTCCGTTATGGAGTTGACGGCGCTGCCCGCCGAGAACTTCTCCCGCATGTGCTCTTCCCAGGCCACCGCTATCGATGCCATCGATATCGTCCTGGAAAGCCCCGCCCGCCTCGGACCGGGGCCTATGATTTCGCCTATGCGTTTGAGGCCCCTGCTCAAAGCTGCCTCACCTCTCCGCCGCAGACTCTGTAAGCCTTGCAGCCAGGCATCGAACCGGCATATTCAGCGTCTGTCGCGGTTATGACTGTCTGGCATTTGCCAAGGAAACGGGATATCAACCTCGACCTTCTCCCTTCGTCGAGCTCGGAAAGGACGTCATCAAGCAGGACTATGGGAGTCTCCTCCCTGAAATCGGATATGACCTCTGCTTCTGCAAGCTTCAGGGCTATCACCACGGTCCTCTGCTGCCCCTGGGAACCGAACGTGGAAGCATGCCTTCCTGCCACGGACAGGCCGATGTCGTCCCTTTGCGGGCCAGTAAGGCTTCCTCCCCTTGCGATCTCCGCCGCTCGTAGTGCATTCATCTTGCGCCTGAACGCATCCCTGAGCCCCTCGATCGTTTCTCCGGCGTTGAAATCCACGGAGGGAATGTAAGTGATTTGCAGCTCCTCGTCAGATTCGGCAATGTAGGAGTATGTGCTTGCGGCGTGCGGGGCCAGCCTTGTCACGGCGTCGTGCCTCATCGACATCAGCCTGCTTCCGGAATCGAGCAGGCTTTCGTTGAAGACGTCCAACAGCCTGCCGGCGTCGACTGTTTCGTGGTAGTCCTTCAGAAGCGCGTTCTTCTGCTGCAGGGTGCGCAGGTATGTCGTCAGCGTGTCCCTGTACAGTGGCGAAATCTGCGAAATCTGCATGTCCAGGAACCTGCGCCGCTCCGAAGGAGAACCTTTTACGAGGTTCAGGTCGTCTGGTATGAACGCAACGGCGTTCATCCTTTCGGACAGCTCGGAGGGCTTGATCCTGCCGACGTCGTTCAGGCGCGCTGATTTCCTGCCGCCTGCATTGACCGAGAAGGAAAGCGTGAAATCGGAATAGGACCCCGAGATCCAGCCCTTGACCCAAGCGGCCTCTGCTCCCCATCGAACCATCTCGGAATCTTTGGAGGCCCTGAAGCTCCTGCCCGCCGAAAGGGCATATATGGCCTCGAGCATGTTCGTCTTGCCCTGAGCGTTCCTTCCCGAAAGCATGGTCACCCCTTCGGAAAGCTCAAGGTCGCATGCCTCGTAATTCCTGAAATCCCTGATTGAGAGCTTCTCCAGGATCATTTCAGGAAGCCCGGCCTTTCGTTATCTCTATCTCCTGTCCCATGAAAGCTACGACGTCGCCTTCCCTCAGTTTGCGGCCCCTTCTGGTTTCGACTTCGCCGTTCACAGACACTTTCCCCTGGATTATGTTCTCTTTGGCCTCTCCACCGGTCATAACAAGACCAGCCCATTTAAGGAGCTGGTCGAGTTGTATGTATTCGGTGGAGATAGATACCCGCCTTGCGCCCATGAGCGCAACCTCCTATTCGGACCCGGCATCCATCATCCCGTTATCGGCATCACCAGGTACAAGTAATCCTCTTTGTCGGTCTCCTTGATGCAAACAGGGCTCCTGCCGCTGTTGAAGCCCATCTCGACGTCGTCGGATTCAAGGACCTGGAGCACCTCCTTGAGGTACTTGGCCCTTATCGATACGACCATCTCGGCGTTGCCCTGCAATGAGACCGGTATGTCCTCGACCGCCTCGCCGAGCTCAGGCGTCACGACCTTGATGGTCAGGAAACCGGGGCTGTCCAGCTCTCCTCCCGTGTAGGTCATCTTGATGGCCGAAAGGTCGTCCTTGCACATGACAGACACCCTGCCGATTGCAGAAAGGAAGCCGTTGGTGTCGGTGGTAACCCTTGTGGACAGGTTCTCGGGGAATATCTTCCTGTAGTCAGGGAACTGCCCCTCAAGCAGCCTGGTGATGTACCTCGTATTCGCGAACTTCACGAACGAATGCCTGTCTGTGATGCATATCTCGACTTCCCTGGTCCCGTCGGCCGAGAGGTTCCTCTCGACCTCCCTCAGCATCCTAGCCGGGACTATGGCGACGATCTTGCTGGTAAGTCCGGTGGCGAACTCAACGTTCCTGTATGCTAGCCTGAAGGAGTCGGTGGCGACCATCGACACACCCTTCTCGTCAGCTTCGACAGATATGCCCATCAGGTAGGACCTGTTGGTGTCCATGGAAGTGGCTATGGCAGTCTTCCTGATCATCTTCCTGAGCTCCGGCTCCGGCATCGACCAGGTCTTTCCTGCCACCAGCTCGGGAAGCTCAGGGAAGTTCTTGGCAGGCATGGTCTTGACCGAGAAGTGCGTCCTGCCCGATATCACGTCTACCGACCCGGCGCTCTCGGAGTAATCCAGAATGACTTCAGAATGAGGCAGGTTCCCTGTGATGTCGGCGAACTGTTTGGCGGGGAAAACGAAAGACCCTTCCCTCTCAACCTGGACCGGGATGAACGTCTCTATGCCAAGATCGAGGTCATACGCCACAAGGCGCAGGCCGTCGGCCGTGGTCTCAACCAGGATGCCGGAAAGAACAAGGTTGGTAGCTTTCTGGGACACCGCCTTGTAAACGGTCCTCACCCCGGAAACAAGGGCAGTCTTGCTGCAAGAAACCTTCACTATGAACAACCTCCCCGCCATTCGTACTTCTACATAGAATAATAATATAGGACGTATTAGTAGTATGCACTGTTGATTCTGTTGCTAACGCATTCAGGCTAAGCTCAAATGGCCAATATGGGTGTTGATTACCCTGTTATGTCTAGCCAAAGTGCCTCTTTTTTATCAACATCATTCAACATCCGGAAAACAGCCTCATCTTTTCAACAAGATATCAACAATCCTCCGAAGGCTTTTCAACCTTTTCAGATCTTCTTCAATTCCCTGATTATGTCGCCGACCAGATCCCTTACGGAGATGTCCTTGTCCATGGCCTCCTTGACCTTCCTGCAGGAATGCAGCACCGTTGCGTGGTCCCTTCCGCCGAACTCCCTGCCTATCGATTCAAGGGGCATGTTGAGTATCTCCCTGCATACATACATCGCCGACTGCCTGGCCTCGGTGACGGGCTTCACCCTGGACGGGCTGTTCATGTCGTCGACGTTCACCTTGTATTTGTCGGCGACGAGCTTCTGTATGAACTCTACGGTCACCGTCTGCGGCCTGGAACCAGGGGATATCTCGTCGAGCAAGTCGTCTATCAACTCAGGGGACACCTTGTTCCTGCCGATTATGTTTATCCTCGTTATTATGTTGGTGAGGGCTCCTTCCAGCTCCCTTATGCTTTCGGTCACCCTGGAGGCCACCTTCTCGTAGATGTAGGATGGGACGACCACTCCGTCGTACTCGTTCCACTTCTGCTGTATGCCTATCCTGTCCTCGTAGGAGGTCGGGGAGATGGACGCAAGCTGTGCTGCCTTCACCCTGGAATGGAGCCTGTCGTGGAGAGTGCTGAGCTCCTTTGGGTGCCTGTCGGAGGATATCACCACGAGCTTGCCTTCCTCCGTGATGGTATTGAAGGTGAAATAGAACTCCTCCTGGGTCTTCTCCTTGCCGACGAAGAACTGGATGTCATCCACCAGTAAAAGGTCAAGCTGCCTGTACTGGTCCCTGAAAGACTGCATCGTGCCTGCGCTGATGGATTTCACCAGCTCGTTTGTGAAATCTTCGCTGGAGAGGTATCCCACCTTGGCATCAGGCCTGTATTCCAGCATCCTGTGGGCAGCGGCCTGCAGGAGGTGGGTCTTCCCCATCCCGACCGTGCTGTAGATGAAGAGAGGTGCATGGCTCTTGCCCTCGAGCATGGAATTAATGAAAGATACGGGTATCTCGTTGTAGCTTCCTACGTGATACCTGTCGAATATGTACTTCTTCTGTATCTGCCTGCCCAGGTAGACGGGGCCCTTGGCCTGTTTGAAGGCGGGCAAGTGTTCGACCTTGGGTTCGTGGTCCTTGGCCGACCTTGCGGATTTCGATGACGACCTGTCCTTCGACAACCCTTCCGGGGGGCTTTGGGGGTTCTCGTTTATAGTGTACTCCACCTTGCAGTAGGAGCCGATTATCCCGCGCAGAGCGTCCTCTATCTTGTCGGTGTAGCGGGTGGCAAGCCACTCCCTGGCGAAGTCGTTCGGGACCTTCACCACTGCCGTGTTGCCGTTCAGCTCCTCAAGCGTGCTGTTTTTGAGGATTGTGTCGAAGGACAGCCTCTTTACGTCGGGCTGTACCATCTTGAGGGCAAGGGCCCATATTTCGGATAGATCCCTCCCGGGCAACGACATTGAGCTTCCCCCCGATGAAAGGCGATTACTGGCGCTTCATGGCGAACGTTATGAACCTCTGGCCCCTGGGAGCGATCTCTCTTTTGCCCTCCCTGGTCCTTATGAGGTCAAGCTTCTCAAGCAGTTCGAGGTCCCTGTACGCGGTCGCGGCGCTTAGCCTCAGCTCCTTCGCCACTGAAGACGGACCCTGCGGCCCTGCTTCCGCGAGGAGCATGAGGACTTTCTTCTGCCGTGAGGAAACCATCTTCTCGATGTCTTCGTCGCTGGCCTCCAGGACCTCCGGGAAATCCGCCTCCGGGACCTGCCCTTCGGGTGCGGCAACTGCAGGTTGGGGCCCTTTGACGCCTGATTTCTCCGCCTTTTTACCCTTAAGCGTAATGACCAGTCCCGAAGAGAGGTTATCTTCTAGGATAACACATCCTCCCATCAGCTCCAAAGACTCCTTGACTATGGGAAGACCTGAGCCGACGCCTTTGATAAGCTTTTTTATC
>JAGOKM010000146.1 GCA_017994615.1 Bacillota bacterium | reverse complement strand
GAGAAGCTGTGGCTTCCGTCCCCGTTCGCCACGAAGAACAAATAGTCATGGTCCGCTTGGCGAAGGACGGCCTGTATCGCCTTCAGCCCTGGGTTCGATATCGCCCCGGGTGGAAGGCCCTGTATCTGGTACGTGTTGTAAGGGGAGTCTATCAAAGTGTCCTCCTTGCTCAGCACCGGCTTCTGCTGGGGCAGCACATACTGGACCGTCGAGCAGCTCTGAAGCGCCATACTGATCTTCAGCCTGTTCAGGAACACCCCGGCAACGATCGGAAGCTCCTCCGTGAGCAAGGCCTCCTTCTCCACTATGGAGGCCAGTATCACAACCTGTTCGGGCGTCAGGTCGACCTTGAGGTTCGACGAGAGCTCAGGACCCGCCTTCTCGGCGAAGTTGCCCAGCATGGCCTTTATCGCAGCCTCGGCTCCCATCCCTTCGAGGAATTCATATGTGTCGGGGAACAGGTAACCCTCAAGGCTGCCGCTCACCGGAAACGGCAGGAGCGCCTTCATCTCGTCTGTGGGCTTCTCCACGAACCCCATGAACTCGTCGTATAGGGCGATACCTGCGGCTTCCACGCGGGCGGCGATCTGCTTTGCTGTATAGCCCTCAGGCACCGTGAGCTTTACGCCCTTCTGTATCCCCTTTGCCAGCTTGGATGCGATCTGGCGCACCCCCTCGGAGGGGGCTATCTCATACTTGCCGAATTTCAGGTCCCCGTCTTTCCCTGTTAGCTTGACATATGCCTTGAACGCCGTTGCGGACTTTATCAGGCCCTCGGCTTCCAGGATGTCGGCTATCGCAGACGTCCCCGCCCCTTTCGGAATGGTCACGGAGACTCCTGTCTCGTCGGAGTAATCGACGGGAGCCATCATCCTCTCCGCATAGGCCCATGCGAAGAACGCCAATATCAGTGCCACGTAGGCTATCGTGCCGTTGACCCTTATCCTGCTTTGCATCGGTTCGCATTACCTCATTGACCATTATATCATGCGGGGATGCCGCAAATTACCGGGCGGGACCCTCTCGGATCCCGCCCTTTCAGAAAACTCCAAACCGGTTACTCTTCCTCTTCTTCGTCCTCGGAGTCGATCTCCTCGAGGAGCTCCTCGATCCTGGCCTCAAGCGTCGCGTTCTCCTCCTCGGTCAGGTCCTGCACGTCAGGTTCCCCGTCGACGCCGGTTATGACCTTCAGGACCGCTATGTCGCGCTCGTCGCACTCTTCCTCGTCGATCTCGCACTCTTCGCACTCCTTGAGGACCTCGTCGTGGCCGCACTCGCAGGAATCGCAGCACTCTTCCTCCTTCTCGAGGGCTTCGACTTCGCATTCGAACATAGAGAACATGATCGCGTACTGGCTCCCTTCGTGCTCGAAAAGCCTGCGAACGAAGAAGTGCCTCTCGCCATCCTCGTAGCCCAGGACCCATACGCTGCCTTCCAACTGCTCAGGTTTGTACATTTTTTTACCGCCTTTCGTTTTTCATACCCGCTTAAGATACTTCGTTTGCATGAAGCTGTCAACCGCGCCCCGATTTTGCATAGTCCAGGTAGGATTGCAGCATCAGGGCCGCCGCCATGCAGTCTACAGCGGCTTTCCTTCCCTTCCTGGAGACGTCGGCCGATATCATCAGCTTCTGCGCCTGGGCGGAAGTGAGCCTCTCGTCCCATGTCAAAACGGCCTTGGACGTTGCGGACCTCATCTCTGTCAGGAACCCTTCCACGAACTCCGCGGCGGGGCCCCTGGTGCCGTCCATCCTTAAAGGCATGCCCACGACGATCACGTCCGCTTCCAGCCTGTCGGCAAGGGCTGCTATGGCAGATGCGCTCTTGACGTTGCCCTTGTACTCGATCGTCTCACAGGGCATTGCCATCAGGCCCTCAGGATCGCTCACCGCGGTGCCTATCCTGACCTTGCCCATGTCCACTCCCAGAGCTTTCATGCTACACCACCCTGATATGGAAGCCGGGGCAGGCCTTCCCACAGTAGCCGCAAAGCACGCACCTGGACCTGTCCACGATGGCCCGTCCTTCGAGGAGCGATATCGCTCCCTGCTGGCATGCCGCGACGCACGCCCCGCAGCCTTCGCACCATTCGTCCACCATTATCGACTTTCTCCTGTAGGCTTCGGCCAGCTCACGGCCTTCAGGCATCCTGCCCTCGAACATCCCGGCGTCCAGCCTGAGCTCCTCTTTGCTTGCCACCCCCAGAGCTATGCTGTCCAGGTCGTCGTTCGCCAGCGCCCAGAAAAGCGCGTCCTTTATGCCGTCTACGAGCAGCCCTCCGCCGAGCACCTTCATGGCGTATATCCCGAGTCCTGCTTCATGCGCCTTCGAAATCGCGCGAGCCATCCTTCCTGCCGTGCCGTCAATCAGCCCCAGGCCCCTGTAGTTGAAGATAGGATGCAGGACGTCTATGAAACCCAGCTCCGGCGCCGCCTCCGCCACCTCGCAGGCGTGGGTCGAGACGCCGACCGCCCTTATTGTCCCCTTCCTTTTCAGCTCAGAGAGGCATCTGAACCCGTCATCGTGCCCTTTTAGCGTCGCCCTGCTCTCCTGTTCGTGCATCAGGTATATATCTATGTAGTCCGTACCCAGCTCGTAAAGGGCCTTCTCGACGCTTTTTACCATGCCGTCGTAGGTGTAATCATAGCTTTTGGTGGCGATAACGACCCGGTCCCTGGGTATCCTTTTCAGGAAGGCTGCCAAGTGGGGATGTGAGCCGTATATCATCGCGGAGTCGAAGAAGTTGACTCCCAGGTCGTAAGCCGCCTCGAATATGTCGGCGGCGCCTTCGGGATCCATGCGCATCTGGAGCGCGCCTACTGTCAGC
>JAGOKM010000145.1 GCA_017994615.1 Bacillota bacterium | reverse complement strand
ATTGACCGGCGTTATCGCGCTGTCCTCCAGGTTCTTCGGCACGCCCCAGCCGTCCATTATGACCAGGATAATCTTCTTGTCTTTCAACATCTACATCACCTGCAGCCCTATTTTACCCCCTCGGGGGCATCTTATACTTCAATCCCGAACGCGTCCGATAACACTTCCGGCAGGACCGCCTCGTTGTGGTCCCTTGACGTAACTTTGCTTGCTATCCTCTTTACAATCTCCTCCGCGTTTGCAACGGCGTAGGACATGCCGGCCCTCTTCATCATCTCGGCGTCGTTTTCGGCATCGCCTATCACGACTACATCTGCCATGTCAACTCCCGCAAGCTCGCAGAGCTCCTCCAGAGCATGCCCTTTGGATGCGTCCTTGTTGAGGAACTCGACGAAGGGCGGCCCCGAAGTTATGACCTTGATCTCGGGGAAGACGGGCTTCGCCGCCTCGGCTATCGCGTCCCTTTCTCCGGGCTGGCATACATATAGCACATTCGCCACTTTTACGCCATCCCTCCTTGCCTCGAGGAAACCGGCGAGGTCTCCTGTCTCGACGCACGGTACGCCCTCAAGGAGCTCGAGCTCATCCACCAGAGGCCCGCCCCTTTTCGATACGTGGTGCCTTTGGTCTATCGTGATGACCGGGATTATCCCCATATCCATCCCCCAGCGCACCGCCCTGATCGAAACATCCACGTCGACCAGGTGCTCCCTTATCATCGAACCTTTCGCGAAGTCGAATATGTTCATCCCGTTCTGGAGTATGACAGGCAGGTTCGGGTTCAGCTTCATTATGTGGCGCTCGGCGGCGACCCTACCCCTGCCGGTCGCTACGGAGAACAGGATGCCCTCTTCATTAGCCCTCCTTGCCGCTATTATGTTGCCCTCCGGGATCTCGTGCTCCTCGTTCAGGCAAGTGTAGTCAAGGTCGGTCACCAGCATTCGGTAAGCCATGCGCACCTCCGGGAAAAACAATGCGCGGGCCGTGTGCAACGCCCGCGCCATGCAAGCTGTCCATGCTTATTTTATCAGCGAAAGCGACACGATTACAGGGGTAAATACTATTGCGACCATCGTCATGAGCTTTATCAGGATGTTTATGGAAGGGCCGGATGTGTCCTTCAGGGGGTCTCCGACGGTGTCTCCTACTATGCCGGCTTTGTGGGCGTCCGAGCCCGTGCCCCCGAAGTTGCCCTCCTCGATATACTTCTTGGCGTTGTCCCATGTGCCTCCCGCGTTGGACATCATGATAGCCAGCAGGAACCCGGACACCATCGCGCCGACCAGCATGCCCCCAAGGCCGTTCGGTCCGAGGACAATGCCAGTGACTATTGGGGCGAGGATGGCCAGAAGCGATGGCATTATCATCTCCTTCTGGGCCGATGCCGTACAGATATCCACACATGTCGCGTAGTCCGGGTCGGCCGAACCCTCCATTATGCCTGGGATCTCCTTGAACTGCCGCCTTACCTCGTCGACTATGGACCCTGCCGCCCTGGCGACGGAATCCATGGTCATGGCGGAGAAGAAGAACGGCAGCATTGCCCCCAAGAACACGCCGCTCATCGTCTCCGGCGTCATGAGGTTGAGGTTCAGCGTGAAGCCCTTGATCTGGTCGTTGTAATTGGCGATGAGCGCAAGCGCCGTCAGCGCGGCCGAGCCTATGGCGAAGCCCTTCCCCGTCGCCGCAGTCGTGTTGCCCAGGGAATCAAGCTCGTCGGTCCTCTCCCTTACGTAATGCGACATGCCCGCCATCTGGGCGATGCCGCCGGCGTTGTCTGCGACCGGCCCGTAGGCGTCCGTCGCAAGGGTGATCCCAAGGGTGGAAAGCATGCCCACGGCGGCTAGCGATACAGCGAAGAGGCCCTTGGTAGGCTCGAGCTTGCCGCCCGCTATGTAGTAGCTGGCCATTATTGCGCCGGAGATTATGAGCACGGGGAGCCCCGTCGACCTCATGCCCGAGGACAGCCCCGATATGATGACGGTTGCAGTCCCTGTAAGGGAGCTCCTTGAGACGTCCTTCGTCGCCTTGTAGGATGACGAAGTATAGATCTCAGTGGCGTGGCCTATGAGGACTCCGGCGGCAAGGCCCGAGAAAAGCGCGAAGAACATCCTGGTGCCGTCGGCCCCGAGGAGGTATCGCACTATGAAGAAGCTGCCGACGGTGGACATGAGCGCAGCAGCGTTGGTCCCGCGCCTCAACGCGCCCAGAAGCGCAGCCTGCCCGCTCTTGCCCCCGGTCCTCACGAAGAACCCTCCGATTATCGAGGCGATGACGCCGAAAGATGCGATCATGAACGGAAGGATCGTGCCGGAAAGGCCGTAGCCGGCAGACGCTCCCAAAGCAGAGGCCGCGATTATCGAACCGACGTACGATTCGTACAGGTCTGCGCCCATCCCGGCCACGTCACCCACGTTGTCCCCGACGTTGTCGGCAATTACGGCCGGGTTCCTGGCGTCGTCTTCCGGTATGTTCTTCTCGACCTTGCCTACCAGGTCGGCCCCCACGTCAGCGGCCTTGGTGAATATTCCGCCGCCGACCCTTGCGAAAAGCGCCATGGAGCTTGCCCCCATGCTGGACGTAAGCAGCACCGAAGCCATCTGCGCGAACTTGGCGGCCTGGCTGGCGGAGGGCAGGATCTCCGTGTAATACCAGTCAAGCGTGAAATACCAGAGGGATATGTGCATGAGGGCGAGGCCAACCACCGTAAGGCCCATCACCGAGCCGCTTGAGAAAGCGACCTTGAGGCCCTCTTCCAGGCTCCTGGACGCGGCCTGGGCCGTCCTCACGTTCGAGGAGGTCGCGGTCTTCATGCCGACATATCCGGCA
>JAGOKM010000144.1 GCA_017994615.1 Bacillota bacterium | reverse complement strand
TCCTTGGGAAGGAAACTGCCTCTATCTCGATGACCGAGCCGAGGAAGCCCGCGACGCCCAAGCCGAACACCCTCCCTACCTGGGCAGTGTCAGAGGCTTTGATGTGGACGTAGGGGGCCATCCTGCCGGCCCTGATGGCGTCTTCAAGGTGCCTCTTGGTTATGAGCACGTCCTTTTCGCCCTTGGTCTCGTAGAGTGCGAAGGAGTATGCGTCTATGAGAAGGCTCGTCGCCTTCCTGCCTTCGATCGTGTAGTCGGATATCATGGCGGGCACGCCTTCTTCGACCCTAACCCCAAGCCTGGATGCGGCGTTTGCCGCTATTTCCTGCACGCTGTGCTGGGTTAGCGGCTCGAAGAACACCTCCGCGCAGCGGCTGCGCAGGGCCGGGTTGAGCGTCTCGGGCTCTCGCGTGGTCGCCCCGATGAGGATGAAATCAGCGGGGGCCCCCTTTTCGAACAGCTGCCTGATGTACTTTGGCACCGTCTTGTCCTCGGGGTCGTAGTACGAGGATTCGAAGTTCACCCTCTTGTCCTCCATGACCTTGAGGAGCTTGTTCAGAAGGAGCGGGTCCATCTCGCCTATCTCGTCTATGAACAGTACGCCGCCGTGGGCCTCGGTGACGAGGCCGAGCTTGGGTTCAGGCACGCCGCCCTCCGCCAGGTCGCGCCTGGCGCCCTGGTAGATTGGGTCATGCACGCTTCCCATCAGAGGGTTGACGATGTCCCTGGGGTCCCACCTGAGCGTCGTCCCGTCGACCTCTACGAACTTCGCGTCCGGCCCGAAGGGCGTATACTTGGCCTTCTTCGCCTCTTCGAGCACCAGCCTTGCGGCGGAGGTCTTGCCTACGCCCGGTGGGCCGTAGAGTATGACATGCTGCGGGAACGGGCTCGAGATCTTGGCCATGAGGGCCCTTATCGCCCTGTCCTGGCCGATTATCTGCGTCAGGTCGGACGGCTTGACCGCCTCCATGGCGGACGTGAGAAGCTTCCTTCCCTCCAGCTCGTTCAGGTTCTCCAGCTTCTTCTGGGTCTCTGCGGTCTCGGGCCCCTCTTCCTGGCTGAGAAGCTGCTTCTTTACGTCTTTTACGTACTCCTCGTGCTTCTGCTGGAGCTTGTCGGACACCTTCTTCTCGATGCTTTCATCGAGCCTCTTGCGCGCGAGAAGCTCGGCGAGCTCGTCCTCCAGCTCCTCCATGACGCTGGGAAGCTCGTCGAAGCTGGGCGGCACCGTTATGGTAGGGTCTTGGAAGACTATCCTCTGCAGGGCCATTACCCTCTGCTCGAGGTCGTCCGACCTCATCAGAGTGAGCGACTCGAGCTTGCCCGCCTTAAGGATGAGGCGGTCTGCGCCAAGCATGTCTGAGAGCATGGAGAACATGGAGGTTATCCTCCTTGACATGTCCTCTATAGCGCCAGTGCGCTCCCACCAGAGGGACTGGCCGCCCGCCTTCTTTTCGTCGCCCTTGCCGAACAATGCCATGTCACTGCTCCATGGGCCGGATGATGAGCCTCACCTTGGACGCTATTCCCGACATGAGCTTCACCTCGGCCTCGTACTCCCCCACCGTCTTGATGTGCTCCGGCAGCTCTATCCTCTTCTTGTCGATGTCGAGGCCCATAGCCTCCTTGAGGGCCTCCGCCACGTCGGACCCCGTGACGGTGCCGTAAAGGCGCCCGCCCTCCCCGCATTTCACCCTGAGGACTATGCCGCCCTCCTTGAGCTGGCGGGCGACCTGCCTTGCCTGCTGCTCTTCCCTTTCCTGCCTGTTCTGGGCCGCCTTCTTCATGTCGTCGATCTTCTTCAGCTCCGAAGGCGTGGCCTCTATGCCCATCTTCCTGGGTATTATGTAGTTCCTGGCGTATCCGTCGGACACTTCCAGCACCTGGCCCTTCTTGCCGATGGCCTTCACGTCCTGCAGGAGTATGATCTTCATCCCGTGTCCGCCGCGGCCTTTTCAGGATCAGGCCGCGACAACCTCCTTTTCACGTCGTTCTACAATATTTCCCCGGGGCCGGGGCGTTCTCCTTCGCCCGTCAGCGCAGTTTCCTGAAATCGTAGAAGCTGTCCAGCACCCCCGCATAGGGCATCAAAGATGAAGTCAGAGGGGTCAGGTACAGGAAGCCGCAGATTACGAAGCGAAGGAACTTGGGCACCCCCTTGGCGGCGAGGAGGAACCACAAAAGCGACAGCGCGTGCACCATATAGAGCATCATGGCCCCCGTGAAGAGGTTGTTGCCGATGTATGAGAGCCAGTCCATCTTCAGGTACGTCCCGAGGAGCGGAAGGGCAAGCCCGGCGATAGGCGCCCACATCAGCCATATGGGCATCATCCATTCGCCGAACGGCGTGACGGCCTGGGCCTTCCCCTTCATCCTCACGATGACGGCCCTTGTAATGGAATAGGCCACCAGCGCTGTCATCAGGCTGCTTATGGCCACCATGGCTGGAAGCAGCCTTCCGATCGCGTACGACATCTGCCCTGCCATTGCCTCCAGCTGCGCCATTACTTCGGGCCCCACGTTGAGCCGCTCGTAGAGGGCCTTGGTCGCGTCCATGGATGCGGTTATGGCCAGCTTCAGCTCCTCCAGGGACTTCTGGGGGGTGATGCCTATGGCATAGGCGCCGAGTATGAAGTCGGCCACCGTCGTGATGCCGAGGACGGCCCCTGTGATTGCCGTCGACGACGCCCAGCCGAGGCCCTTTTTAATGCAAAGGCCGAGCACCACCCCGGGGACGCCGATTATCATCAGGGATATTAGCCCGTGGATAGGGCCCAGGGTCATACCTATGCCTATGGCCGCGACAAGGGAGGCCATGACGCCTGCCCGCA
>JAGOKM010000002.1 GCA_017994615.1 Bacillota bacterium | reverse complement strand
GTGCAAGCCGTCTGCTTGATCCTCACCCCCGAGTCGGCTACGAAGACCGTCTTCCCCGGTATGCCTAGGCCGATCACCGCAGGATTGAAGTGGTCATTGTGCGAATGGGAGATGAAGACCGCCCCGTCGCCGCCATGCGGCAATCCTCCCTCCAGTACCCCGGCTTCGTCCCTGTATAGGTCGAACAGCAGGGCATGCGAGCCCGTATCCAACAGAAAGCCGCTGTGGCCTGTGAAAGTCACCGTAAGAGGGCCCATCGCCATACCTCCGAACATACGCATCCCAGCCGGCGCGCCGAACAAAGCGCCTACTTCAGGTATCTTTCCTGGAAAGAGTACAGGAGCCACCTCATAAGTTCTATCGTGGTGATTACCACGATGATGGCGCATACGGCCCTTATGCCCATCTCGATTGCTGTCGAAAGGGTACTGTCCAGGCCAGTAAGCGTCTCGAAACCCATCGGCATGCGCACTATGAATGCCATGATTAGCAGCTTGGCTGCTGCTCCGGCCGCTTCCAGGACGGGCGTGTTCGCAAGGAACCTGAAGGCATATACGACGAGGTCAATGCCAGCCATCGCAAGGAAAGCGTTCACGAGAAGGTCAGGCAATCCGTAGATGGAAATCCTGGGGAATGCGTCCGTGATTACCTTCACTATCTCGTCCTGGAAGCCCAATACCGCCACCACCAGTATAAAGCCGAACAGCCTGCCAGCAAGCCCCGCCAGGTTGGGCGTACCCATCTCCTTGCCCGAATTGCCCAATATCAGCCATGCCGGCTTCACTTTTCGGTACTTTGTTATAACCATCAGGAACATGCACACAATGCCGAAATAGAAGAAGAACGTGACCGGCAGCCCGCCCAGGAACGTGTAGAAATCATCTTCGGCAGCCTGGAAGAACGGGATCAGGTGCAGCCCTTTCCCCCCAAGCACCAGGGATATGATGGAGACGCCCAGGTTTATAAGGAAGAGGAATGCCGTGTAAAGCATCAGGTGCTTGCGGTAATGGGGGGCTATGATGTCTTGGCCCTGGGAGTACCTGGCTGCCATATCCCTCGGGTCTTCCATCCCGGACAGCACCTTCTCGATGCTTTCGTCGCTTGTGTCGCCGAACTCCTCCTGGGCCCTGTCGTATATGTGGCTCCTTATCTCTGCAAGTATGTCATCCGTACATTTGTCTCCTGCAATATAGTGGCCGACTTCCTCCAGGTATCCATCAAGCTTCCCGGCCATGTACGAGCCCTCCCTTCAAATCCCGCATCAGTGCATGCTGCCTGTCGATTATGCCTTCCAGATGCTCTCTGACGGCCTTGCCCTCTTCCGTCACTTCGTAGTATTTCCGGGCCTTGTTCTCGGAGGTGTCCCACCGGCTTTTCAGCAATCCCTGGGACTCCAGCCTCCTCATCAGCGGATAGAGGGTGCTCTCTTCAATCGCGGCGCCCTTCTCCTCCATATGCTTCATGATCATGTACCCATACATCGGCCTCTCTAACAGGATGAGTATGACAAGCTGCAGAAAGCCCCTGTTCATCTCCTTTTCCAGATTCTCGGCCTCCATGGCTTACCTCCATACCATGCATCATGTTATTCTATGTAACACATATTACTGTGTATTATATAGTATGTCAATAGCGATTTTTAAAAAGAGAAATGGTAAGATCCTGACTGCCTAGCCTCCAAAATGCAAATCGAGGCCATCCAGGCTATCTACCGTTTTTGCATTTATTTATGACCCCACGTTTAGGGCACCAATCCCATTGATTGATAGGAAAGCGCGTACAAGGTCCGGGAACTTGGGCGATGTCCACCTCCCATGACGTGATTGCAGGATTTGACCCTGCTGTACACATCGGGATTGGTTGCATGATAATGGCCACAGGGGGTGTACAGATTGGGCAACGAGGCCTGGAAGAAGTTCTTCGAGATGCACGCGGCGGTCTACGACGACAACTGTTTCACCAAAGATACGGCAAGGGAGTGCGAATTCCTGTCCGCCCTGATGACCTTGCCGGAGCATCGGAGGATCATCGACATCGGATGCGGTACAGGCAGGCACAGCATCAGGCTTGCCTCAATGGGTTATGAGGTCACCGGGGTGGACCTGTCGGAACAGATGCTTTCGATGGCAAGGAAGAAGGCCGAAGAAGCCGGTGCGGTAATCGACTTCAGGATTGCAGACGCCGCCGCCTCCTTCCCGAAGGAAATGGGCCTTGTCGGGAAATTCGATGCAGCAATCTGCCTCTGTGAGGGGTCACTGGGCCTGATAGGAGCCGGTGTTGACCCTTCTTCCCAAGCCAAGGCCATCTTCACAAATGTCGGCGATTTGCTCAGAAAAGGCGGCATATTCATCTGCACGGCGCTGAGCGCGATGAGGCCGATAAGGTCATTTAACAAGGCCGATTTCGAATCAGGGAGGTTCGACCCCGTCGACATGGTGGAATGGCACTGCCTTTCGGAGGTTCTGGAGGGCCTGGATGAAGAAACCGGCAAGCTTATGATCGGCGAGAAGTCCTTCACCGGCTCGGAGCTGAAGCTGCTTTTGAAGGAATCTGGCCTTTCCTGCCTTGAGGTATGGGGCGGGACGGCAGGGGATTGGGGAAAGCGGCTGCCCGATCCGGACGAATACGAATTGATGGCGGTAGCAAGGAAAGAATGACAAGGCCCGGCGACGGATGATCGGCTCCGCCGCCGGGCGACTTCCTCCTTAAGCCCCGCTCAGAACCTGTACGCCTTCTTCACCGGCCTGAACAGGAAAGATATGGCGATAAGCGCAGCCATGGCTATGGCCGCGTATGCGACGCCCGCATAGAAAGGTTCAGTCGCGAACCTTTTGATTGTAATGCCGGCAAGCGCCCATATGATGACAAGGCAGTAGGGGATGTCGTCCTTCTGAAACCTCATGATTATTGCGAGCAGGAACGCCGCACCCATCATGATGTAAGTCCATATCTCCTGGGATATTCCGAAGCCGTCCCATCCTACGTCGACCAGAAGGGCTGTGACGTTGGCGATTATTGCAACCGATATCCAGCCCAGGTAGACGCTGATCGGAATCTTCGCCATCAGCTTCTCCCCGAATCCCTGGAACCTGTCCCCGATGCTTAGGTAGAGCGTGATAAGAGTCACAAGCAAGCCCAGCATGATCAACACCGACAGCAGCACCTGCTCATAGTGCCAGGCAAGTATCCATCCGATGTTGAAAAGGCTGCTGGCGAGGTAGAGAAGCCCGGTCCTGTTAACGAAACCAGTCCTGTCCTTCTTCCCTCCCAGAAGGTCCGCCGCCTGGTATATCGTGAAGAGGAGCAGCAGGATGTAGATGACCCCCCAGATGGAGAAGGTGATCCCGGCCGGCACGAAGAGGTTCGGATACATGTCGGACAGCTCCTCCGTCGTCCTGTTGTTCAAAGGTAGCATGACTGCCAGGGCGTTAATCGCCACTACGCCGATAAAGCCCATGATGTTGAGCACTTGAAGCAGCTTTTTCATCTACTCCTCCTTCGCCGCGGCTTTCTTTCCGGGCCGCCTTTCCTTCTTGAGCTTCCTGTAATCCAGGCCTTTGAAGAAATCCCTGAGGTTCATCAGGGCAGTCACGAGGGTCTGCTCATCAATTGGGGTAATGCCCTGCAGGATCATCTCCACCATCTTCATGTGGAACTCCGCATGCGCCTTGAAGGCCTCTTTGCCCTTGTCGGTCGGCCTGAGCTTGACTACTCTCCTGTCGTCGTCTATCCTCTGCCTGGTCACATAGCCCTTCTTGTCGAGCCTGTCCGCAGCCACTGTCATGGTGCCGAGGGTCACCCCGAGTGCGTTCGCCACCTGGCTCATCCTCAGCTCCCTGTCAGGCCCCAGCTTCTCGATAAGGTGCATCTCCTGTATGGACAAATCCCCTTCCCCCTGCTGCCACAGGGCATACTCCTCGAATTTGAGTATGTGGTGGAATACATCTGTGAGGAACTCGTTGAGCAGCGCCCTGCTTTTGTCCGGTGACTGGCTGGCGTTCCTGTCGTTTTCCAATATATCAACACCTCTGTCCTATCATTTGCTTCTAATAATCTTCTATGCACACATGGATTTTCCTGCATCGGTGAAGTTTGTTGCTTAACCTGCCACAGATTTATGCTATGGGCTGGATTATCGCGGCAACGGTGCAGAATCAGCGCTTGATTGACTTAAACCCTCTGTACAGCAGCATGCCGTCCTTCTTGGCCACATGCACCATGTCGCAGTTGGATATCAGGCCCCGCCTTTGTATGAAATCCGGGAGCCCGTACACCTTGCCCAGCAGGAGGGCCATGATTATCCCGCCGTGGCTCACCACTGCGAACTTCTCTCCCTCCTCTTCCTCCTCGATCCTTGCAATCGCTGCCATCATCCTGTCCACGGCCTCCTGCATTGTCTCCCCGCCTGGAAGCCTTGCATCGGTCTGCCCCAGCTGGAACCACCTGTTCCATACATTGTTGTGTATGCTCCAGCTCCTGGCATCCGATTTACCTTCGAGGTCGCCCGCAGCAATCTCCCCGAGCTCCGCAAGGGCCCTGTGCTCCACGCACAATCGCTCGGCTATCACACCGGCTGTCTCGCACGCCCTCCTCAGGTGGCTGCTGTATATCCTGGCAGGGACCCCGAAGAATCCGGGTATGGCCATTGCGGCAGCTTCAGCCTGTTCGAAGCCCTTCGGAGTCAAACCGTGCTTCCAGCCCGAATTCGAGAACACCCTCCGGGTGTTTGCATAGCTCTCTGCGTGCCTGATTAGTAAAAGGTCCAATATGCACCTCCGCTTATGGTCTGATTCTAGCATCTATAAGGAGCTGCGAATACTTGCATCCCGCGGTAATGTCCCTGTGCAGGATATTCGGGACTTCTGTAGAATACTTTTTTATCCCGCAATGCATATTCAGGAGGTGTTATTGCATGTTCAGCGGCGCCTGGTTGATTCTGCTCCTTGTTGTCGCAATAGTATTCATAGTGATCATGACAGGCAAAGTGCGGATGAACGCGTTCCTTGTCCTGCTGCTGGCAGCGCTGTTCGTAGGGCTGTTGGCGACGAATCCCCCTCTAATCCAGAAGACCGTGGACGGCAAGGCCGTGCCGGGCATAATCGAGACGATTGCTAACGGCTTCGGCGGCACGCTTACAAATATCGGCATAGTGATCGTAGCGGGTACGATCATAGGCACGATATTGGAGAAGACAGGAGCCGCCGTTGTGATGGCGCGCACCATGCTTAAGCTTTTCGGCAAGAAGAACTCCCCGCTGGCGATGGCGTTCTCAGGATATGTAGTATCTATCCCAGTCTTCTGCGACAGCGGCTTCGTCATCCTCTCTTCACTAAACAGGGCCCTTGCCCAATCTGGGGGCATCTCGCTCGCGGTGATGGGCACGGCTCTGTCCATGGGCCTTTATGCGACCCATACGATGGTGCCTCCCACGCCCGGCCCAATTGCCGCAGCTGGCAACCTGGGAGCCGACCTTGGGCTTGTCATCCTGCTCGGGCTCATCGCATCTATACCGGCTACCATAGCAGGCTGGCTGTACGCCATTAAAGTAGGGTCCAAAATTGACATCAAGCCGAAGGCGAGCATGACTTACGAGGAGATGCTCAAGAAATTCGGCAGGCTGCCAGGCACTCTGCATGCATTCATACCGATACTGGTTCCGATCGTCCTGATCGCTTTGAGGTCCGTCGCAAACTTCACTTCCAATCCTTTCGGCACAGGGACCCTGAAGACCGTAACGGTCTTCCTGGGCAACCCTAACTTCGCATTGCTGCTGGGTGTATTCCTTGCGATGACCCTCGCCGTGAAGATCGACAAGGAAGTCTATGGGGACTGGGTGTCAGAGGCCATCAAGGATTCCGCGGTGATACTCGTCATTACAGCGGCAGGCGGCTCATTTGGCGCGGTGTTGCAGGCCACTGGCATAGGAGGCGTCCTTGGTGACATCCTATCCAAGTACAACCTGGGCATATTCCTCCCGTTCATCATCGCGGCGGCAATCAAGACGGCGCAGGGCTCGTCTACGGTCTCGCTGATAACGACATCTGCGATACTGGCCCCTCTGCTGCCTTCGCTGGGCTTCGACAGCAGCATGGCCAAAGCCCTCGTCACGATAGCGATCGGCGCCGGTTCGATGGTCGTGTCGCACGCAAACGACTCCTACTTCTGGGTGGTGTCCCAGTTCTCTGACATGGACGTCAACCAGGCATACAAGCTGCAGACGGGCGGCACTCTGTTCGTCGGGATCGTGTCCATACTCACCATAGCTTTGATGTCCCTGATACTTCTGTAAGTGTTTAAATATGATAAAAGGACGGGGGCCGGCTCCTGAAGGGCCGGTCCCCGCCTTCTTAAGGACATGCAATGATTAGAACGGAGCGAAGCCGATGTCAGACCACAGGTCCTCTTTCATCGTCTCGTACTGGGCCTCCAGCATCTCCCTGTGACCTTTCTCCCATCCTGCCAGCTTCTGGAACACAGCTATGGCGTCCGGTTCGGTGGCGTGCAGGGCGGCTCTCCCGTAGAAGCCATACAGGTCGTTCTCTATGGCCAGGGCTATCCTCAAGGCCGAAAGCTCCGTTGTGACTTCCCCTACTGGAAGCTCGGGCTCAGGCCCTTTTCCCTTTCCGCGGGCCTGGAATACCTGCTCTCTCATTTTGTCCTCATCAAGGCCGGAGACAGGCTCCGGCGTCCACTTGCCTTCCCTGTTCAGGCTGTCGATGTTCGCCTGTATGTAAGCTATGTGACCTTCTTCCATCCTGGCAAGGTCCAGGAATACGTTCCTGGCCTCTTCATCCCTTGCAGTGCCCGCTGCCTTGGTGAAAAAATCCTTGCCTTCCCTCTCCATGCCGAGGGCGAAACTTAAAACTGCGAGCTGTTTGTCCATAGGACCCCTCCTTCGCTTGTACCTGATTAACTATTCTATATCCGTCTGATAATCCCTCTAAAACGGAGACTGCCCACACCGCCGGCCTCACGAGCGCCGGTTCATCTGCCCCTCTTTTCCCAACAGGGCTCACATGCACCGAACATCTGCAGCCTGTGGCCCTGCCCCTTATATTGATACGGTCTGTGCTCGATATGAAATGGGGCTGCCTTTACAGCAGCCCAGAACCTTTCATATCTGTGAAAGCAGATTATTTTACACGAACCTGGAAAGTGATGACGAACTGCGTTTTGGGCGTCTCTCCGCTCATCTTCCCCTGGACGGTCGGTATGAAGACCGTGACTTTGCCCGATTGGTACGAAGCGTAATCCGAGTCGACCGTATCTGTCTGCGCTATTCCGTCTACGGTTATTGAATCTGCCACGTAAACGGCGAACTCGCTTATTACGTCAGAGACTGTCACTTCCTTTGCGTCGCCGTTGCCCACATTGGTAAGGGTAATCGTGTAGGTGAGGATGTCCCCTGGCTTGGCCGTCCCCTTGTTGACCGATTCTATTAAGGACATATATGGGGCTCGTGCGGTAGTCTTCAGCGTGATGCTGTCCTTGGCATGAGGCACTGGCGGCCTGTTGCTGGTGGCTGTTATCACCAGGGTGTTCACCGTCCCATCCATTGCGCCGGCCGGCACCGTCGCCACGGCCATGAAGTTGCCTATATCATCCTTCGACATGCTGGGCGTATCCCCCACGGTCGGATCCGAAGCGTCAGTTACTCCGACCAGCCTCTCATAGGTCCCGTCGCCATCCTCGTCCAAATAGATCCTCCATGTAAGGGCCAGGCTGCCTGTATTGGCGGCGCTGATGGTATAGTGGTCGGCCCCGTTGCCTGTATTAATGATGGTGAAAGGTATGCGGACCTCGTCTCCCGGATCGGCATACCCTGAGTAATCCGACCCGATGTCCACTCCTGCCCTGTTTGCTACGCTTATCTGGACTGTGCTGGCATCTGTGAAGGCGGCCGTGTGGTCGTTCTTCAGAGGTTTATCATCGTAGGTGACTTGTGCGGTGTTGCTTATCACAGTGCTGTAGGGTATTTCCCCTGTCACCTGCACCTTGAAAGTGATGACCGCAGTTGTAGACGCGCTAAGGTTATACAGGTTCACGGTTATGGCCCCGTTCGAAAAAGAGTTGTATACAGTGGTGGGCAGGCCTGGGCCTGGGCCGTCGGCATCAAGCAGCACAGGGCCAATGTACTGGAGCCCCTCGGGCAATGTGTCTTTTACAATGACGTTGTACGCTTGGACCGCGCCGCTGTTTGAGACCTGTACCGTATAGTCGAAAGGCTCCAGCGGCATCGGGTTTGGATTGCCGGCGGTTTTGACGATGTCCACAACGGCCTGTTTGACGGTCAGCTGAATCGTGGCTGCATCCGTAACCGTAGAGTCGGAATCGCTTTTCGCCGTAAAGACGAGGTTCACCGTCTGATTGACGACAGCAGGCGCATCAGGGGCGATCACCCTTACGAAGACCCAATAATCGTACGCAGTCGGGTTTGTAACTACCGTAGGGGGATTGGGGTCCAGCTGACCTGTGGAGCCGGTTATCGTTGTCTCACCGGGGTCAAGGGCCCCGTCGCGGTTGGTGTTGTGATATATCCTGGCGGACCAACCGGCCGGCACGCCGGTCAGTCCCAATGAGAAGGTGTCGTACCCGTTCCCGGTATTGGTGACTACGAACCCGAAATCCACGATCTTATCCTCTGTGGAGACGACGTATCCATTTGACACATCTACTCCTCGGATGGCGTTCACCGTTGTAGTCACCGTGTTCGAAGTAATCGCCGGCTTCGGATTGTTGTTCACGTCCTTGAAAGTGACCGTGGAATTGTTGGTGATCGAAGTTCCAGCAAGCGTGCCCGTTGCCGAGACGCTTGCCGCCATCGCTGCTGTAAGCATGACGGCAATGGATAATGCCACGATAACGCGTCTTATCATGAAATGCCCTCCCTATGTCGGTTTTGATTTCATGTAGAATAGTGCCGTTTCACTGCGTCAAAGCCCTTAGTAGCCCATTCTGCCCTGAGTGGATTTGACGTCAAAGGCCAATGCTACAGCTTTGCAGCGTCACCTGACGGAGGTCACATGAAACCAGCACTGTGAAACCATTCTATTTTCCGGTGGGGAGGCGGGACATCGCTCGAAGCCTGTAGAATCCCTATCCGGTCAGATGAAATCTTGACGGCAAGCGACGAAAACGGCATGGGCGTCAAACCCATGCCGCTGTCTGGTGATGTTCTTTTGCGTGCGCTTATTTCACCGTCACCGAAAAAGCTATCGTCCCTGATGCGCCGGGAGGAAGCGACGGTATGACGTAACGTATTTCGATGACCTCTCCTGGCAGGCCGTCAGATGCTTCGAACGTTCCGCCCGGGAAGTAGCGGTACGAGAACGACCCTCCCGCCAGTGACGCTGTCGCGCTTCCCTTCACGAAATACGTCTGCCCGGGGATGAGGTCGACGATCTCCAGGTCGGTGGCGTCCGAATGTCCAGCATTGGCGAAGCTGACGGTATAAGTCAGTGTGCCTCCGGGAAGGACGCCCCCGGCTGGTTCAACCGACTTGACGATCGTCATTGCCGGGGCATTGACGAGCGTGAACGCCTCCAAAGGATATGCTGCGCTTGCATAGGACAGCACCGCCAAGTTGACGGCAACAGTCTGGTCAGGAGTCTCATGCTTCACCATCGCCCTGAAGGTTATCAGATAGGTCGCACCCGGCCCCAGAGGAGGGATCACAAAGCCGTTATACAGCGGGGATACGCCCGCTAAGTCGCCAAGGGGCGTCCCTGCTGCGGTAGTGGAGCCTGCGACGTATTGCGTATGGATGGAGGGCGTGTCGGAGACGATTATGCCGTTCGCCGTTCCGCTCCCAGTGTTCCTCACGGTTATCGTATACAGCAGGATGTCACCGCCTACTGCCTGGGCCTTGTCCACGGACTTGTAGCTGGTGGTAAGGTCGACCGGCGGTGCTGGTATTGTGAACGTGTCCTTCGGATTGAACGTGCCCAGGCTCCTCGGGTCCTCGACGACTATGTAATAAATGCCCGGCATAAGTGAGGAAGTGACATTAAGCGTATTGGAATCGGCGACGCTCCCGTCAGCGGCACAGGGTACGTTACCCGACCAGACGACGTGAGTCAGGGGATCTAGAATCCTCACGTTCAGGAAATTCCTGTAGTATGACGATGGGCTCGCCGGCCATCCGAAGCCGTTGACAACCACGGTCTCTCCCGGGTTCCAAATGCCCATGGCCGGTGGGGATGCCGCATGCCTTCTGTCGCGAAGGACTCCATACCCTGCAGTTCCTATCGATGTCGCTGGCGAATCGTTGAAGAAGTCGACGATGTCTGTCGTAGCGGACTGCCCGGCAAGGTCCTTGTTTATCGTCTGGCCGCTGGCGCCCGTGCCGAACGCGAACTTGATGGGAGTCGCTGTCGTAATAGGAGTCGGAGGAGCCGCCCCGCCTGCCCTTGAGAGCCACGAAAGCGGAACCATGAAGTCTATGTAGAAGTCGGGGTTCGAATTATAGAACTTAGTAGGGTCGGTGGTGACCTGCCTGCTTCTCACATAGCCATTCATGAGTATCTGGAAACCCTCCGCATCGACGTATGAGGAGTTGGGGGCTGCGACCGAAGAGTATCCCGTCTCGGACTCCACGTTCACATCTAGTCCCGTATTGTAAAGTGTATGGAATGTGTCAGAGCTGCCTGTGCCATCCACCGATGCCGCATAATCAGGGTAATTGTCACCTGTGCTTTCGATCAGGACATTCCATCCGAAAGAAAGCATCTCGGCTGAAGCAAGGCCTCGGTTCTTCACCGGGTCTCCGTCTACTATCATCCTGAAGAACAAATATATCCCGTCGAAGTACCAATAAGCTGCTGCAGAAGATGAGCTCGTCTGGTCAGGCACAAGGTCAAGGTGCCCCCTTGGCGTGACATCACTAATGGGATCGACAACATAGCTCCAGTCTACCCCCAGAGTAGGTATCCATTGAGCCTGGGTAGGCCATGCAGCTGCTGCGGGAAATGCGACGAATAGAAGCAATATCGCTGCGGAAGTCGAAAGTAACCTTGTACGCATCTGCAAACCGCCTTAACTAGGTTGCTGATAAATGCATAGTATTTACTATGCGATTATAATATCCCCATATACTTCTGTAAATGTAATAAACCTTTGCAAAATGTGCAATATATGGAAAATGCCTTTTTAAAGTTCTTTATAGTATCAACATAGGAAAGCGGCGCCGGGAAGGCGCCGCCTTTACTGATAAGCCTTGTTTGCCCTCTATTTGCCTCCCAGATAGGCCTCCTTGACCCTTGCGTTGCAGGACAGCTCCGCCGAGCTCCCTTCCAGGACTATGCTCCCCACTTCCAGGACGAATGCCCTGTTGGCAAGGGATAAAGCCATGTTGGCGTTCTGCTCTACCATCAGGATGGTGACGCCTCTTTTGTTAATCAAGGCAACTGTGTCGAATATCTCGCGCACCAAGATTGGAGCCAGGCCCATCGACGGCTCGTCCATGAGAAGGAGGTCCGGCCTGGACATCAAGCCCCTCGCCGTCGCCAGCATCTGCTGCTCCCCGCCCGAGAGAGTCCCTGCGAGCTGCTTCTGCCTTTCCTTGAGCCTCGGGAACAGGGAGAACACCCAGTCGGTGTCCTCGGCTATGCCTGCCTTGTCCTTCCTGAGGTATCCTCCCAGCTCCAGGTTGTCCATGACAGTGAGGTTGGCGAAAATTCGCCTGCCTTCGGGTACGTGCGATATGCCGAGGCTTACAAGCTTATGGGCGGGCACGCTAAGAAGGCTTTTTGGTTCGTCGCCCTCTTTGCGGGCATAGGTTATGCTTCCACCCGAGGCCTTGACCAGCCCGGATATGGCCCTCAATATCGTGCTTTTACCGGCGCCGTTCGCCCCGATCAGGGTGACTATCTCCCCTTTCGAGACGTCGAAGGACACTCCCTTGATCGCATGGATCGCCCCGTAATGCACGTTCAGGTTCTCTACCTTGAGCATCTGCATGCTAGCACGCCTCCTCTCCGAGATAGGCCTCTATGACCCTCTTGTTGTGCCTGATCTCGTCCGGCAGGCCCTCTGCTATCTTCTCTCCGTAGTCCAGGACTATGATCCTCTCGCACAGGTTCATGACGAGACTCATGTCATGCTCGATCAGCAGTATCGTCAGGCCGAACCTGTCCCTCAGCCAGTAGATTAGCTCCTGCAGTTCCTTGGTCTCCTGAGGGTTCATTCCTGCAGCCGGCTCGTCCAAAAGCAGCAGCTTCGGCCCCGTGGCAAGCGCCCTTGCTATCTCCAGCCTCCTTTGTGCGCCGTATGGCAATGAGCTCGCCTGCTCGTACGCCTTGCCGTCGAGCCCGAAGAGCGCCAGCAGGTTCATAGACTTCTCTATGACAGTATCCTCTGTCCTTCTGTACGACCCGAGCCTCGATATAGCGTCGAACATCGAATAGGTGTGCTTGGCATGGAATGCCGTCTTGACGTTCTCGATGACCGTCAGGTTGTTGAACAGCCTTATGTTCTGGAACGTCCTCGCTATGCCCATGGAGGTGATTTCATAGGGCAGCTTGCCGTCAATCCTCTCGCCGTTGAACAGTATCTCTCCAGAAGTAGGTTCGGCAAGGCCTGTAAGCAGGTTGAACACGGTGGTCTTCCCTGCGCCGTTGGGCCCTATGAGCCCTACTAGCTCGCCCTGTCTCAGGGTAATGTCGAAGTCCTTCGCAGCCTGCACCCCGCCGAAGCGCTTGGTCAGCTTCCTGGTCTCCAGCACAGGCGGCACTTCTCCCCTGCTGTCGCCGCCTTTGGCCTGCCTGCGCCTGTCGCCCAGGCCGAACATCTCCCAGGAGAATTCCTTGGTCCCCATAAGGCCCTTCTGACGGAACAGCATTATGAGGATGAGCATCAGCGAATAGATGACCATCCTGTACTGCTGCACGAATCTGAGCACCTCGGGAAGGAACGTCACGACGACCGCCGAAATGACAGCGCCCGTAATGCTGCCCAATCCTCCCAGGACGATGATGACCAGCGACTCAATGGATTTCATGAAGTCGAACTGGCTGGGGTCTATGTATGTCAGCCTGTGGGCGTACAGCCCTCCGGCAAGGCCTGCGAACATGGACCCGACCACGAATGCGGTTATCTTGAACTTCGTAGTGTCTATGCCCATTGTGTCGGCCGCAGTCTCATCCTCCCTGATGGCGATCAAGGCCCTTCCGTGCCTCGAGTTGCCGAGGTTCGAAATGAAGATGATTGTGAATACCGCCATCACGAACACCCATAGGAACGACGTGTATTGCGGTATTCCGGGGATGCCCCTCGGGCCGCCGACCACCTCGAGGTTTACGATTATTACCCTGATTATCTCCCCGAAGCCCAGCGTAGCTATCGCCAGGTAGTCGCCTTTAAGCCGCAGGGTCGGTATTCCAACCACAAGGCCACCGAGGGCCGCGCCCAGGCTTCCTGCCAGAAGCGCTATCGGGAACGGAAGCCCCAGCATCTTGGTGAAGTAGGCGGATATGTAGGCGCCTATCGCCATGAACCCGGCATGTCCCAGGGAGAACTGGCCCGTTATGCCGTTTATAAGGTTCAAGCTCACGCCCATTATCACGTTGATGCCGACCCAGATGAGTATCTGCATGTAATAGTCGTTTATGAGACCCTTGCTGCCAAGGAAATTGATGACGATGTAAAGCGCCGCCGATGCGGCCATGAGAAGCGAGTTCCTAAACAGCCTCCTCCTGTCGAGCCTTGTTATGAAGTTCTTCCACAAATCCTTCGCAACTGCCATTCCCTACACCTTCTCCCTTCCGGCCTTGCCGAACAGCCCTGCCGGCTTGACCAAGAGTATGAAGATGAGGATGATGAACGCAATCGCGTCTTTGAGGGTCGAAGATACGAAGCCGATGACCAGCACCTCAGACAGGCCCATGAGCATGCCGCCCATCATGGCGCCCGGTATCACTCCGATGCCCCCGACTACGGCCGCTACGAATGCCTTGAGCCCGTACATGACGCCCATCGTCGGCATTATCCTGTTGTAGTAGAAGCCTACTAGTATGCCGGCCGCAGCGGCCAGAGCAGAGCCTATCGCGAAAGTTATGCTTATGATGGTATCGACGTCTATTCCCATCAGCCTGGCGGCGTCCTTGTCATGGGATACGGCCCGCATCGCCTTGCCTATCTTGGTCTTGTAAACGATAAGGCTCAGAAGCAACATCAATGCTACCGAAGTCCCAAGCATCACTAGCTGCATGTTGGAGACTATGACCCCTCCTATGTCCCATATCTTGATCGGCATCACTTCAGGATAAGGCCTCGGGCGGGCCTTGAACAAGATGAGGCCGAGGTTCTGCAGCAGAAGGGACACTCCGATTGCGGTGATCAGGGCCGCAATCCTGGGAGCCTTCCTAAGCGGCTTGTAGGCCAGCTTCTCTATTGTCATGCCGGTAATGGCCGCAAGCAGCATCGCCGTCGGGAGGGCCAGCACAAAAGGCAGCTTGAAGGAAGTAATAAGGAAGTAGCCGTAATAGGCTCCGAGCATGAAGATGTCGCCGTGCGCGAAGTTGATGAGGCGTATAATGCCGTAAACCATAGTATAGCCGAGCGCTATCAGAGCATACACGCTGCCCAACGCCAAGCCGTTAACCAACTGTTGAACCACTTCGGCTATCGCCAAACTGGGCCCCAAAGGCCATCACCCCTGTTCTGTGCTGAAATTATCAAATATATGCAATGCCGGCAGGGTGTCTTCTGCCCTGCCGGCGAACGACCATCGACAGGCGTTACGGGTTTACCATGTCTTTATACGTGAACTTGCCACCCTTGACCTCAAGTATGACAGCGCCTTTGATCGGGTTCCTGTTCGCATCCATCGTCAGGGTGCCGGAAACAGCCTTGAGCTCCTTGGTCGCGGCCATGGCATCGCGGATGGCCTGGGGATCCAGCTTGCCGGCCCTTACTATTGCGTTTCCAAGGATAAGGCACGCGTCGTAGGTCAAAGCGGCGAATGCGTCCGGAGGCGCGCCGAACCTCTTCACGTAGTTGTCATAGAAGTTCTTCGCCACGGGGTCGGTGCTGCCGGGCGCGTAGTGGTTGCTGAACATGCCGCCTTCGATGGCGGAGCCGCCGATGGGAACCAGCTCGGAGGAGTCCCATCCGTCGCCGCCGAGGAAGGTGGCGGTTATACCGAGCTGCCTTGCCTGTTTCGCCTGCAGTCCGACCGTGCTGTAGTAGTCGGGCAGGAACAGGACGTCTGGCCTTGCGCTCCTGATCTTGGTCAGCTGCGCCGAGAAGTCCGACTCGCCTACGCCGTAGGTCTCGGATGCTACTATCTTGCCCCCGAGAGCCTCGAAGGCCTTCTTGAAGTTCTCAGCCAGGCCCTTGGTGTAGTCGTTCCCTATGTCATACAGCATGGCTGCGTTCCTCGCGTTCAGCTTGGTGTACGCGAACTTCGCCATTACTGTGCCCTGGAACGGGTCGATGAAGCATGCGCGGAAGATGTAATCGCCCACCTTGGTTACGGCTTCGTTGGTCGAAGTCGGGGAGATCATCGGCACCTTTGCCGCCTGGGCTATGGGTGCCCCGGCCAGCGTGCACTTCGACGCCACCGAGCCGACTATCGCATGGACCTTCTGGGAGACGAGCTTGGATACCACGTTGGCAGTCTCAGCGGGTATGTTCCTGTCGTCCAGCACGTTGAGGACTACTTTCCCTCCCAGGAGGCCGCCCTTGGCGTTGACCTCCTCAGCCCAGAGCACGGCTCCGTTCCTGACGCTTTCCCCGAAGGTCGCAACGTCTCCTGTAAGTGGGGTCACCACTCCGATCCTGACGTCTTCCGCCGCTAAGGATGTCGCTGCCAGCAAGACAGAGAGTACGATTGCCGCCATTGCCATTTTCCTGAGCATGTTAAGATTACCCTCCTTGCAATATAGTAGCCGGCTTTCCCCTTTTCCCATGTTTTGACGGGATTTTCATGTGGAATTCTCATGGCGTGTGTAAATTATTAGTCGGGTTCTTTGCCAAATCCTGCTAATTCTATCCTGTATACAATAAACAATCTGGTCTTATCGGACCGAGTGGAAAACCAGCCTTCTATTATCCCATGGTAATCCCTGTAAGTTTTGTCAGCTCCTGCGCCTGGGGAAGTCTCGTCAGGAAAAGCTCATCTACTAATGTCGGCCGGCGGTATGGTGACCCATGCCGCCGGCACAGCCAGCCTATTGTGCTGTCGGTATATGCTTTACGGGTTTACGGTGTCCCTGTAGACGAACTTGCCGCCCTTTACTTCAAGGATGACCGCGCTCTTGATCGGGTTCCTGTTCGCATCGAAGGTCAGGACGCCTGATACCGCGTGCAGGTCCTTGGTAGCAGCCATGGCATCGCGGATGGCCGTCTTGTCAAGCTTTCCTGCCTTTGTGATCGCCTCGCCTACGATGAGGCATGCGTCATACGCCAGTGCAGCGAGGGCATCCGGGGGCGCGCCGAACTTCTTCACGTAGTTGTCATAGAAGTTCTTCGCCACGGGGTCCGAGCTGCCGGGCGCGTAGTGGTTGCTGAACATGCCGCCCTCGATGGCGGAGCCGCCGATGGGAACCAGCTCGGAGGAGTCCCATCCGTCGCCGCCGAGGAAGGTGGCGGTTATACCGAGCTGCCTTGCCTGTTTCGCCTGCAGTCCGACCGAGTTGTAGTAGTCGGGCAGGAACAGGACGTCTGGCCTTGCGCTCCTGATCTTGGTCAGCTGCGCCGAGAAGTCCGACTCGCCTACGCCGTAGGTCTCGGATGCTACTATCTTGCCCCCGAGAGCCTCGAAGGCCTTCTTGAAGTTCTCAGCCAGGCCCTTGGTGTAGTCGTTCCCTATGTCATACAGCATGGCTGCGTTCCTCGCGTTCAGCTTGGTGTACGCGAACTTCGCCATTACTGTGCCCTGGAACGGGTCGATGAAGCATGCGCGGAAGATGTAATCGCCCACCTTGGTTACGGCTTCGTTGGTCGAAGTCGGGGAGATCATCGGCACCTTTGCCGCCTGGGCTATGGGTGCCCCGGCCAGCGTGCACTTCGACGCCACCGAGCCGACGACAGCAACCACCTTGTTCTGGGATATGAGCTTCTGCACCGCGTTTGCGGTCTCAGCGGGGATATTGCGGTCGTCCTCTATGGCGAGGACCACCTTGCCCCCAAGGAGGCCGCCTTTGGCGTTCACCTCTTCCGCCCACAGTACGGCGGCGTTCCTTGTTGATTCGCCGAATGTGGCCACATCACCGGTAAGCGGCGTGACCAGGCCGATTCTCACATCCTCGGCCGCGAATGAAACCATCACGAAGATAAGGCTCATCAATACCGCGAAAAACGCTGTTTTCTTGAACATCCGCAACAGTCCTCCTTTTCGATTTTGTAACTTTGACATTTCGACTTCAGAAACATCAATACCTGCAAAATTCCGTCAGGTAATGAAAAATACGTTGCTCGCCACTTCGATGTTCCTTAAAGTTATGCATGTAAAATTGAAAGAATTATATACACCTATCTTATTCTCAGTCAAGGCGCAGGGTCCCTTAATTTCCCAAAATAGCGACTATTCCTGTCTATTTTGATGTTGCATACAATATACAGTTATTGTCGTATTATATTGAGAGATTATTCAGCAACCGAGTGCCAGAGAAAGTTTCGCCTTTAAAGGGACTGGAAGCCAGGACACAGAATTCATCAGTTTACGGAGGTAGCAAAATGCAGGATTTCGGAAGCAGGATGGAGCGGCTGGCAATTGAGCTTGTCAGGTTGAGGAGCGTAGTCGGCACTGAGGGCGAGCTCGGCATAACGCTGTGGATCAAGGACCGGCTCTCCGGGCTCCCCTATTTTGCGATGAACCCAGACAGGCTGGTCTTCGAGGCCATACCCGGAGACAAACTGGGAAGGGGCAGCCTGATGGCCATATTCGAGGCAGCGCGGCCCACATCTGACGCGGTGCTTCTAATCGGGCATACTGACACCGTGGGGTTGTCAGATTATGCTGCGGCGGAACCTTTTGCCACAGACCCGTCCTTACTTCCCCAAGCGCTGCAAGCGATGGAGCTGGACGCCGAAGCAAAGGCGGACCTTGAATCAGGCGATTATTTGTTCGGCAGGGGCATATTCGACATGAAAGCAGGCGTTGCGGCGCTTATGCTCCTCGCCGAGGAACTCAGCTGCAAAGCAGGCGACCTGGCCGCGAACTTCGTCTTCGCCTTCGTCCCCGATGAAGAGGGAGGGTCCCTCGGCATGCTGACAGCAGTCAGAAGGCTCGCCCTCCTGTCCAAGGAAAGAGGATGGAGCTTCAATGCGGCCATCGACACCGACTACATGACGGGAAGGTTTAATGAAGACCATGCTAAATACGTCTATCTGGGCACCGTAGGCAAGCTGCTCCCCTCGATATATGTCCATGGGTCCCCCACACATGTCGGCGAGGCCTTCGGCGGCATGGACGCGAACTTCCTCGCGGCGGCCATCATGCATTCCATAGACATGGACCCCGGGTTGTGCGACGAGCTGGGCGGAGAGGCGACACAGCCGCCCATCAGCCTGCGCATGAGGGACCTCAAGGAGGAGTACTCGGTACAGACAACCGACGGCGCATTCCTCTACTTCAATTACGCGACACACGCCTCCACTCCCGATGAAGTGATGGCAAAGCTGAAGGCAAGGATAGAGGCCGTAATGGAGTCTGCTGCAGCAGAGCTTGCAAGGCGCAGCATGGAACACTCCGCCTTGTCAGGCGCAGTTCGAAAGAGAGCCTACAGGGTCCCTTCCGTCATGAGTTACGACGAGCTTCTCTCATGCGTAAGGAAGCATCTGGGGGAGGGGCTGGATGAAGTGATCTCAGGTTTCGTGAAAGGGGCCGGGATGTCTTATACGGACCCCAGGGACTTTTCCCTGGCCCTTGTCCGCGAAGTGCACAGATATCTGCCGGACCAGGGTCCAAAGGCAGTAATATTCTTCAGCCCTCCATACTATCCCCATATAACCGCAGAAGCAGCGGACTTGAAGGCGCAAAGGCTGATTCAGGCAGCCTCAGGCGCAGTTGAAGAAGCAAGGGTCAGATTCCCTTACGAAATAGGGACCAGGAAGTTCTATCCTTACATATCCGACCTCAGCTACTGCAGGCTGCCGGCGAAAAAGGGCGCCGTAGAAGCTCTCGTTGAGAACATGCCGGCCTGGCCGGAGAAATACGTGCTTCCGCTGCAAGACATAGCGACGCTTGACATGCCTGTCATCAACATCGGCCCCTACGGCAAGGACGCCCACAGGCCTACCGAGAGGCTTTGCAGGGATTATTCATTAGATGCCATGCCCTTCATACTAAAAAGGGTTCTGGAACTTCTTACTGGGATGCCTTTATTGGTATAATAGTGAAAAACCAGACGAAGACGGTTACATAGCAAAGAAAACTCACGAACATTATTACGACAAGCCAATACCAAAACCGAAGGAGGACCAAGGATGAAAAGAGCGCTATTGATCGCAACGATCGCATGCCTTATCGCTTTCATGCTAGTCGGCAACCTCTTCGCGGCCCAGGTAGTCAAGATCGGCGCAATACTCCCCCTGAGCGGCTCGGCCGCTGCCACCGGCACCAAGATCAAGTACGCAATCGAAGTGGCGCAGCAGATAATCAACGAGCAGTTCCCCAACTCCGACCTGCCCCTTGCCAAGACAAGCGGGCTTCCGAACCTCGGCGGGGCACAGGTGGAGTTCGTGTTCGCTGACCATCAGGGAAACCCTGAACTGGCAAAGTCCGAAGCCGAGCGCCTCATCCAGAACGAGAAGGTGGTCGCCCTGATAGGCTGCTACCAGAGCTCGGCGACCAAGCCTGCCAGCCAGGAGGCCGAAAGGTTCGGCATACCGTTCGTGGCAGGTTCGTCCAGTTCGGCGGCGCTTACCGAGCGCGGGCTCAAGTGGTTCTTCAGGATCGCCCCCAACGACGACATGGAGAGCGAATTCTTCTTCCAGTACCTGAAGTACCTCAACGACAACATGAACGCAGGCATCAAGCGCGTCGCCGTCGTCTACATCGACAACGAGTACGGCGTGCACGCAGCAGAGATGGCGAACAAATGGGCAAAGGAATACGCCAAGCACGGCTTCGAAATCGTGGCGCAGGTTAAGTACCCCGCAGCGGTCTCCAACGTGGACACCGAAGTGCAGAGGATAAAGGCAGCAAGGCCCGATGCGATATTCCACGCCTCCTACATAGCCGACACGACCCTTCTTGTAAAGAAATACAAGGAGCTGAACGTGGTACCCAAGGCCGTACTTGCATACTGCGGCGGCTACCAGGATCCCCAGTTCGTGATCAACCTCGGCAAGGACGCCGAGTTCTTCGCAGGCCCCAACGCCATCTCCTCGACCATGTTCCCCAAGGTGCCGGCGGCCAAGTTCATCAACGACATGTACGCCCCGAAGGCGAAGGTAGACATCGACGGACCAACTATAGAGGATTTCGCATCGGCGATGGTGGTAGCCGACGCAATCAACCAGGCCAAGTCGACGGATCCTGCCGCAATACTGAAGGTCCTTAAGGAGTCCACCTTCTCGGCACCATATTTCGTCCTCGGGAAGATCAAGTTCAACGCAAGCGGCCAGAACGAGCTGTCCGCGTCCGTCATGACCCAGGTCCAGGGCGGCAAGTACGAAGTGGTCTGGCCTGTAGAGGCATCCACAGCCAAAGCCGTGCCCTCCTTCCCCGCATGGAACCAGAGATAGGCTGAACTGCTGAAAAGCCCGCCCGGCATGATCGGGCGGGCTTAATTTTGACTTTCCCCGGGAGGTGTGCTGCTTGCTCTTCTTACTTCCCCAGATGGTCGCAAGCGGACTGATGCTCGGTTTCGTCTATGCGTTGGTTGCCGTTGGCCTCAGCCTTATATGGGGCGTTATGGACATAATCAACTTCGCGTACGGCGAATTCCTGATGCTGGGCATGTACTCGACTTTCTGGTTCTTCACCCTCTTCCGCATGGACCCTCTGCTGTCGCTTCCGATACAAGCGATGGTGGTGTTCATGATAGGTTTCCTGGTCTACAAGCTGCTCATAAAGCGGGTCGTAGACGTACCGGGCCTTTCGGCCCTTCTGGCGACATTCGGCCTGAGGATATTCTTCAGGAACTTAGCACAGTTCCTTTGGACGCCTAACTACCGCTTCATCAACGAATCCTTCGTGGCGGACAAGAGGGTCTTCCTCTTCGACGGCGCCTTGATACTGGGCATGCCGCAGCTGGTGGCGGGCATAGGGAGCATCTTGATGACGCTTGCCGTCTTCTACTTCGTGCAGCGCACCAGGATGGGCAGGGCCATACAGGCCACGTCCATGGACAAGGAAGCGGCGCGTCTGATGGGCATAGACACCGAGAAGGTGTATTCCTTCACCTTCGGGCTGGCGGGAGCATGCGTAGGAGTGGCGGCTGCGCTTCTTGCCTCTTTCTACCCGATCTATCCGGAATCCGGTTCGATTTTCGGGCTGATTGCTCTCGTCATCGTAGCCTTGGGCGGCTTCGGCAACATCAGGGGGGCCCTGTATTCCGGGGTGATCATCGGCCTTACCGAATCTATCGGCGGCTTCTTCCTGGGTGCAGAGTTCAAATACGCCCTCATTTTCCTCATCTATCTGATAGTCATGCAGGTCAGGCCCAAGGGCCTGTTCGGCTGGTAAGGGGGTGCATGCTTTGGACAACAGGTGGAAAAGGCAGAGAAGCCTCCTTTGGGCCGCAGTCGTCGCGATAGGCGTCCTGCCCCTCCTGACCAGGAACGTTAACCTGCAGCACGTGCTAATACTGTTCGTGATGTACGCGGGGCTCGGCGAGGCATGGAACATCGTGACCGGCCTTGCGGGGCAGACTTCATTCGGACATTCGGCCTTCTTCGGCATAGGCGCCTATGCAGCAGCCGTTGCCTACTGGAAATACGGGGCGAGCCCATGGATAGGCATGGCGGTCGGCTCTTTCGCGGCAGCCGCGCTGGCCTTCGTCATAAGCTATCCAGTCTTCAGGCTGGAGGGGAAGTATTTCTCCATTGCGACGCTGGCCTTCGGGGAGATCATGATGCAGCTCTTCAAGAGCTGGGATTACGTAGACGGCGCGACAGGCATCATCATCCCGGTAGCCCCGGCATCACTTGTGAACTTCCAGTTCCACGGCGAGAAGCTGCCATATTTTTATATCGCATTCGCGATGTTCATACTAGCGCTGGCCGCCTTCGTGGCAGTTGAGAGGTCAAGGTTCGGCATGTACCTAAAAGCGATAAAGAACAACCAGGACGCGGCCATGTCACTTGGGATCAACCCCGCGAAGTACAAGCTTCTTGCCATGGTCTCATCGGCGGCGCTGACGGCCCTGTTCGGCTCGTTCTACGCGCAGTACATACTCTATATTGACCCATTCATGGTATTCTCGCTGGACCTTTCGCTTAAGATCGTCCTTCTTACAGTCCTGGGCGGTCTCGGTTCCGTCTGGGGCCCAATATTGGGGGCCGCCCTGCTCATACCCCTTTCCGAGTATACGAGGATAGCCTTGGGAGGCACGGGCAAGGGCATCGACCTCATGGTCTTCGGCCTTCTGATAATGATAGTGACCAGCTTCCAGCCCAAGGGCATAATAGGCCTTCTTGGCAAAAGGCAGCCGAACCTGAAAGGAGGTGCTTCGAAGGATGCAAGCACCGCTGCTTAAGGTAGAGAACCTCACAATGAAGTTCGGAAACCTACTGGCGAACGACGATGTGAGCTTCGAGGTCGCCAAAGGCCAGATAGTTGCGCTGATCGGCCCGAACGGGGCGGGGAAGACCACATGCTTCAGCTGCCTTTCCGGCTTCTATACCCCCACATCCGGCAAAGTCACGTTCGACGGGCACAATACCACTAAGCTCAAGCCCTATGACAACTGCAGGCTCGGCATCGCGAGGACCTTCCAGGTCGTTAAGACCATGGGTGAGCTGACCGTAGAGGAGAACGTCATGATAGGGGCCTTTCTTAGGCATCCCGACATTCCCACGGCCCGAAGGAAGGCTGCCGAGGCCTTGGAGATGACAGGCTTGAAGCATGTCTCAGACAGGCTCGGCAAAAGCCTGACGATTGCGGACAGGAAGAGGCTCGAGATAACCAGGGCGGTGGCGACAGAGCCCAAGCTCCTCATGCTTGACGAGACCATGGCGGGGCTCAACCCCACAGAGACCAAGGAAGCGATGGAACTCTGCCTCAAGCTCAGGGGCCAGGGGATTACGCTCATAGTGGTCGAGCATGTAATGGAGGCGATAATGCCCATATCCGATAAGGTGATCGTCCTTGATTCCGGCAAGAAGATCGCCGAGGGGGCGCCCTGCGACATCGTCAAGGACGAGGCGGTCATTAAGGCTTACCTGGGGGATGACTACAATGCTAAGTGTTAAGGGGCTGAACGCCGGCTATGAGGGCGTTATCGTTGTAAGGGAAGTAAGCTTCGAGGTAGGGAAGGGGGATTTCGTGGCTATCGTCGGATCCAACGGCGCCGGCAAGTCCACCACCCTCAAGGCGGTTTCGGGGTTGATCCGCCCGGCATCCGGCTCTGTGCATTTCGACGGCGCGGACATAACGGGCATGAAGGCCCATCAGATAACCGCGCTGGGGCTAGCACACGTGCCAGAGGGAAGGCGCCTCTTCCCTAAGATGAGCGTCATGAACAACCTTCTCACAGGGGCTCATACCATAAAGGACCAGAAGAAGATATCGGAAAGCCTCGAGAAGGTGATGGACATATTCCCGGTCCTTAAGGCGAGGGCAGGGCAGAAGGCCGAGACGCTCTCGGGAGGGGAGCAGCAGATGGTCGCAATCGCAAGAGGGCTCATGTGCTCGCCCAAGATGCTGCTCGTGGACGAGACTTCCCTAGGGTTGATGCCCACACTCGTCGACAAGGTACTCGGCACATTGAAGGACATCTGCTCCATGGGAATAACGGTGCTTGCCGTAGAGCAGAAGGTGGAGAAGGCCCTGAAGCTGGCAGACAGGGCATATGTCATGCAGACCGGCAGGATAGTCATGAGCGGCACCGGGCGCGAGCTGCTCGCAAGCGACGAAATAAGGGCCGCATACATGGGCTTCTAGTAAAACGGGCGAAAAGTGGGCGCTTTCCCGCAAACTGCGGGAAAGCGCCTTTCTCATTGTGATTATGCGGCATTCCTCAGAACGACTTGACCACCTTGACTGTGTCCTGCGCCGCAAGGGTGGGGCCGCCTGCATACTTGGCGCTCACCCAGAGGTTCATCAGGCACGGGTTGATCGACCTGATATCCTTCGTAAGGACCGTGAATGTGACGTCCGCGAAACCGTCCAAGTTGACGTCGGATACGACGGTGTCCCTAGCCCTTGCCCAAGATGAAGGATTGCTGTAATCGGCGCCTATCGCCAGGGTCTGCACGTCGACTTTGGCCACGTCCACGTCCTTGGACCCGAACAGCACCACCTTGACGGGATCGTCGCCCTTTGCAAGGTCGATCTCTTCGGTGACTATGTCCACGTTTGTGCGCAGGATCTGGTTATACAGCGACCTTGCCTCGTTCATGGCCCTTAAGGCGGCCCTGGAGCTGTAGTCGGTCATCATCGCAAGCGCCTTCGCCTTGTCTACCTTGTAAACGCTCATCAGTGCCGACTCGAACGACTTCTGGTTGGCAAACCACTCGTTCTGCAGCCTCGCCTTCCATTCCCTCACCTTCATGCCGTCGGTGGCATAGTTGAAGTTGACGAGGGTCTGCAGGTCTATGAACGCCCACCATGCCCTCGAAGGGTCGTAGCTGTAATCTTCGGAACGCGCCGCGAAATGCGTGTACTTGCCCAACACGGGGTCTATGAACTGGTACTCCTTGGGTATAGCCGTTATACCGCCGTACCACGGGGTGTACGGGCTGGTGCAGGGATGCCCGCTCGCCCTCCACATTACGGTCAGGTTCGGGTCCTGCCTCATCTGGATTGCATAGCTCTCCTGTGTACTAGAGGTGCACAGCACCCTCATCGTCGTAAAGTGCAGGTAGCCGTCCTTGTAGCCGTTCGTCAGGTCGTCGGGGGTGCCCTCGTAATGGTAGCTGAGGGCGTTCATTATGTCCTGTAGGCCGACTTTCTTCGCCGGCTTCACCGAGAATGGCAGGTCAGCCTCGGCGGGTATGTCGAGCCCGTGCAGGATCTTATGCGCGTATCTGTGCCTGAACGTGTTGCTCGCGGCCCTGAAGCTGGTCTCCTTCTGATAGGTCTTGGCGAAGTCGAAGTCGCTGTAGTCACCGGCAACCGCCGGCTTGTACCAGCCTTTGTCGATCGCGTAGGACACGAGGTTCTTCGAGGTCACGAAGTTCGCCTTGTCGTTGAAGTCAACTTTCCTGGTGACGTAATGGTTTGGTATGACCATCACCTCATCGTCCGGCACCCTCTGGGCGACGAACGTCTTGCCCATTACCACCTGGCAGACCCATCCTTCGTCCTTGTCGCAGATCTGGTACGATCGTCCGGAGGCGAAGTAGCCCCAGGTCTCTATCAACCATGCGGCCAGCTCGACCCCCTCGCGGGCCGTCCTTGCGCGCTCTCCGATTATCTTCCTTATGGCATAGCCCATTCCGTTGTCGACCAGGTCGGCTATCGAAGTGTCGACCTTCGAGGAGGCGCAGCTGTCGCTGGCTACCACTACGCCGTACTCGTTGTACATGAAATCGCTGAAGGACGCTCCGGGAAGCGGCGCCCTCGTCTCGGTCCAGAAATAGCGGGCTGTCTCCGCAGCCTGGGGTATCCTCGCAGTGTTGTTCTCCAGCTGCAGCATCTCACCCTTTGAATGCACCTCATGGTCCACAAGGTAGACGGGCATCACAAGGCGCCCGCCGTTGTCCTCGTTGTGGCCCAGGAGCACTTCCCCGGTCAGAGAGGCCTTCTTTCCTACGATTATGCTTGTGCACGCCATAGAGCCGTACGAGAGTGCCAGGACGATGATGCACACAGCCAGGATGACCAGGATCCTCTTCCCTTTCAATTCCTTTTCCTCCCTTCGATCTTAGCCCTACTTCTTGACCAGTTTCTCCCTGCGGGCGGCCTCTGCTTCGAGGTCGGCTATGAACCAGAACTTCAGCGGCTTGGCTCCGGGGTAGCTGAGATTGGCGACCCACCAATCATAGAAGTTGCACGCTCAGAGGTCTCCCGGGATGACCGGCGGCGAGTAGATGTCGGTCACCATCTTGGCGTCCCCTGCTTTGAACGTGTAGATGTCGACCTTCTCGCCGGTCGTCTTGAACAGCTTGACGAACTCATAGTCGAGGAAGCTTATGGGTTCGCGGCTCACCCAGACGACCAGCCCCATTACGAGCTGGGTGAAGCTCTCCTTGTAAGCTGAGGCGGGCAGCGTCGCCAGCCATTTCTCCGCGATCTCCTTCTCCGGAGTGGCGAGCTTCTTGTACTCCGCAGCGGACGCATCAGTAAGCTTCCAGTCCGCAGCCTCGGCAGGAATCGCCGCCAGGGACAGAGACAATGCGATTGCTATGACCAGGATGACTGTCGTTCTCTTCATTCCCTTCCCATCACTCCCATCCTTCAATCGGCAGCGTTTCTTGATTCAATGTGGACCCTTCCCTCTCCTGTTTTCACCAGATGTATATTCTGCAGGACAATGGGGCTTTTATGCAGCGGTTGATATGTACTGCGCTTCACAATCTGCCGGCCCTTCCGATGGGTATATACCGCAGACCTTGCGGTAGAATATAATCTGTCATATTGACGGTCTACGTTGCCACAGTGCGAAACGCGGAAGGCTTTGCCTATCACTTCGGAGGGAACATGCTGGACAAATTGGCCCAGAACCTTACGCAGGCGCTTTCAATGCCGCTGTTCGGCTTCGCGGCGGCGTTCCTGGCCGGGCTGATATCATCCCTTGCCCCTTGTACCCTGACAGCAATAGCGCTAGTCGTAGGTTACGTCGGAGGGTCGAAGGCTATGGGGAGGGCGAGGGCCTTGGCATCCACTTTGGCGTTCTTCCTTGGGCTTACGGTCGCCTTCGTCGTCCTGGGGGCGCTGGCGCAGGGGCTCGGTTTCCTTTTATCAGGCCCTGCATTCAGCCTCGCCCTTGGCCTTCTTGTGCTGTTGATGGGAATGAACGTAGCGGGAATAATCAGCATACCGATGCCGTCGGCAGCCCCACGCGCGGAAGGCAGGGTCCACGCAGCGGGCGCTTTCGCGCTCGGGCTGGTCACCGCGACGGTGTCCGCACCGTGCGCCACGCCGGTACTTGTGGCGGTCCTCGCTCTGGCTTCTGCGACTGCCGGAGGCTCAAGAGGGGTGCTTCTCACCATAGCTTATGCCCTCGGTCATTGGGCTCCGGTCCTTGTAGCGGGCATAACGGCAGGGACGGCGCCTCAGGCGCTGGCCAGGTCGGGGCTGACCAAATACTCGCGCGCGCTTACCCTGGCCATGGGCATAGCCCTTATGGCCACCGGCGCCTGGCTTGCTGCGACGAACATGTTAAAACTGATATAGGAGCTGTTTGAGATGAAGCGTTCGACAATGGTGCTCATAGTCCTGGCAGTGGTGCTGGTCGCCACCGTCCTTGCTGTCAGCCTGCTTTATAGACCTAAGGCCAAGAATGCGCAGAGTGCCCTGCCCAACGGGACGCCTGAAGACATAGAGAACGCGTCCAGGGCGGGGATACCTTACGTGGTGAAGCTGGGCTCTGAGGATTGCGAGGCATGCGTTCTCATAGACCCAGTCCTGGTGGCGCTTGCCGACAAATACAGAGGAAAAGTGACCTTCATAAGGATAGACGTATACGAATATCCGAAGATAGCTGCCGAGAACAGGATTTCGGTGATACCGACGACGCTGTTCTACGACGCTGCAGGCAACAAGCTGGGCGCTGTGCAGGGTTTCATGGACGAAGCCCAGTTCGAGATGAGGATGAAGGGGTACGGGATAATATAGCCGACATCCTGCGGGGCCCACGGCAGGCCCGAAGGCTGTCCGGTCGGACATCGGCTGCTTGGAGGACCGAGCCAGGGAATTATGGATGACGATCTCGGACGGTTCAACGAAGAATGCCCTTCCCCCTCTTTCTGCATGGCGTCCATCCTCGAATCCTGCCGTTGATTTCCCAACCGGGGTTTTACAACGCCCTCAAGGGAAGGTCCTTCCGCACCGAGGATCCCCCGACAGGGTCGAAGTCAGGGAGGGAAGCGTGAAAAGCAGCAAGATCTCCTGGGCGACCCCCATGAAGGCGCCCTGAGCGGAAGGCCATGAGATTTGTAGGCCGAAACCAACGGGGACGAAAGCGAAGGCGCCGGCAATGACGTAATCCTGGAATAGCCCGTTTCCCACACACCTTCCCACCGCAGAGACCTTTCTCTATTTCTAAAAGGAATACCTGGGCTTCTTGCATCCTGTTCCATAGGCAACATCCGCCAGGATGCCATACGGCGGGACCTCCTTTCCTCCTATGCCATCTCGCTCTTTATTAGCGCATATTCCACAATCCCCCCATGTCGTCGCCGGACCTGCAGGACGTCCAGCGGATGATGTACTTAAGCAGTGATGATAGTATTATGTTGTTCGGATTCCCATAATCGTCTCCAGGATGACTCCGCTTCTTACAAAGGCCCGTCGGTGCAGCAGGGGCATGTGCGAAGAATATATGAGGGCCGTCTATAATCCGGCATTGTTCTTATGTTAGCCATAAAAACTCTCGAAGGGGGCTTTCCATTGCATTACGACTTCGACAAGACCGCCGACAGGGCGGGCTCGGGCTCCGTCAAATGGTCCGACAGCATAATGGAAGGGATGCACGGCCGCAGGGGCCTTCTTCCGCTTTGGGTGGCAGACATGGACTTCGACTGCGCCGAACCGATTATGAGGGCCGTGGCGCAGACTGCTTCGTCGGGCATCTTCGGGTATACCTACAGGACCGATGACTATGCCGATGCGGTCAAGGGCTGGTTCCTGCGGAGGCACGGCTGGAGGATCGAAAGTGACTGGATGGTCTATTCGCCGGGTGTCGTCACAGGGATAAACGCAATCATACAGGAATTCACTTCGCCGGGGGAGAAGGTCATCATCCAATCGCCCGTCTACCACCCGTTCGCGCACAGCATCGAAAACAACGGGAGGAAGGTCCTTGACAACAGGCTTGTCGAGCTGGGCGGAGGGGACTACGGCATCAATTTCGAAGACCTTGAGAGGAAGGCGTCTGACCCTCTTGCCAGGATGATCCTCCTCTGCAGCCCCCACAATCCCGTGGGCAAGGTCTGGACTAGGGCCGAGCTTGAGCGCCTTGGGGAGATATGCATCTCGAACGGGGTCATTGTAGTCTCTGACGAGATACATTGCGACCTTGTTTACGAAGGACACGCACATGTCCCTTTCTCTTCCCTGCGGAAGGATTTCGAGGGAAACTGCATCACCTGTACTGCGGCAGGAAAGACGTTCAACCTGGCCGGACTGCAGATGGCGAACCTGATTGTAAGCGACCCGGAGAAGAGGGATGCCCTGGTAAGGAGGATGGAGGCCAACGGCATACAGGAGCCAACTCCTTTCGGCCTGAAAGCCGCCATCGCGGCATATTCGCATGGCAACGAGTGGCTGGAGCAGGTCTTGTCCTACCTGCAGGGAAATATCGACTTCATGGATTCGTTCTTTAAGGAGAATGTCCCCGAAGTCGTCTTTCGGAAACCTGACGGAACATACCTTGCATGGCTTGACTTCAGGGCGTTGGGCCTCGGTAACGAAGGCCTGGCGAGGATGATTACATATGAGGCCGGCCTTGCATTGAACCACGGTTACATCTTCGGTGAGGCAGGATCGGGTTTCGAGAGGCTGAACTTCGCATGCAGCAGAACAACGCTGGAAAAGGCCCTATTGGGCATCGAAAAGGGGGTCAGGCAGCATAGTCGGGGACAATAAATGCTTTTGCTGCCTGTATCCGCCCGAAATGTTGCGTTTTCCCCTTCGATAAGAAGGAATTCGATGTGATGAGGTTGAATATGATATCTACTGACTGAGGCGCGCTCAGGTACCGAGCAGGCAGATTTGGTACGGCAAGTGCCGAAGGGATGGGAATAAATCGGAAAGGGGTGTTTCAATGGAGCTATACTATGTAAGCGTAAATGCCCAGAAGACGGGGGAGCATGAAGTACACTCGTGGCTTTGCTCCAGCCTTCCGAACGTCAACAACAGGTTGCTGGTAGGCAGTTTCGACAACTGCAAGGACGCCCTCAAGGCGGCCAAGAAGATTTTCGCCGAGGTAGACGGCTGCGGACGCTGCTGCCCGGAGTGCAACAAGAGGTAAGTGCGCGGCTCCCTTAGGTAAAGCGGACGGGGGATCCGTCCGCTTTACTCTTTCTGAGCGATTAACATGGAAGGGGTGTCGCATGCCGGCGACAGCCGAGGCCTTTTTGTAAAGTCAGCCCTTTTCCTCATGTACGAAACCTATGGCCTTCAAAGCCGATGCATTTCCGTTCCTGATGTGTTTCTTCATAAGGTCCTCGGCCCTGGAAGGGTCCCTGTCCATGAGCGCTTCGATCACTTTGGTGACCTCGAGCCATGCTTCTGCCTCATGCTCTTTTATCCGCACCTTCGATATTATCCTGATGCGCGAGTTCTGTGCGTACAGGTTCTTGAGTATCTGCTCCAGGTACATGTTGCCGGTTGATTCCGCCACAAGCTTGTGGAACTCCAGGTCAGCTTCGATGTAGCTTTCGAGGTCGTTCCTTGCTTCCTGTGAATAGTACTTGTCATGCAGCGCCTTGAGCTTATCGAAGTCCATGTTGGTCGCTGCAAGCCTTGCCGCGATGGGTTCAATGGCTTCCCTGAGCATGTAGATGTCCATGATGTCCTTTATGGAGACCTCAGTCACGAATATGCCCCTTTTGGGATATATCGTGACAAGATGCTCCGCCTCCAGCCTGTTGAGGGCCTCCCTGATGGGGGTCCTGCTTATCCCCAGCTCCTTTATAAGGTCCTGTTCTGAGATCGGCGCCCCCGGCTGCAGCTCGCAGCTTAAAATCCTGCCCCTTATGACGTTATATGCGTGCGTCTTGAACGTCTCGTTGGCATTCCTTACCATATCGGATCAACCTTTCGACACAGGCCGGCCGGCTACGCGGCGCGCCAGGCCGGTTTTGTGCTCTTAACCTGCGATTTCGTCGAATATGTGCTTCAGGTCCTCCTTGGGGACGTCGAAGCTGGTGTTGGTGTCTGGCAGCACTTCCTCCCGGACCCATTCAGGCAGGTCGTTCACTGTGACAGGTATGCCCGCCGCTTTGTTGAACTCAACCTCTGTTTTCAGCGTGGCTTTCCCTATCTTTATGAAGTCCTCGTTGGCGAAGGATATGCCCTCCACAGCGTTTATCATGGCCGTCACCATGTCGAGGCTCCCCTTCATCGCGCCTCCGATGAAGTTGCAGAGCCCCAATGTGTCGTACGTCGCGGCGTTGACCTGCGCTCCGCGCGAGACGTTGACCTGGCCCTCGTAGGACCTGTGGTCTATCTGCGCCCTGACCGTCTGTCCGGCCGTATGGTCGGCTCCCATGGTGGATGTGGCGTATGTGACTCCCAGTCCTTTGACGGCCCTTGGATCGTAAGCCGCGAAAACCTGGCCCTTCGATGCGGGCACCCTCTCTATTCCTAGCACCTTGCCTACTATGGCTCCTCCTGACCCTATCAGCCTTCCCAGCACGCTGCCCTTCCTGACCTCTGCTAATAGGCCGAGGGCCGCTTCTGCGTCGCCCCATCCGATTAAGCCTGCTTCCATGGCGACTCCTATGGCACCTCCCAGGTCGATGGTGTCAAGCCCGAGGTCGTTGGCCTCGCGGTTGATGCGGGCGATGTCGTCCAGGCTGCCTATCATGCAGTTAGACCCAACCAGCCCTATGGTCTCATACTCCAAAGGCGACACGAGCATCTTGCCTTCCTTGTCTACGTATACGTTGGAGCATGCGATCGTGCATCCCGGCATGCAGGCGTGCTCCGGGTTCCCGCCCCTCTGCTCGATCGTCGCGCGCAGCTTCTCTGCCGATATCTCCTCGAACTTGTCGAATGTGCCCCTGCTGAAGTTCTTCGTGGGTAAAGCGCCTATTGCGTTCATCCCCCTTACGAGGTTGGCTGTGCCCAGCTTCCTGAAGCCGGCGGATGAGGGCGCCTCAAGGACCGCCTGGTTATATGCCTTGAGGGCAGCCATGAACTCGTCGTTCTTGGCGACGTCCGGCCTTGCTGCTCCCCTGTCGTCGAACACTATGGCCTTCAAGCCTTTCGACCCCATCACCGCGCCCAGGCCGCCCCTTGCGGTGAACCTGCTGGGCACCCCGTCTGTGTCCATATGGGAGATGCCGGACGCTGTGAGGAGCATCTCGCCTGCAGGGCCAATTATCGCAAGGCCTATGTTCTTGCCGTACTTCTCTTTGAGCGACTCGGCCGCCTCGAAAATCCCCTTGAGCCTTAGTTCCGGAGCCTCGATTACCTCAGCCCCATCCTTGTTAACGACGGCTATGAAGGTCCCGCCGTCCTGCGGCTTGCCCTCCACTATCACGGCCTTGAGGCCAAGCCTCCCCATCTTCCATGCCGTGGTCCCGCCGCCGTTTGCTTCCTTTATTCCCCCGGTCAGAGGGCTCTTGCCTCCCACGGAGATCCTGCCGGTGCTAGAGGCCGCAAAACCGGCAAGCGGCCCTGGTGCCAGGACTACCTTGTTCTTCTTGCCCAGCGCATAGCAACCGGGATCGACTTCGTCGGCTACCACCCTTGATGTGAGGCCCCTTCCCCAGAGATGGAGCCACTTCTCGGGCACTTCCTCGTAGGAAGCCCTGAGCGCTCCCATGTCCAGCCTGAGTATCCTCTTCATAGTCAGTCCTCCTAAATGTATTATTCTTCGTCAGATGCGACTGTTGCGGACAGGACAGGTCGCTATGCCGCCCTTGCCGCCTTGAGGGCCTTTACGCCTCCGTTTCCGACCTTCTTCCTGTACAGGAAGAAAGCTATCGCAAGGCCGATTCCGATTGCATCAGTCACTCCGCCCGGCGTGAACAGGAGCAGCGACGCTCCGAGCACCCATAGCCGCTCAAGCCATTTTAGGTCGCCATATAGGTAACCGATAGACGCGATTGCGAACAAAGGTATCGCCAGCATATATGAAACGACCAGGTAAACCGTCTTGAAGGCCGTGCCGTACAAAAGGATCTCCGGGAAGTACACGAAGGTGAACGGTATCACCACCAGGAAAAGCCCGTACTTCAGCGCGTTCAGCCCTGTCTTCATCGGGTCGGCCTCGGCTATGGCAGCCGCTGCGAAGGCCGCTATGCACACAGGCGGCGTTATGTTCGATATGGTCGCCGTGTAGAAGCAGACCAGGTGCGCTATGACCGGATCCACCTTCATCATTATCATCGCAGGGGCCGCGACTATCGAAAGCACCATGTAGGAGGATGTGGTCGTAAGCCCCATGCCGAGAATTATCGCCACTATGGTGACCAGGGTGACCATGAACAGCAGGTTGCCGTTCGAAACCTGTATCAGTATCGAGGAGAACTTCGGCCCTAACCCGCCGAGCACGATGCCGCCCATGATGAGGCCGAGGGTGCCGACGGTGGCGCCAGTCGATACGGAGTTCTTGCCCGCTATCACAAGCGTCTCGTAAATCTGCTTGAGGCCCATCCTGGTCTCCTTGCGCACCCAGCTGAAGACGACCGACGAGACGCAGCCGACGAATGCTCCGAGGCTTGGCGAATAGCCCATGAACATGAAGTAGAAGACCAGAAGAAGCGGAATCAGGAAGTGCCATCCTTGCTTCAGGGTCTTTTTGAAGTCAGGGATCTGTTCCTTGGGTAATCCCATGGCACCGCTCTTTAGGGCCTGCATGTGCACGTGGGAACCCACGGAGAAGAAGTACAGGAGCGCCGGGATTATGTTTATGAGCGCGATCCTGAAGTAGGGCGTCTCGGTGAAAGCGGCGAGCAGGAACACGCCGGCTCCCATGACAGGGGGCATGAACTGGCCTCCTGTGGATGCCACCGCTTCGATAGCGCCCGCTTCCTCACCTTTGTAACCTACCCTCTTCATGACGGGTATCGTGAAGGTGCCCGTCCCTACTACGTTGGCGACGGAGCTTCCCGAGATGGAGCCGAAAAGGGCGCTCGAAAGCACGGCCACCTGCGCCGGGCCTCCGACCCAGCCACCCGTCACTGAGCTGGCCAGGTCGATGAAGAAGGCGCCTCCGCCGGACTTCTGCAGGAACGCCCCGAAGATTATGTAAGGGAATATGTACGTAGCGAAGGTATCCGCCACCTGTCCGAATATGCCCTGCATGTCAGAGTATACGAACTCGACTATCCTGCTCCATGAGAAGCCGGGATGCGCCAGGATGCCGGGCAGGTACCTGCCGAAGTAGAGCTGGACTAGGAATACTATGCCCAGCACCACCAGTATGTTCCCTATCGCCCTCCTGGTGATCTCAAGGCTCAGCACGATGGCAATAACTCCGAACCAGAAGTCAAGCTGGCTGGGTTCGCTGATCCTGAACCTGGCGTAAGACACATACGAAGTCATCCAGTAGATCATAGAGGCCGTCGCGGCTAGGATGAGGACGTAGTCGAACACAGACACCTTGTCCTTGGCTTTCTTGTACGCAGGGTACATCATGAAGCCCAGGATGAATGTGAACATCAGATAGACGCCCCTGTGCGTCTCCGTCGAAAAAATCCCGAAACCCGCTGTGTATAGGTAGAACCCCGCAAACGCCGCGGCGGCGAGCGAGAATATCGCAAGGGTCGTTCCCGTCAATTTCCTCGTCCTAGGCTCGAATTTCTTCTCTATCTTCTCCATCTTCTCTTCGAGCTGCGCTTCGGTCAGCTTGACTTCATTTTCAGCCATCCTGCATTCCTCCTGTGGGACACATCGAGATTTTCACCATCAAGGTGCCCCGGATCTGATTCCGAGGTCCGGGGCACCTTTCCGGTTAATGGGCGCGAGGCTCTTCTTACGGTATCTTTACTCCCATTTCCCTGTAGAACTTCTCCGCGCCCGGATGCAGCGGAATCCCTAACCTCTTGAGCTCGTCGAGGCTCGGTTCCATCTCCTTCCAGAGGGTGTAGCCCTCTTCGAGGTACTTCCTGTTGAGCGGCTCGTACATCGTCTTGAGGACGTTGTAAACCAGCTCAGTAGATAACCTCTCATGGGCATACCAGTAGATGTTGACGAAGAACGTCGGCACAGGCTCCGTCATTCCCTTGTATACGTTGGGCTGGATATAGCCCTTGCTGAAGTAGGGGGCTTTCTGGGATGCCACGATCTTGGCGATCTCGGCGTCGGTCATGGGGATGACTACAATGTCAGCGGTCTCGGCGAGCTCGGTGACTGCCCCTGAAGGGGCGCCGCTCTGGCCGAGGGCCGCGATTCTGCCTTCTTTGACGTCGCGGCCGGCGTCTGCGAAGGACATGTACTGCGACTGCACGTCAAGGCCGAGTGCCTTGAAGGTCAGCTCCGAGTTATACGCAGCGCCTGAGCCTGCAGTCCCGATGGCGACCTTCTTGCCGTTCAAGTCGGACATCGACTTGATTCCGCTCTTCTTGAGGGCAACGAAGTAATGCGGGCTGCCGTATACCTTGCCTATCGCCCTCAGCTGGGTGTTCTTGGTGCCGACGAAGTTGCCTTCGCCGTTGAGCGACTCCCAAATATTGGACGCGTGGGAGATGCCGAAATCGATTTCGCCCTTCATGAGCCTCTTGAGGTTGTCGACAGATGCTCCAGTGGCGACGTTGGTGGCTATGACGTCGGGCATCTTCTCGGTCAACATGGTGGTCAGCACTCCGAACACATAGTAGAAGACGCCGCCGGGGCTGCTGCCGCCGAAGTTGAGGAACGTCTTAGCCGCTCCCGCGGGTATGCTGCCGAGGCCGATGATCACGACCAGCATCAGCACGAGCGACAGCCTTAGGGTGTTTGCCAGGATCCTCTTCATCGTATTCCCCCTTCTATAATAGGTTTTGCCTATCAAATCAACGGCCTTGCCAGCTCTGCTGGAACAGGGTCCTGATTTGCGCCAGGGATGGTTGTCTGGGGTTGACGTCTACAAGCCTGCGGTTGTTCATCGCATGCTGGGCAAGATCGTCCAGGGCCGATTCGGGGACGCCGACTTCCGCCGCCGACCTCGGGATGTCGATGTCGTCCATCAGCTCGTTTACGGCGAAGACCACCGACCTTGCCTTCTCCAGCAAAGTGAGCCCGTCCATGGGCTCTCCCATCGCCTCCGCCGCCATGGCATACTTCTCCGGCGCCGCCATGACGTTAAACTCTAAGACGAACGGCAGAAGCACTGCGTTCGCTATGCCGTGAGTGATCCCGAAGATGCCGCCCATGGGAAGTGCCATCCCGTGCACCAGGCCCAGTCCGGCGTTGCCTATGCTCATCCCGGCCATGAAGCTTGCAGCCGCCATGGCCTCCCTTGCCTCGATGTCGTCGCCGTTGGCATAAGCCTTCCTGAGGTTGGCGGCGATCTTCCTTATCGCCTCAAGTGCGAGGGCGTCTGTCACGGGGTTGGCCCTCCTGGATACGAATGCCTCCAGGGCATGGATTAGGGCGTCTATTCCTGTTGCCGCCGTCGATTTCGGCGGCAGCGACAGCGTGGTCATAGGGTCGATTATCACCGAATCGGGAAGCATGTACGGGCTTACGAAACCCTTCTTTATGCCTCCTGCGGTGAAGTCGGTCAGCAGGGCGCTCAATGTAGCCTCGCTCCCCGAGCCTGAGGTTGTGGGTATGAAGAGCATCGGCACTCCCTTGGAAGGTATCTTGCCTATCCCGGCCCAGTCGGCGATGTTGCCCCTTCCTGCAGTGACCGATGCGATCTTGGCGACGTCGAGCGCGCTTCCGCCCCCGAATCCTATCACCAGGCTGTATCCTCCTTCATGCAGCATGTCCGAGCATCTCTGCCCGGTGGGCATGGAAGGTTCCGGCTCTACCTCCGCGAACTGGTCCGCCTTGATGCCGGTGGCCTCCAGCGAGGATACGAGCTCGGAATAGGCGGGGCTCTTTCCCATCACGCTGCCGCAGACGATGAGCGCCTTGGCTTCAGCCCCGGGCTTGATCAGCTTCTTGGCCTCTTCGCCGGCCTGTTTGAGGGATCCTGAGCCCATCGTAAGGCTTCCCACCCTGAGTGTGCCTGTCTGGTATCTCATCTCTACCTCCGCAATCTTCTTTTTCGGTTGAAATATATGACATGTATACAAGATATATATTATATGAATAACCGATAATTCCTCCGAGGTCTACTGTTATTTATCGAACAATCTCACGGACGAACCGCAAGGTGGGATTGATGCGGCGTAAGGGCAACATCCCGCCCGCCGGGATATAATCTAGACAGAGAGATAACCTAAGGAGGCTGGCCTTGGAAATATACGACATCGTAAGCATAGGTGAGATGCTGGTCGACTTCCTGCCGGAAGGCGATGAAGTAGGTAAGCTCCGTTTCGTGGGCAATCCAGGCGGCGCGCCCGCCAACGTAGCGGTCGGGGCGAGCCGGCTTGGATTGAGGTCCGCTTTCCTCGGCAAGGTGGGTGATGACATATTCGGCGCTCACCTGAAAGGCGTGTTGGTGCGGGAAGGCGTGGATGCGAGCGGCCTGGTCATGGACAAGGCTGCAAGGACTACCCTGGCTTTCGTGTCATTGGACAGCTCTGGGGACAGGAGCTTCACCTTCTACAGGAACCCAGGGGCCGACGGCTTGCTCAGGGAAGACGAGCTTGACTTGAAGGCGCTCTGCTCCTGCAGGGCCTTGGTGCACGGCTCCATCTCCCTCATCGGGGAACCTTCGCGTTCTGCCACTCTGGCTGCGATAAAGGCGGCGAAGGAAGCCGGGGCGGCCATCTGCTTCGACCCTAACCTCAGGGAATCCCTGTGGCCCGGGATCGATGCGGCGAAAAAGGCCATATTCGGCGCTATATCCTTCTCTGACCTGGTCAAAGTCTCGGATGATGAGTTGATGCGCCTCACCGGGGCAGCCTCTGTCGAAGAAGGCATCGCCAAGCTGAAGAAGCAATCGGGGGCGGATCCGGCGATAGCGGTCTCGATGGGCTCTTCAGGTGCTATGGTCTCGGCAGGCGGCGGGACGGTCTACTCCGAAGGTTTCCACGTGGATGTTGCTGACACCACCGGCGCAGGCGACGCTTTCCTGTCGGCCATGCTGTTCGGTGCGATCAGGTCCGCCGGGGGGCTTTCCCTTGCATCTGCAATCAGAAGATGCGGGCCGGCCGATTGGAAGGGGATTCTTGATTTCGCAAACGCCGCAGGCGCTTTATGCGCCTCAAGGAAAGGCGCTATACCTGCCCTGCCCAGGCTCTATGAGGTCGAGGCCCTCCTGGACGGCAGAGGCGGCAATGCAACCCGGTAGTCCGGCAGCCGGCTGCACGGCTGCGAACCATGCACAGCAAAGCACCCCGGAGCCTGAAACGCTCCGGGGTGGCTGCATCCTCTACGGCATTACCTCATATACCTTGGTGATTTGGTTATGACCTCCGCTTTGCGCGAACCGATGAGCACATCGTCCTCGATCCTCACGCCGCCCAAGCCGGGAATGTAGACGCCGGGCTCTATCGTGAAAGCCATCCCCGGGATGATCCTGGAAGGGTCGCCCTTTACGATGTAGGGCTCCTCGTGGACCTCCAGCCCGATGCCATGCCCCGTCCTGTGGATGAAGAAATCCCCGAAGCCTTTCGATGAGATTATATCCCTGCATATCGCGTCCAGGGCCTCGCTTGTGATGCCGGGCTTGACCGCGTCGCGGGCTGCGATGTTCGCCTCATACACCGCCTCATATGCCTGTATCATCTTGTCCGGTGGCCTTCCGACAGGTATCGTCCTCGTGATATCCCCGTAATAGCCTTTATATACTGCCCCTATGTCGCACAGCACGAATTCGTCGTCCAGAATAACCCTGTCGCTGGTGTCCCCGTGGGGCAGAGCCGCCCTCGGGCCGGACAGGACCGCATTGAACGGCACCGAGTCAGCCCCAGCTTCCAGCATGGCGTCCTCTATCGCCTTCGCCACCTTCTTCTCCGTGACGCCAGGCTTGATGGCGGCCCTTGCGGCCTTGATCCCGATGTCGACGATTTCGGCAGCGTTCCTCAACCGCTCGAACTCTTCCTTGTCCTTGATTATCCTCAAGCCGAGCATCATGCTGTCCGCGTTCTTGTAGGTGAAATCCCCTGCCAGCGTCTTGAGCATAAGGAACTCCTTCACCCTCATATGCAGCTGCTCCGTGCAAAGGCAGAGCCTCTTCTCCGAAGGGTCTGCCTTCACCGCCTTAAGTGCGCTCCTTATCGTGCCGATGGGGCCTTCCTCGTCCCTGTATGCGAAAATCGGGACGCCGGCGCCCCCTACCGCCCGGGAAACCTTCTCCTCTTCCAGTATCGGCAGCACGAACGCCATGTCCGTCTTTGATATGAACAGCATGAAGGTGCGCTCGTAAGGGTTGATGTCCATGTCCGCCAGGTACCTGAGGTTGGGGCCCGGGGAAATGACAGCCACGTCGGCCGCCCTCATCTCGATGCTTGTTCTCAGCCTCTCTATCCTGCCAAGGTCCATCTGAAGCCCTCCGTATAGCTCATTCTCCCTGAATTGCTACGCCCTGTACAACACATCGGATATTACTACGTCCCCATCTCCCGCTTCCACAAGAATCTGGGGCAGATTGGGGGTAGATGTGACTAGTTCGTTCGAATGCATGCCGACAAGGTACGTGTCCTCGACTTTGAAGCCCGGGACCGTTGGGTTCCATGCATAGGCCTGCCCGTACTTTACTACGAAGGAGAGCCCCGGCATCGCCTTCAGCTCCCTTGCGCTGTATCCGGTCACACCTCCCTGGTGGTGGCTCCTCCACTCCCCAGGGAAACCGGCCGCGTCGTAGTCGTCGACGATGCCCGAGAAGACGTCCTTGATGTCGGCGCCGGGCCTCGTCCTCGTGACGGCCCTTGCGAAGATGGCGTTCAACGCCCTTTGCCTGGAAAGCAGTCCTTCGTCCGGGACGCAAAAGGACACGAACCTGGTCAAACCTGCGTGCAGCCCTGATTTCCTGCAGACTATGGAGAGCATGGCGGCTTTTTCGACCTTCTTCTCGGTCGGGAGAGGGTGCCGGTATCTGGACATCCTCCCATCGGCGGCGACGAGGAGCACGTTCACCTCAAGGCCCCTTGCCACAGCGGCCCCAGCCATGAGGGACGCAATCTTATGTTCCGTCATCCCGGGCCTTGCCAGGTAGCATGCCTCTTCCACGCACGAGCCGGCCGCAGCCCCCAGCTTCCTCATAGCGTCCATCTCTCGCTCGTCCAGGTTCATCCTTAGCCTTCTGAATTCGTCCTCGTACGCGTCGTCCTGGGCAAGGTCTGACCCGAACAGATCCTTGAGCATACTGCCCTCTTCGGGTTTCCTGTACCAGTCGGTCTCCACGATGTCTATGCCGTCCGGCTGGAATTCCTCCGACATCAGCCTCTCTTTCTCCACGTTGTCCACCACCAGATGGAGCCGCCTGCCCGATAGGACGAGGCTTGCTGCGGCTTCGGAGGTGAACATGCCAATGTGGGGCCTTCCGCCCATCAGCCATGAGACGTTGCGCCCGGCCCTTATCCATACGGCACTGGCGCCCCGGGCGTCAAGCGCCGCCCTGAGGTCCGCCACCTTCTTTTCCAGGTACTGGTCCAATCCGTCCTCCGACCCTCAGGAAATGCCGAATATCCTCTTTGCATTAAGGGAGAACAGCTCGTCGCAATCCCTCTTGACCTCATCCTCGCCCACAGGCCTTCCGGCCTCTTCGAGGTCGGCGTACTTCTCTGCAAGGACGCGCGCCACGGCCTTCCTTGTATGCTCCCACTTGTATATAAGCTGGTCGAGCACCCTTGCGTCGGAATGCTGCGGTATGAAGCTCAGCCCCAGTAGCTCAAGCCTCATCCTCGTGATCTCGTCGACCAGCGAAGGGTTGTTAAGGAACCACCAGCAGCCGAAGGGGGTCAGGTTGGGGAACTTCCTTGCCATGACGCACAGCTCGTGCTGGTCTTCCCTGGAAAGCAGCGTAACCATGAACGACACCCTCGGATTTGCCCTGCAAAGGTCGCCTATGCCTGATACATCGACCGAGCCCATGCTGTCGCCCCCGCCGTCCAATTCCGGGTTCTTCTGCCTGTCCACGCCCACCATAAGGGCCATCGGCAGCCTGTTGGCCTCGCAGAAAGGCAAAAGGACCTCCTTGAGCATCTTGGCGCCGAAAGACCCGTCGTCCCACCTGAATGTGTGCGGCAGGGACGCTGCGACATAAACCGGGTCCAGCGATTGCCTGGCGCTCTCCAGGAACCTCTCGACTATATAGTTCTTTACGTCGTATTTAGCCCTTCCGGCGTCGTAACCCATCTCCCTCATCTTCGAAAGGGCCCTCTCAGGGGAGTTGATTAGCATCTCTATCCGCATCGCAGCCCTGAACCTTCTGTCCTTGATGAAGTCCGGGCCCCAGTAATCGCGCTCGGCCTGGTCGAAGATATCGTTGGTCATCACAAGGAATTGGATGTTGGCCTTCTTCAACACGATGTCTATGTGTTCCTGTGGTGACATGCCGCCGAAGAACGACCTTGCCTGGTCAAGATCCAAGGATCTCGTGTCCAGGCCGAATGCCTCGAGCACGGTGAGAACGCCCCTTGAGGCTTCGCTTACGGGTGTATGCTCGACGAACAACGTCTTCCAGACTTCGTCCGCCTGTCTTGCCTTTTCCATCGCAAGGAATTCCCTGGGGGTGATCTTCCTGTATCTTAGCGTCTCGACCATAAGGTAATGGTAAGTCAGCAGCTCGTCTATTCCCCTAAGGCAGAGCTTCCCGGCAGATGCTGGGAAAAGGTGGGTATGGACGTCTACGATCGGCGCTTCAGCCAGCACCTTGGAGACGATGGGCAGATATTCTGCGGAACTTCTGCCGACTTGCGCTTTACTTTCAGCCTTCATCTCTTCCTCCGGAAGCGGTTTTGTGGATCTTGGCGACAAGCCTTTCACCCCCAAGGAGCAAAATCATGAGGTTCCGGAAGATCGTTCCTGCTTCCTTCCTATGCGCCGTGCAAGGCTTTCTGTATGGTCCTCAAGCCAATGATTTAGATAGCGCGGCATCCCGATCGCTGCTTCCCGCGGCCAAAAGGATATGCCTTGCGACGGGATGTCCCTGTCCTGCCGGCATACCCGGAAGATAACCAACCCTTCTTCTCAGGTCGGCATGCGTCATCCCTTGATGGGAGAATATACAATTGTTTTATTCGTCAAATAGGGCAAAATGCCTCCCTCGGAGCATAGCTTATTTTCCCAGACATGGTGCCACCCCAGGGACGTTGTCATTGCAGCAACTTTCCGCGTCGGGAAACATGCAGTTTTGTAGTCAGATCCGTCAGTACAGGAAGGGGGCTATGCGCTTCGTCCTGGCTGCATATTCTGAGTACTCGCTTCCGTAGGCGTGCGTCAGCGCCTTCTCCTCCACGTTCATCCGGTAAAGGAATGCCGCAAGCGGCAGGAGGAAGGCAAGCCCTGACGAAACGGGATGGTTGAACGCCACGGCTATCCCCGAGAATACCAGCATCTCGCCCAGATAACCTGGATGCCTGATCTTCGAATATAGCCCCGTCTTAATGAGCGGCGTCCCCTTGCCCGTGCCGACATTCCTCGAGAAAGAGGGTCCAAGCTGGTATGCGGCGAGGAGCCTTATGGCAGCACCCACAATCATCAGCACGATGGATATGTACCTTAAGCGCGTGAACGGCAGCAGGAAGTATTGCTTGCTCTCGGGGAAAAGCAGTATGCCGGAGAACATCCCGGCAAATATCAGGACTGCCATGACGTACTTGGAAGACCTCTCAGATTCCGTATGGTTCCCTCCCTGCCGTCGCAGAAGCAGGAGTGAGAAATCAGTCAAGAGCCAAACAGAAAGTGTTATCCAGAATATCCTGTGCCCCATGAGCGCCTCCATCCTGCATCGCTTTATTGATAGTTTCTCATACTGTCCTAAATTCCATCAATGCACCGATGCCTCGGCATAGCCAAAGAAGGCCCATGAATGGCGCCACCGTCAGTCGTCCATTCAGAAGCGCCATTTCGTATGTCGCCCCGTCCGGTTATAATCGTCACAGGAGGGCAAAAGATTGGCGGGAAGCAGGATCGACAGAGAAAAGCGCATCGTCGGCGCGATGATAAGGATATATTGCAGAGGGATGGGACATGGGGAGACTCTGTGCGAAGAATGCTCGGGCCTCCTGGATTACTCGGCCTCAAGGCTTGGTTCATGTCGATTCGGCGAGGGTAAGCCATTCTGCAGCAAGTGCAAGGTCCACTGCTACAAGAAGGGCATGCGCGACAGGATAAGGGAAGTAATGAGGTATTCAGGCCCCAGGATGGTGTTTAAATACCCATTGGTGGCGATGAGGCATTTCCTGAGGCTGAAGTCATAGACGGGGAAAGCTGCCAAACGGGAGGGAACGTAAATGGCCTTCAAAGGCCCTGCAAACGTCCATCTTTGGGCCGCAAGGGCCCTGGCCGTCTCTTTTGCCCTTTTCTCAGCCTTATTCGGCCTCGACGTCTTCGGATCCGGTGAAGGATTCCTTAAGGAGCTGCTCGCATTCCTGGTCCACTCAGCCCCGAGCATCGCGATGCTGCTTCTGGTATTGATTTTCTGGAAGCGAGCTGATATAAGCGCGTATGGTTTCTTCGCTATGGCGGTTCTCTTCACCCTGTTATTCAAGACCTACAGGGACTTGCTGCTGTTTGCCATGCTTTCGCTTCCGCTTACATTGATCGGGCTTCTTTTCCTGGCGGCTAGCCTGTCGAGAAAGGAAAAGTCACAGTAGGGCATGTCGGCGAAGTCAGACGGTGCATCCGGGTGATGCCCTGTTTTCACATAATTCTGCCTGCCATCAGGAGATGCCCCACTCAGATATCGACGCCGAGCAGGCCCATTATCAAGAGCGCCGCCATGACCAGAAGGGCGGAGAAGGCATAAAGCCAGTGCTCCTTGCGGCGGTATAGTAGCAGAAGCAGGATTGCTCCCGCTACTGCGCCGATTGCATATGCGGTCAACGGCACAAGGTAGAACTTCATCCCAACAAGCACAAGCAACGTCGCAAACGGCACCATCAGGAATGCGGCCTTGAAAACTACGTGCAGCCTGGACCTGTAGACAAGCCAGAAGGCCCCTGCCATGATGGCCAGGAAGGCCCATCCCAGATAGATTGGGTCGAATCTCACCAATTCCTGTGTTTCCCATTTGCCTGCCCCATAAATCAAGGTGTAAATCGCGTCCTGAAACGCAGCGTAGACGAGGAATGCCAAGTTGAGGAGGACGAAACCGAGGACGGCAACAAGGACCGCGGAAAGCAGCTTGGAAGCAACATTCTTCCACGGCGCACTTCCTTTGGGACCGTCATCCATGCCGACCGTCATAGCATCACCTCATTTCGTGGGAATGTCTCGACCATTTGCCGACAAGGCCTTTTACCGATAATCACCAGCGCGCGTGTCTTGCTTCTCCGTCGCGCGCATAATCCCTTTTCTCGCTGCATGGGCAACTTTGATTGCTACAGGAGCCTGATTCTGGGCCTTGCGAGCCTCCTGGATTTCCAGCTGCTCTTCCCAAGCAGGGTGGCGAACATGGATCTGAACGCGATCGCCGTCCACAGCAAGATGGAGACGGGGTATAACAACGCTAAATAGACAGGCACTTTTGATTTGGCATATGCCACCGCCCAGATTGCGAACGAGACGACGAGCGACAGCAGGATCGGCAGGTTTATCGCAGGCCTGCCAGAAATCGAGCCCGACAGGATGTAAATGAAGGGGTGCATGACTACAGAAAGCATCCAGATCCATACGAAGGCCGTAATTATAACGCTGTACCTGAAGATCCCGAAGAGGTTCTTGGTGAATCCGCTGACCGCATCGGAGAACCCCCTGTACATCCGGCATCCGGCCACTTCAGTCGCGTCCAGGAGCAGTGCCTTCCCCCCTTTCGCCTTTATTGTCCTGGCGAGCTCCATGTCCTCCACTATCTGACCTTTTACAGCACTATGACCGCCGGAGTCGAAGTATGACCTCCTGTCGAAGGCCATGTACTGCCCGCAGGCAGAGCTCAAAAAGGGCGCTTTCGTCCTGTGGGCAAGGACGACCGGCATGAAACAGAGCAGCGCCCAGTTCATGAGGGGTACAAGAAGAAGCTCGCTTATCGAACCCGCCTCCTGCCTGACCATGCCTGACACCAGCCCGGCGCCGTTTTCCTTGAGCGATGCAGCCGCAGCGGCGGCCGACCCGCTAGCATGGAAAGTGTCTGCATCTGTGAAAAGCAGCACATCCCCGCAGCTCTCGTTCGCCAGCTTCCAGCAGGCGTAGTTCTTGCCGGTCCAACCGTCTTCAGGCCCTGTGCCTTTGATAACCCTCAGCCTTGGGTCCTGGCTCCGCAGCCTTGAGAGTATCCTGCCTGTACCGTCGGTTGAGCTGTCATCCATCACGATGAGCTCGAAATCCACGCCCTCCTGCTTCAAAAGCGAGCTTACGCACCTTTCTATGTTCGCCTCCTCGTTCCTTGCAGGCACAAGTATCGACACCTTGCCTGCGACCGCAGCTTCCGGCGGCCTGAGCTTCTTCATGAAGATCACATTGGAAACCAGGATGGCGAAAATGAAAGCGAGGAATATGAAGTACTGCCAAGCCTGCCTATCCAGGATTTCGATCAGCCCCTCGATCATGGCTTCTTCGACCCGGTCCCGGCGGCGGAATACTGGGCCTGCTTGATGAAAAGGACCGCGGAATTGGCGATGAACAGGACCCACATGTCGGGGCCTCTCCTTGAGATTAGGAGGTACAGGCCGAGGGAGGCGATTATCGGCACAACCTTAACCAAGTCCGATCTCCCCTTCATGGCGAACTGCGCGAAGATGGCGCCCGCCCCCATGGCCACCGGTGCCCCCCAGACGGTAAGCGCGGTCCAGATGCCGAACGACGTGGTGATTGCCTTGCCCCCCCTGAAGCCGAGCCATGGGGAGAAAGCATGCCCGAGGACGGGCATGATTGCCAAGGCGGGCCTCTGCCAGTAAGAGGCTCCGGCAACTAGGGAAAGCACCGTTATGAGGCCCTTCATGGAATCGAGCACCAGGACCGGGATGCCGACTTTGGCTCCGCAGGCCCTGAACGCGTTGGCGGTGCCGGGATTGCCCTCCCCAACTTGCCTTATGTCCTTGCTTCCGAACGCCTTCACGGCGATGTAGGCGAAGGGGATGGACCCGACCAGGAAGGCGGCCAAGGCTTTAATCAAGAATTCTACGGCAGGCATGCCCACCTCCACCTGCTCCATATCTCCATTAATCTAACCATTATACGATTAATATTATCCTATACCTGGCACCAGCGTTCCCCCCAATCTGAACAAATGGCCGTTTTCTGCTAGAATCAACACCAGGGCCGCGACTAGGCTGCAAGCGCCTAAATAGGGCATTGTTCTAAGGAGGAGAAACATGGTCAGATTGAGCCCCATAGACAAGAGCAACTGGATGAAGGTGCTGAAGCTCAGGCCACGGGAAGACCAGAAGGGCTTCGTAGCCAATAACAGCGTCTCCCTCTCCCAGGCCTATGTCTTCAAAGAATGCGTTCCATTGGCAGTGTACGACGAAGACGAGCCCGTCGGCTTCTGCATGTACGCTCCCGATTATTCTGACGGCTCGATCTGGATCCTGAGGCTCATGATAGACGAGAGGCATCAATCACGAGGTTTCGGAAGGCGCGCCATGGAGCTGCTGCTCGAAAGGATCAAGCAGGACAAGTCGCGCCATGTCGTCTATCTTAGTTTCGAGCCGGAGAACGCCCGGGCGAAGTGCCTGTACGAATCGCTGGGTTTCATGGACGACGGCCGTATGATCGACGGCGAAGCGGTCTACAGGATGGATATCTGAGGGGGGCCTCCAAACGCCCCCTTCTGACTTCTGCGACCTTCATAGCCCGTGCACGGGATCCTCCATCCCATATTTCTCCAGGATGCCGTGGACGTGGCCTTCGACGGCCTCGTTCATGCCGTAGAGGCGCACAAGGCGTTCCGCGCGGGACGCAGCCTTTGCCTCGTCTCCCGCCAGGCTGTAAGCTACATATGCCTTCGCCTCCAGCTCCACCAGGTTGGTGAGCGCAAGCACCCCTTCCAGGTCGGCCGAGCCTGCCCTGTAGAACAGCTGAACTTCCTCCTCAAGCGCCTTGTCTGCGTATGCCACCGCCAGGTTCAGGTCCTCCTTGAGTCCGTAATTGATTAGCATGAGATGCGGCGTCACAGATCCCGCCGACAGGGACGCCGCCTTCTCGTAGTCGTCCTGCCATCTGCCTCCCTGGGCCATCTTGATGCTTCCCCTCAGGGCATAGGCGTCTGCGTATAAGGGATGCCTAGCAATCATCAAGTCCGCTGATTCCAATGCGTCGGAATAGTCCCTAGGGTCCGACGCCGCCGCCATCCTGGCCTTAGTGTCCGTTATCTCGAACAGGAGCTCCTTGTCGTAGGGGTTCCTGCGGGACAAGGCCAGCAGGTCTTCGAGGCTCTCTTCAAGCGTCTCGTCGCTGCCCTCGGCCCCCGCATGCCCGGCATGGTGCAGGGCCTCCTGCTTGGCTGGTATGAACGAGATCCCCCAAACGGAGGTCGCAACCGCCAGAAGCGCAATCATGAGTATGGAGGCGGCAGGCAGCAACCTGTGCATCCTCAATCCCTCGGACTTGCCTGCGACGGAGTCCCCGGACGCCCGTCCGGCCAGCAGGAAGAAGACGGCCAGGACTGCAGGCGGCACGGGACTTGTGAACATCGCCATGGTCAGGGCCGCAACCGGGGCGAACAGCGCAATCACAGGGGGTCCCTGCCCTGCGTCGCCCTTTAACGAAGCAAGGACTGCCGAGGCCATGAAGATGACGAGCAGCAACGCTCCCGCAAGGCCGGTCTCGGCGAACATGCCCAGAAGGAAGCTGTGCGCATCGCCCGTCGCCGGCAATGCGCCTGGCCTGTAGACCGTCGGCATCGCCTCCTTGAAAGTCCCGAGGCCGAAGCCTCCGAAAGGACTTCTTGCCCCTAGCTTCAAAGCCATTATCCAGTGCTGCGCCCTCATGTAGAGCTCGTCGGCGAGCCTGCCGGCGAAGCCGTTCAAAGCCAGGCCCTCCAAAGCCCCTGCCCCATCCCCGATCCTGATGAACGAAATCAGGATGGCGGCGATCGCCCCTGCCAACAGGCATGACGAGGTTATCGCCAGCGCTTTTGCCCTTCTGCCGGGCCTTGCGGCGGTGGGGACCAGGAGGGCCAAAATGACGAGCAGGACCGCCGTGAAGGCCGACCTGGAAAGGAATACCGAAGAGACCGACACCAGGGCGGCAAGCGCGGAAATGATGACGAGGGCCTTCTGTACCGCCCTTGCGGCCTCCTGGCTCCTTCCCCTGTCCTCGAGCAGGATGTCCGCGATGAACCCCATGGCAAATGCCGCCACGGCGAGCGCCGCGACTGCGAAGCCCTCGTTGTCCAGGTAGGGGAAGCTCGGCGCCGAAGGCCCCTGCTTTCCGGCGGCTGCCCAGCTGAACAGGGAATACGCCAGGGCTACGGCAGAAGTGAAGAAGACCGTGAAGACGGTGGCTTGCCGGCCTTTCGGGACCATCCTCGACACAGCCCAGAAAGAGCATGCGAATAGCAGGGCCAAGGGGATGGAGTCCAGCGTGGCAGCCTTATCTGAGCTCCAAAGGAAGCTCGACGCAGAAACCGCGGCAAAAAGGGCGAGCGGCAACGAAAAGGCAGGGAACCGTGCACTCTGCCCTGCGCCATCCCTCAAAAGGCCCGATTCCGAGACAAGCGCAGCCAATGCCATGGCTACTGACGCTGCCATATAGAAATAGGCCGACGTACCTCCATCGAAAAGGGCGAGCAGTGCAGCTGCCCCCGAAACAAGTGCGAATGACAGCACCCTGTCAATCCTGAGTATGCTTCCCTCTTGCATGGCGCACCTCCAGTCATCATGGATATTATATGCGCTGGCTTCAATATCCTGCCCTCATGCCTTGTCTGAGCCACATCCGGCTTCATGGCCGTCCTTCCCTGCCCTGTCCCTGCCTGTTGTATAAGGGGCCAGGACATAATAGAATATCTGCATTCGAAGGGCAGTGGAGGTAACCCATGTTAAGAAGGAGCATCTGGCACCCTGAGGCATTCCAGGGGCGCGGCAGGAGGTGGCGTTACTTCGAAGGCTGGTACTACAAGCTAATCGACTCCGAGCGAGGTACGGCCGTTGCCGTCATACCGGGCATCGCCCTCGGCGAGAAACCGGATGACGCTCATGCCTTCATCCAGTTCATCAACGCCACTACGGGCGAGGTACGTTACTTCCGCTTCGGCCCCGGCGAGTTTCAGGCCTCCGAGAAGGACCTTGATGTGCGCATAGGCAGCAACCACTTCACCCGGGACCTGATGCACCTGGAAATCGACGACGGGGAGGATGCGCTTTCCGCCGACCTTCGTTTCAAGGATATCGTAAGGTTCCCCGAGCTAAGGCCGTTTCCGGGCATCATGGGCCCGTTTTCCCTGGTGCCGTGGATGGAATGCTACCACGGCGTGGTGAATATTACCCACAGCATCGACGGCAGTATGGACTTCTCCGGGCACAGCATGGACTTCACAGGCGGAGAGGGTTACATCGAGAAGGACTGGGGCACCTCCTTCCCCGACGCATGGATCTGGATGCAGGCGAACCATTTCGAAAGGCAGGGCAGCTCATTCATGTTCTCGCTGGCGAGGATACCATGGCTGGGAAGGCAGTTCCCAGGATTGATCTCGCTCCTGCTGGTCGACGGCAAGGTCCACCTGTTTGCCACCTACAACCTGGCCAGGGTCCGTTCCATCGAACTCGATGCGACCAGCATGCGCGCCCTGGTGACCAAGCCGGGGTATACGCTTGAGGTGGAGGCATCTTATGAAGAGGCTGGGGTGCTCCTTGCCCCCAAGAACGGCATGATGACAAGGCAGATGAAGGAGAGCATCACGGCCGAAGCTAAAGTAAGGCTCGCTGATTCTTCGAAGAGGGTCATATTCGAAGGCTCCAGCATGTGCGCGGGCCTCGAGATAAGCGGCGACATCATCAAAGACATATTCAGAGGGCGCATGTAATTCCAAACCGTTATTACGCATAGATTCGTATCGCCTCATCCATGTCCCTTTTTGCCAGCTCATGGCGAGCATATAACCGGATATCCGCTACGATGACAGGCGGGTTGCGTAGGCTTGGGCCTAGATAGCTTCTATGAGCTCGACGAGGACGGAGACCTCATATTCGACTTCGATGGAAGCCGAGGCAGACCTGACCGTCGGCAATGTGAGGATTGGCGACGCCATGCGCCTCGACAAATACAGCCTTACGGTCTCACCGCCATATACAACGATACCTGCTGGACGCCCGCGCTGGAATTCCAGAACAGCTGAACCCCCTTCCCCGTCACGCATCTGAAGCGGGGTTTTCCATTTGCCCTGGAACTCGCATGGCATTATTTCCCACAGGAAAATATGCAATGCATATGGCGCTTCAGCTAGCCTTCGTTAGCTTGTGCCCTCCTATCAGGCATTGAAAGCCCGTCGAACAGATTGAGAAATTTTGCACTAATATTGATACAAGCATTTAAGTTGCCATATGGCAAATTTGGAGTAAAATACTTATGAATATTGTGAAATTTATTACTATCTGCGCCGGCAGCATTGCAGACACGGCAATGGTCCTACGATCGATTAAGGAGGGATCTTGATGGCTTGCGAACACTGCACATGCATTACCGAAGAGAAATGGAAGGCCCTTGACGAGGTGATATCCAGGCACAAAGGCCATCGGGGCTCCCTCATACAGTGCCTGCACGAGGCCCAGGAGGTAATCGGCTACCTGCCCATGGAGGTCCAGAGGAAGGTGGCGGACGGCCTGGGAATCCCCATCGCCGACGTATACAGCGTAGTCTCCTTCTATGCCCTTTTCTCTGTACAGCCCAAGGGAGAGCATGAGATAAGCGTCTGCCTGGGCACCGCCTGCTACGTAAGGGGCGCCGATTCGGTCTTGAGCGAGATACAGGACGAGATCGGAATAAAGGCCGGGGAGACGTCGAAGGACGGCAAGTTCAGCATAAACGTCGTAAGGTGCATGGGAGCATGCGGGCTGGGCCCTGTCATCAGCCTCGACGGGCAGACATACGGCAGGCTAAAGCCCGACAAGATAAAGCCCATCCTGGAGAGATATTCCAGCAATTGAGCATTGGAGGTAGCTTAGATGTCCGGCTTTGCGCATGAGATACTCGTCTGCGGTGGTGCCGGTTGCCTTTCCTCGGGATGCAAGGAAATCCGGGATAAGATTGAATCGGAGCTTTTGGAATCCGGCATCGAAGACCAAGTCAAGCTCACGGTGACAGGATGCATGGGCCCCTGCGGGCTGGGACCTTCGGTGATGGTCCAGCCGGGGGGCTTTTTCTATCAGAAGGTGCGGCCGGAAGACGCCGCAGAGATAGTCCGCAGCCACATAATCGACGGAAAGCCCGTCGAACGGCTGATGAACACGGACCCTGTGACCGGCACATTGCTGCCCACAGTATCCGACATCCCCTTCTTCAGCAGGCAGAAGCGCATAGTGCTGAGAAACTGCGGGACGATCGACCCTCTTAGGATCGAAGACTACCTGGAACGCGACGGCTACAAGGCGCTCCTCAAGTGCATAAGCGGCATGGACCGCGAGCAGATAATCAAGGACATGAAGTCATCCGGCCTGAGGGGCAGGGGCGGCGCCGGCTTCCTGACGGGTCAGAAATGGGAGTTCACCTACAAGGCGCCGGGCACGGAAAAGTACGTCGTCTGCAACGCCGACGAGGGGGACCCGGGCGCATTCATGGACAGGAGCGTCCTGGAAGGCGACCCCCATTCGGTCATAGAGGGCATGGCCATCGCAGCCTATGCAGTGGGCGCCTCACACGGCTATGTTTACGTCAGGGCCGAGTACCCTCTCGCCATAGCGAACCTCGGCAACGCCCTCGAACAGGCCAAGGCTCACGGTTGGCTGGGCAAGGACATAAAGGGCAGCGGATTCGACTTCGACCTTGAGATAAGAGTGGGCGCCGGGGCTTTCGTCTGCGGGGAGGAGACGGCGCTGCTTGCCTCGGTGGAGGGCAAAAGGGGCGAGCCGAGGCCCAGGCCGCCTTTCCCGGCCCAGGAGGGGCTCTGGGGGAAGCCGACTGTGCTCAACAACGTAGAGACGTACGCCAACGTGGCCCCCATCATACTCAACGGCTGGGAGTGGTTCGCATCCATCGGCACGGAGAAGAGCAAGGGGACGAAGGTGTTCGCCCTTGCCGGCAAGATAAGGAACACGGGCCTCGTCGAGATACCGATGGGGACCCCGCTCGGCGACATAATATATGACATCGGAGGAGGCATCCCCGGCGGAAAGAAGTTCAAGGCGGCGCAGACCGGAGGCCCTTCAGGCGGATGCATACCGGTCCAGCACCTGAACACCCCTGTCGACTACGAGACCCTGAAGGAGCTCGGAACGATAATGGGCTCAGGCGGCCTCATCGTCATGGACGAGGACACCTGCATGGTAGACCTGGCCAAGTTCTTCCTGACGTTCATACAGGACGAATCGTGCGGCAAGTGCTCGCCTTGCAGAATCGGCACGAAGCGCATGCTGGAGATAGTGGACCGAATCACCAAGGGCAAGGGCAAGGAAGGCGACGTGGAGCTGCTGCTGGAGCTCGGCAACATAATCAAGTCCACTTCGCTCTGTGGCCTGGGCCAGACTGCCCCCAACCCCGTGGAATCCACCATCAGGAACTTCCGCGCGGAATACGACGCGCACATAGGGCAAGGCAGGTGCGAAGCCTCCGTATGTGCCAGCCTGTTCGAGGCGCCATGCAAGAACAGCTGCCCGGCCGACGTGGACGTGCCGCGCTATGTGGCCCTCATCAAGCAGGGCAGGTTCGACGAGGCCGTGGCCCTCATCAGGCGCACGAACCCGTTCCCGGCAATCTGCGGCAGGGTATGCGACCATCCGTGCGAAAGCCACTGCAGGAGGCGAGACACCGACGAGGCTATAGCGATCAAGTCCCTCAAGCGCTTCGCGGCGGACTACGAAGGCGCAGTGCCGCTTGAGATGGACAAGCTGCCTTCCACCGGCAAGAAGGTGGCGGTCGTCGGGGCCGGGCCGTCGGGCCTCACCGCCGCATACTACCTCGCAAAGGCAGGGCATGCTGTCACGGTCTTCGAGGCGCTTCCCGTCGCCGGGGGCATGATGGCAGTCGGCATACCTACTTACAGGCTGCCAAAAGGCATCCTTCAGCGCGAAATAGACAACATAAAATCGCTAGGGGTGGACATCCGCCTGGGAGTAAGGATAGGCAAGGACATCCCCCTCAAAGACCTCATGGAAGGGTATGATGCGGTCTATGCAGCGGTGGGCGCCCACGTAGAGCAGAAGCTGGGCGTACCGGGAGAAGACCTGCCCGGTGTGATACCCGCCACGGGCTTCCTCAAGGAAGTCGCATTGGGCGGAAAGCCGGATATAGGCGCGGAAGTAGCTGTGATAGGTGGCGGCAACAGCGCCATAGATGCCGCAAGGACTGCTTTGAGGCTGGGTGCGGACCGCGTCCATATAATCTACAGGAGGCTGCAGGAAGATATGCCCGCCGACAAGGCGGAGGTCAAGGCCGCAATGGATGAGGGCGTCAGGTTCCATTTCCTCACGGCCCCTTCCTCGATAGAAAAAGAGGGCTCGAAGCTGGTATTGAAATGCGACGCCATGCGCCTGGGCCCCTTCGACAGAACAGGCAGGAGGAGGCCGGAGAAGGACGGCGGCCTGGCGTATTTCACGCTCGACAGCGTAATCTCAGCTGTCGGGCAGTCACCTGACGCGACTTTCGCATCGGGGTTCGAGGGGCTCGCCACGACGAAGTCTGGGATAATCGTAGCCGACCCCCAGACAGGCGAGACTAGCGTCCAACGGCTCTATTCGGGCGGCGACTGCGCGACGGGCCCATGGACCGTGGTCGCAGCCGTCGGAGCAGGCAGGAAGGCGGCAATCGCAATCGACAAGGCCATCGGCGGCGAGTGGCACAAGGCAGCGGACGTTCCTGTGGAAAGGAAGCTCATAGGTGAGGTCATCGAAGACCCGACTCCGAGGGTTTCGATGCCTGAGCTGTCCCCGAAGGACAGGGTCAGGTCCTTCAGCGAAGTTGAGCTTGGCTTCTGCAGGGAAGCAGCCATGCTGGAAGCGTCCAGGTGCTTCCAGTGCGACGTCAAGGACTGAGGAAGGGAGGGTCAATCATGGTGGAGATAAGCATAGACGGAAGGCCCGTGCAGGTAGAGGAAGGCACAACCATAATCGAGGCCGCCAGGGCCGCAGGGATTAAGATACCCTCCCTGTGCTACATGAAGGACCTGAACGAGATCGGCGCATGCAGGGTATGCCTGGTTGAGGTGGAAGGCGCGAGGGGACTTCTTCCAAGCTGCACAACCAAAGTGTCACCCGGCATGAAGGTCAGGGCTAACGCCCCTGCCGTAAGAGAGGCGAGGAAAGCCGTCGTCGAGCTGATAATATCCAACCACCCGTACGACTGCCTCAAATGCGTCAGGAACGGAAGCTGCGAGCTGCAGAAGCTCGCCGAGGAGATGGGAATCAGGGAGATCCGCTACGAAGGCGAGAAGTCCCATCACGAACAGGACAGGTCCACCTACTCGATAGTAAGGGACCCGGACAAGTGCGTGCTGTGCAGGCGCTGCATAGCCGCATGCCAGAAGATACAGGGCGTAGGCGCGGTGAATACGCAGGGCAGGGGCTTCGATACGGTGGTGGCGCCCGAGTTCGAGCTTCCCATGAACACCACATCCTGCGCCATGTGCGGTCAGTGCATACTCGTCTGCCCCACCGGGGCGCTCAGTGAAAGGGACTGCACTTACGACGCGTGGAAGGCGATAAACGACCCGGGCAAGCACGTTGTCGTGCAGACGGCGCCCGCTGTGAGGGTGGCTCTGGGGGAGGAGTTCGGCATGGAGCCGGGGTCGCTGGTCACCGGCAAGATGGTTGCCGCCTTAAGAAGGCTCGGTTTCGACAGGGTCTTCGACACCGACTTCACTGCCGACCTGACGATAATCGAAGAGGGCAGCGAGCTCATCAGAAGGGCGCTTACAGGAGGGAAGCTCCCCATGATAACTTCCTGCAGCCCGGGATGGATCAAGTACTGCGAGCACAACTACGCCGACTGCCTGGACAACCTTTCGACGTGCAAATCGCCCCAGCAGATGTTCGGGGCGCTAGCCAAGACCTACTATGCCCAAAAGGCCGGTATAGACCCCGCTTCGATATTCAGCGTATCGATAATGCCATGCACGGCCAAGAAGTTCGAATGCGAAAGGCTTGAGATGGCAAGCTCGGGCTTCAAGGACGTAGACCTCGTCCTGACCACCAGGGAGCTGGCCAGGATGATCAGGGA
>JAGOKM010000030.1 GCA_017994615.1 Bacillota bacterium | reverse complement strand
GATATGAGGGCCTTGACATCATCTACGCCCGCAAGCCCTCGTTGGTGCTTCTCGACGTGAACCTACCCGATATTGACGGCTGGGCAATACTAAGAAGGCTTCGCAAGGGCGACGATGCAGCCATCCCTGTAATCATGCTCACTGGAAGGGGCGACGTGCCGGACAGGCTGATGGGGCTCGACATGGGCGCCGACGACTACATAGTCAAGCCTTTCGACCCGCTTGAGGTGGTGGCCAGGGTCAAGGCCGTGCTCAGGAGGTCATCGGCGTCCTCGACCCAGGGCAGCGGGATGGAATTCGAAGGCCTTTCGATCGATCCTGCCGGCAGGATCGCCATCAGGTCAGGCAGAGAAGTGCAGCTGACCGCAAAGGAGTTCGACATACTGATAACGCTGGCGCAGTCGGCCGGAAGGGTCATCCCAAGGGGCGACCTGTATGAGAGGGCCTGGGGCGAAGAGCTGCTGGAGGACGACCACACCCTTGAGGTCCATATTAACAAGATCCGGTCCAAGCTAGAAGGCGAAGACGGCCTAAGATACATAACCACCGTCAGGGGCATCGGTTACAAGTTCGAGGTGAGCAGGGATGAGAAGTGACAAATCCGCGAAACCCACTTTGCTTGCAAGCTTCATTGCGCAAAGCAGCCTGGCGGCAGCAGTGGGTCTTGTAATCATGCTGGCCATTGCGCTTCTCTTGGCTGATAGGATCACCCTTACGGGGGCATCCCGTACGCTGGCCTCGGACTTGGACGAGATCGCCAGCCTTGAGCAGTTCATGTCGAGCTTCAGGGGGCGAGGCAACAGGATAGTGCTTGATTCGGAAGGGATCGCCCTGACCCAGGCTATGGGGATGGGCGGCATGAACATGGGCGGTATGGGCATGTGGGGGCAGGGAAGATGGCAGGCGCAGGGTTCGGCCTCGGCATGGGCAAAGGCATCCGAGGTCATAGCCAAAGGATCTTTGAAGGGCAGCGGCGCCCTACCTTGGGTTGAAGGCGATTCCATTTGGGCAGCCAAAGTCATCGACGGCGGAGCGGCAGGACAAGTCATACTGGTAGCCTGGCAGAGAGTCGGCTCGATAAGGGCAGAGGGCTGGGCCCTCTACGTAATAGGCATAACCGGCATCCTAATTTCGGCTTTCCTCAACATAATAGTGGCATCGCGCACGGCAAGGAGGCTGTCGATGGGGCTGTCCGAAGTGGCAGACATGAGCAGGAGGATAGCAGCCGGCGACTACAGGATCTCTCTCAAAGAACAGGAAGTGATCGAGCTCGAACAGATATCAGGGGCCCTAAACGAGCTTGCAGACAACCTCGATAACACCACCAGGGAGCTTGCAGCCGAGAAAGAAAGGCTGGCAAAGCTAGAACAGTCGCAGAAGCGCTTCGTCGCCGATGCATCGCACGAGATAAGGGCTCCTCTTGCGTCGATGGCCATTACGCTAGACGCATGGAAGGACGGGCTGCTGTCGGAAGAGGAGAAGATCGAAGCCATCGGTCACATAAGAGGGGAAGTCAGCAGGTTAGGAAGGCTTTCAGAGCAGCTTCTGGACCTGTCCAGGATAGAATCAGGAAGGCTGGCCCTGGAGATGTCCGAGTTTGACGCCGTTGCCGTAGCAAGGAGCGTAATAGAGGCATACAAGGGTATGGAGGGTGCGAGCCTATCCCTTGAGACAGAAGGCGCGATACCGCTGGCCGTAGGGGACGAGCAGGGACTGTACAGGATTATCCGCAATTACGTCGACAATGCAAGGCGTTTCACTCCGGCTTCGGGCATGATTTCGGTCAGGGTGTCCCACGTTGATGGCCGGGTCAGCATAAGCGTGGAAGACAATGGCCCCGGGATAGCGGCTGAAGACCTTGAGCGCATATGGGACAGATTCTCGAGGTCGGAGAAGGAGAGAGCTAAACACAGCGGGGGCACTGGCCTTGGGTTGGCCATAGTCAAGGCGCTGGCCGATGCGATGGGGGCGGAAGTACGCGTAGAAAGCGAGGAAGGCAAAGGTACAAGGGCAATCGTGGAGCTTAAAACGAACGTCTGATTTTTGAGCGAAGGCTGAGCTCATCTTGAGCTTCTCTTGAGGTTCGCATGTTACCTTCAAGTTGCATGAAGGACATGCGAATATTTTTGGAGGTGGGACAATGAACAGAAAGACATGGATGGTCATAGTAATGGCGGCCGTCGCGGCAGTGACCGTAATCGGCATGAGCATAGCCGCAGGGGCTGCCGCAAGGGGCAAGTTCGGATGGAACAACCAGGCTCCGGTACAGCAGTTTCAGAAGTACCAAACCACGGCTGTCGTGGGAACGCTGACGGAACAGGAGAAGGCAAGCCTTCTTTACATGGTCGAGGAGGAGAAGCTGGCCCACGACGTATACGTAGCGCTGGCAGAGGCATGGGGCGCGCCGATATTCGCACAGATAGCCACCAGCGAGCAAAGGCACTCTGAAAGCATAGCATTCCTGCTTGAGAAGTACGGTTTGAAGGATCCGACAGCCGACAGCAAGCCCGGCGTGTTCGTAAACAAGGAACTTCAGGCGCTCTATACCAAGCTGGTAGCAGACGGAAAGGTTTCGCTGGTAGCGGCCTACAAGGTCGGGATGACGGTCGAGGACCTGGATATCAAGGACCTCGAGGAGGACCTCAAGGCAACGAAGAATGCTGACGTGATCAGAGTCTACGAGAATCTGCTGGCAGGCTCCATGAACCACCTGAATGCATTCTATGTACAGCTCAAAAACCTGGGAGGAGAGTATGCGGCGCAGTATATAACCGCAGAGCACTTCAAGGAGATCATCGACGGCGGGTACGGCCAGGCCAGGATGATGCAGGGTAGGGGAATGATGGGCGGCATGATGCAGGGCTGGGGCGCCCGCCCGATGCAGCAGTACCGCAATAACTTCATGAACCAGCAGAACTGCCCCTGCGTAGTGAAATAGTCATAAGGAAGGAAAAGGATGCGGAAAATGCCGGGGAAATCCCCGGCATTTTCCATGAAGCGTCAGATTAACCTTACTCTGGGCTTGGGCATGTTCCTGCCCTTCCAAGATGAATTGCCGAATATTGCCTGATACATCGAATTAAAGCCGACACCCACCCATGTAAGCATTATGATCGGATAAAGCAATGCCCAGTATAAAGGGAGTTTAGCTTTTAGAAGGATTAAACCCCACAGGAAGAGGGCCATGGCAATCTGGGCCAACGAAAGCACGGTTAGAGGGTCTTCTATGTTGAAACGTCCAGTAACGACATAGGCGATCGGTGACAAGATGCAAATCGTTATCCCTATCCATGTACCAGCGCTCTGTACGAGCTTAAAGTCGAATGCGCTGAAGACGTTCTTAGAGAAACCCAAGAAACTCTCTTTCAGGTTGTGGTACATCCTGCAGGAGACCGTATTTGTAGCGTCGACCATCATGATCCTGACGCCCTTCCTCTTTGCTATCTTGGCCAGCTCCTTGTCGAGGTCGGCCTTGGCTTTGACCGCCTCGTGGCCGCCGATGCGGAAGTAGTCATCACGCTTGAAGCACATGTACTGCCCTGCCGCAATCGCAAGGAGGCTGGTCTTCAGATGGTACATGAAATAGAGTGGCATCAGGCTTATCATACCCCACGGCATGATCATGACGGGCATCATCTCAAGGAAACCGCCGTATCTCTGTCTTGTGACGCCCGAAACCAGCCCTGCCTTCGAATTCTCGAATACGCTCACTGTTGCTGATGCGCTGGACCTTTCGTGCCAAGTGTCTGAATCCACGAACATCAGGATTTCGCCAGTCGAAGCCCTTGCAAGCTGAAGGCACGCCCAGTTCATGCCGAGCCATCCTTCCGGCAGCGGAGTCCCTTTGATCACCTTCAACCTAGGGTTCTCCTTTGAAATTCTATCAAGGATGTCTCCTGTCGCATCCGTGGAATTATCGTCCAGCACGATAAGCTCGTAATCCTCGTAATCCTGGTCGAGCAGAGACCTTACGCACCTTTCGATATTGCGCTCTTCATTCCTGGCAGGGACCATTATCGAGAGTTTCTTACCCTTTCTGGGGGCGCCAGCCTTCAGGATGGGCATGGTAGCTATGTTAGAGACCGCTACGATTATGGCAATCGACCAGAAGCCTATGAATGCCATTGAGAGATTATTTATCAACCAGGCCGATACCCTAAAAAACATAAGATACCTCTTTCCACAATGAAGTAATCGCTGAATGTTAACCCTTGCTGAAAAGTATTGTGGCTCGATTGAGCTTATAAATGGCTGAAGCCATGTCATCAAGGTGTCGGGGCTGCCTTACCGGCTCCCTTCATTTCTTCTGCCATTGCAATCATCTCCTCAATGGCCAGCTCCCATGAAAGCACGGGCAGGTTTGGCTCTACGAGGGGTATCAAGAAGAAATCGGCGCTCGTCCGTATCAGGAGCCTATAATCCCTGTTAGCGGAGAATTTTACGGAGTGCACAGCTCTGATCTCTTCTATCTGGATTGTCATTACATTCCCATCGGTGTCACTGAAATGTATACCTCCATTATCAAGCACGACAGGCCCATGGCCGGTTCTTGCCAGCCTGTGGCCTTCGATGGGGCTGGACAGGATGTCATTTGAATCAGCCCTAAGTATCGTCCCACCCTGCGTCGACCTCCTGCGGATAGTTTCCTTCCAGTAACCGAGCTGCCAGCCATACCACTGCCTTATGTCATCTATGGCGGGCTTCTTGTCTGGGGCCACGGCCAACCTAAGGTTTGCGTCCAACGTTGCCGAATAGCCGCATTTCTCGCAGTGTATGCTGGAGGCGTCCGTCTTCATGCAGTTGGTGCCCTTACAGGACGGGCAGCAGAACAGCAGAAGCTGCAATCCCAGAGTTGGCATGCTGCTGGAATATCTAAAAGCTTCTCCCTGTTCGCTTGCCAGCCAGTCGATTTCGCTATGCCGGTGAGCCGAGGAGAGATGCTGCAGGATCTGGGTGTCGTCCATGACGTCCAACTGTTCAGGCGTCAGAAGCAGGTCGTACTCAAGCTGGCATCTTCCTTTCCTTGCGCTGTTAGCCCAGTTGGGCTGCTTAGCATAGCCGCCTTTGAATTTGGCCAGCACAACAGGCATCCTGAGGAGTTTGACAAGCCTGGCGAGGTTGTGCTCAAGCGGTTTGGAATCTCCAGTCCACGTAATCTCGCCCTCAGGATACAGCAGGATGTTCCTTCCGGCGTCCCTCGCCTTGACCATATGCCTTACGACAAGCGGGTCTGGGATGCCGACCGGTTTGAATATGACGCCTGAATTCTCGAAAAGCAGGGTTTTCAAGAAGTCCAGCCTTTGCACGTCGTCGAAGACCACGACCGGAAGATGCTTCGAATACAAGGCAACGATGAGACCGTCGTATACCGTGACATGGTTGGAGATTATCAAATATGGCGGCTTCAGGCCTTCAGGCAGTCTGTTGACTATTATCGGCCTCATAAGGAAGCCCATCCAGGCCTTCACGAAAGGGGCTGCGAGGCTCCAGAAGGCCCTCATTGGCGCTTTGAGCTTGAAATCCATCATTGCTCCCCCTTAGACGCAAGAATAGATAGTATAATCCTGAAAGGAGGTGCAAACATGACCGCAAAAGACACAGGACGCGCGGTCCTTCTGGGGATGTCAGGGGGCATAGACAGCTCTATCTCGGCACATATCCTGAAAGAACAGGGATATGAAGTCAACGGACTGATGCTGCGCACTGCCTCTGTGTCGCGCGATTCGGTCGTCAGGGCCCAAAATGCTGCATCCTGCCTAGGCATACCGATGATTATAGATGATTTGGAGCAAGAATTCGACGATTTTGTGGTAAAGCCCTTCCTACAGGCATATAAAGAAGGGTTGACCCCCAATCCTTGCATATCGTGCAATCCCGGATTCAAGTTCAAAAGGCTTGCGGATGCCGCAGACAGGCTCGGCATCCGCAGCATAGCGACGGGCCATTTCGCAAAAGTCGCCTCGATAGGCGGCGAGAGATACATCTCAATGGGGGCATCGAAGAAGAACGACCAGTCTTATTTCCTATACAGGCTGGGCAAGGAAATAAGGGATAGGCTGATATTGCCGCTCGGTGACTTCCGCAAGGAGGAAGTCAGGGAGAAAGCGGCCAAGATAGGCCTTGATTACTCCGGGGTCAAATCCTCTCAGGAAGCCTGTTTCATCCTCGGGGATCTGAAAGAGTGGCTAAGCGCGAAGCTGCCGGAGTTGGAGCGGGAAGGCCCTGCATTTGACATTGAGACAGGGAAGCTGCTGGGGACCCACCGCGGGTCGCGCTTCTTCACAATAGGGCAGAGGAAGGGCCATGGGATCGCGACAGGCAGCAGGGCATACATAGCCAGGACAGACCATCAGGCGAATGCTATCTACCTTGGTTCGGCCGAAGACTGCCTCGTCGATGTGGTGGAAGCAGAGGACGTCGCCTTCGGCTGCATTGACGAGAGGCGGCTCCGAGAGGGCGTCAGGCTCCTTGTAAGGACCAGGTCGTCGATGGCACCGGCCCAGGCAACCGTCCGCATAGCGGAAGGAAGGCTCACTGCAAGGTTCGACGAGCCTGTATGGGCTTCGGCACCCGGCCAGAGCATGGTCTGCTACGACGGAGAAGTCGTCGCCTGCGGCGGCAGGATAATCTGAAATGCAAAGGACGCCTTAAGGCGCCCTTCCTCTAATGTGCCCGACGTCATCCTATCATCACATGCTCTTCCGGGAATGATACTTTGACCTTGCTTGCGGTCTTCCTGTAGTTCAAGGCCACTGCGAAAGTAAGCGGCCCCAACCTTCCCATCAGCATAATGACTACCAGGAGCAACCTGCTCATGACCCCGAGCTCTGGGGTTATACCCCTTGAGAGACCCACAGTTGCAAAGGCCGATATGACTTCAAAAAGCATATCCAGCAGCGACTTGTCCTCGAAAACGGTCATAAGGAATATCCCCGCCAGGACAATCCCGGCAGACAGAAGAATTACCGAAATAGCCCGCATTACCTGGTCTTTAGGTATGCGCCTCTCGTGATATTCGACGTTTTCGTCCCCTTTTATGGTGGCCAGAAGGCTCATTACAAGGACACCTGCCGTGACAGTCTTTATGCCTCCTCCGGTGGAGCTGGGCGATGCGCCGATGAACATCAGCATCATTATGACGAGCACGGTCGGCCCCCTGAGAGAACCGATCTGCAGTATGTTGAAGCCCGCAGTCCTCGGAGTGATGGACATGAAGACGGAGTTGGTTATCTTATAGAACAGGGGGACATCCTTCAGGGTATCCGGGTTCCCGTATTCCAGGGCGAAGACCGCTATCGCCCCTGTTGCGAGCAAAATGGACGTAATCAGAACGACCAGCCTCGTATGTATCGATATATGGTAGTTCTTGTTGCTCCTGTAGGTGATTATCTCGGCAAGCACAGGGAAACCTATGCCGCCGACGATGATGAGCGCCCCGATGACCAGCTGGACGAAAGCGTCATTAGTGAAAGAGCTCAAGCTTGAAAACGGGCCGCTTACCTTGCCGAACAGGTCGAAACCCGCATTGCAGAACGCCGACACGGAATGGAACAGGCCGTAGAACATCGCTTCACCCGTGGGTAGCAGGGGCTCGAACCGGAAATAGAGGAGCAACGCCCCTATACCTTCGATGAACAGGGTCAGGCTCAGCACGGTCTTCGTCAGCCTCACAAGCCCCTGCATGCTGAACTTGTTGAAGGATTCCTGCAGCAGCAGCCTGCTTCTGAGGCCTATGCGCCTGCCGAGCAGTATGAAGATCATTGTGGCCATGGACATGAAACCGAGCCCGCCTACCTGGATCAAGACCAGGATCACCAGCTGCCCGAAGCGTGTATAGTTGAGGGCCGTATCCACCACTACCAAGCCCGTCACGCATGTAGCCGATGTGGCTGTGAAAAGCGCATCCACAAACCCCTGCATCTCGCCGTCTGCATTGGATACAGGCAGCATGAGAAGAAACGCACCGGCCAGTATGATTACCAGGAATCCGAGCACGAGGAAACGCGACGGTGACATCCGCTTGAATTTCAGGTTCATCTCGTTGATGACATACTTTAACGTACCTGGTTTAGCTGTATTGTACAAGACCTATCCTCCCGGGCTGGCCTTCCGGTCTTCCGTCCACTTATCCGCATAAAGGCCTCTAATGACGCCTTGCATCGACAGGCCGCCCGCAATTCCATAATATTCAACAACACATATTCGCATAAGTCAACAAATATCGGCAGGTCGGCCATATGACACGCTTTACATGACTAATTCTATATTGCCTCGATACAGCCAGTAAGTGTATAATACCCATTGCGGCTTACAGGTCGCACGACGCGGTGGGTGTAGCTCAGGTGGCTAGAGCATCAGATTGTGGCTCTGAGGGCCGTGGGTTCAAGTCCCATCATCCACCCCAATTAGAATTTCGGGCATCAGCGGCTGCGGAAATAGCTCAGCGGTAGAGCATCGCCTTGCCAAGGCGAGGGTCGCGGGTTCGAATCCCGTTTTCCGCTCCATGAGTGTCTTTGTCGGCGGCGGAGTTAACGCCGCCGATTATCAGTTTATCAGGAACCGGCTTCGCCGGAGCAAGAGGTGCGTTGGATGTTGAAGGTTAATTTCGTAGGCAAGGCGGCAAGCGTAGCGACCGTAGAGGTCGTTGTGGACCAGGAGACGGCGCGCAAGGAGATCGAGAATGCGCTCTCAGCGATAGGAAGAAGGGTGAGGATACCCGGCTTCAGGCAGGGAAAGGCCCCCAAGGCGATGGTGGAGCGCTATGCCGGCAAGGAGAGCATACTGCAGGAGGCCCTGGAGAACGTAGTGAATTCGGCCTACAGGAAGGCTGTGCTGGACAACGGCCTTAAGCCCATAGCAGACCCCGAGTTCGAGGGCCTGGACAAGCTGAACCTCGAATCCGGCAACGAAGAATCATTCAAGATGATGATAATGGTCGAGCCGGAGGTGAAGCTGGCCGACTATAAATCCTTCAGGATGCAGAAGGACATCAAACCCGTCACAGACGAGGACGTTGACAAGGAGCTCGACGGCTACGCCGGCCAGCTTGCCGAGTACGTACCCTCCAACCGCAGGAAGGTCAAGGACGGGGACATGGTGACCATAGACTTCAAGGGGATAATAAACGAAGGTACTCCTGAGGAAGAGGCTTTCGAGGGCGGAAGCGCCGAAGGAGTTGACCTGCTTATAGGCTCGGGGCAGTTCATACCGGGCTTCGAAGAACAGCTCGTCGGCGCGAACAAGGGCTCCGAAGTGGACGTCAAGGTAGCATTCCCGGAAGATTACAGGGCGGCCCACCTTGCAGGCAAGCCAGCTACATTCAAGTGCAAGGTCAAGGAGATCAAGGACAAGCTCGTGCCTGCGAAGGACGATGAGTTCGCAAAGAAGCTGGGCTTCGACGACCTGGCCGGACTGAAGGGCGCTGTAAAGCACAGCATGGAACACAGGGCATACGACAGCGCGGTAAGGGCCTTGGGCATAGACGCATTGAAGAAGCTGACGGCAGAATCCGATGTCGAGACGCCATCCGCAATGGTCGACGCTGAGGCTGCCGACATGCTAAACGACCTCGCCAGGCGCGTGCAGGAGCAGGGCCTGAAGTGGGAGGATTACCTCAAGTCCCGTTCGAAGACCCAGGAAGAGCTCCTGATGGAGATGAAACCGAGGGCGGAGGAGGCGGTAAGGCAGCAGCTGGTGATACGCGAGCTCCTCGCTTCGAACAACCTGAAGGTCACAAGCGCCGAGATAGACAGGGCGATAGAGATGATGGCAGGTAAGCCGGGCGAAGTGAAGCCGGCAGACCTGAAGAAGCTCCGCGAGAACAAGGATGTGCGCTCGTCCGTGAGCAGGCTGGTAGCACAGGACAAGGCGATAAGGCTGCTGTCCACCGCAAGCGACGCGGACCCTGAAGCTGGCAGGTGCACGCAGAATCATGACCATGAGCATAAACATGAGCATAACCACGACCATGAGCATGGGAACGAGGTTGAAGACAAAGACGAGGCAAAGTAAGCAAAGATCCATGTTGGACGGGAAGGGAGGATTGGGCATGGGCCTCATACCGTACGTTGTTGAGCAGACTAACAAAGGCGAGAGGGTGTATGACATCTATTCGCGCCTTTTGAAGGACAGGATAATCTTCCTGAGCGGCGAAATCGACATGCACACTTCCGACCTGGTGATAGCACAGATGCTCTATCTGCAGTCTGAGGACCCGGAAAAGGAGATCAACCTGTACATCAACAGCCCCGGCGGCTCCATTTACGCAGGCATGGCGATATATGACACTATGCAGTTCATAAAGCCTCCCGTCGCCACTTTCTGCGTAGGCCTGGCGGCGAGCATGGCTTCGATCATACTGATGGGCGGGGAGCCCGGCAGGAGGTTCGCCCTCGAGAACTCCAGGGTGCTTATTCACCAGCCTCTTGGGTCGGCATCGGGGCAGGCGACCGACATAGAGATCCACGCCAAGGAGATACTCAGGCTCAAGGAACTTGTAAAACAGGTGATATCCAAGCATACGGGAAAGAGGGCGTCCACAGTTGCAGCCGACATCGACCGCGACAGGTTCATGACGGCGAGGGAAGCGAAGGCATACGGGATAATCGACAACATCCTGGAGGGCGGACCCGAAGTTCAAGCAAGGAGGTCGGCTGCGGAGTAATGCCGAGGAAGAGCTCGAAGGACAAGGAGAAGAAGCCGCTGGCATGCTCCTTCTGCGGAAGGGGAGAGGAAGAGGCCGGGGTCATGATAGCAGGCCCGGGTGTCTCCATATGCGGGGACTGCGTCAGGCTCTGCAACATGATATTCGAGAAGGAGACACAGGAAGGGAAGGGCGGCTTCCAGCCCAGGCTGGTCAAGCCCAGCGAGATAAAGAAAGCACTGGACCAGTACGTCATCGGGCAGGAAGACGCCAAGAGGGTCCTCTCAGTGGCAGTATATAACCACTACAAGAGGGTGCTTTCGAAGTCGAAAGCGTTAGGGGACGATGTTGAGCTGCAGAAGAGCAACATACTGATGCTCGGGCCCACGGGCAGCGGCAAGACGCTCCTTGCGCAGACATTGGCCAAGATACTCGACGTCCCGTTCGCGATAGCCGACGCCACGGCGCTGACCGAGGCCGGCTACGTAGGCGAAGACGTAGAGAACATACTCCTGAGGCTCATACAGGCGAGCGACTGGGACGTGAACAAGGCCAAGTTCGGCATCGTCTATATTGACGAGATAGACAAGATTGCAAGGAAGAGCGAGAACCCGTCCATAACCAGGGACGTATCCGGCGAGGGGGTCCAGCAGGCCCTGCTGAAGATCCTGGAGGGGACTGTAGCCAACGTGCCGCCGGTTGGCGGAAGGAAGCATCCGCAGCAGGAGTACATACAGATCGACACTACGGACATACTCTTCATCTGCGGGGGCGCTTTCGACGGGCTCGACAAGATAATTGAGCGCCGCACCGGTGCCAAAGTCCTTGGCTTCACGGCAGAGGCCAAGCCCCAGGGAAGGACGGCTTCCTCCGAATCTCTTAAGCGCCTCATACCGGAGGACCTGCTGAAGTTCGGCATGATACCTGAGTTCGTTGGCAGGATGCCGGTTGTGGTGACACTGGAGGACTTGAACATGGCAGCCCTCATCGATGTGCTGACCAAGCCCAAGAACGCGCTTACGCGGCAATATAAGGCCTTGATGTCCATGGAGGGCGTCGAGCTGGAGTTCTCGGACGAAGCCATAGCTGCCGTGGCGGAGGTTGCGTCCCAGCTGGGAACGGGGGCCAGGGGGCTGAGGTCTGTGATGGAGAAGCTGATGCTCGACATAATGTTCATGGCCCCGGACCGGCCGGACATGAAGAGGATAACAATAGACAGGGATGCCGTCGAAAAGGCTTCCGAGGCCGTCAGGAAGAAGCCCCGGGCCAGCACCAAGACGGCCTAGCCAGATGCCCGGCATCCCTGAACGAGATGGCCGGGCATCATTGTATATAATCGGATACCTGCCATTGGATGATATAATACAAGTGGAACCATAATGCGGATTTCAGCGTTATGTAAACCAGGAGGTGCACTCACGATGACACACAGGACGATAGACGAAAAAGGTCAGATAGTGGAGATGCGCCTTCTCCCGGTGGTCCCGTTGAGGGGTGTGGTGTTCTTCCCAGGAATGTTCACGCCTTTGGAGGTCGGAAGGCCCAAGTCGGTAAACGCGGTGGAGAGGGCGTCCTCTGACGATTCTATAGTACTGCTCATATCCCAGAAGGACCCTGCGGTGGAGGAAGCTTCTGCAAGGGACCTCTTCGACATGGGCTGCGTAGCTGAGATCAAGCAGTCGGTAAAGGGGCAGGACGGAACCCTGAGGGTGCTGATGCAGGGCCTCAACAGGGGTAAAGTGGTGAGCTTCATCGAGAAGGACGGAATACTTATGGCCGAAGTCAAGGTGCTCACCGATTCCACGGTCCGCACCGCCAAGACCGAGACTCTTATGCGTATGGCTTTGAGCAGCTTCGAAAGCCTGCTGCAGTCGTCTAGGGCCATACCCAGCGAGATCGCGCTGGGCATCAGCAGGATAGACAACCCAGCAAGGCTCGCCGACGAAATAGCCCCTCGCCTGCCCTTGAGGCTGGCCCAGAGGCAGAGCCTGCTTGATGCAGAGGATGTGGACGAAAGGCTCGAGAAGCTGATCGCCATAATCGAGACGGAGAAACAGGTGCTTGAAATCGAGCAGGAGCTGCAGGCCAAGGTCAGAGGCCAGATAGACAAATCCCAGAAGGAGTACTACCTGAGGGAGCAGATGAAGGTCATCCAGAAGGAGCTGGGCGAGGAAGAGGACAAGGAAGCCGACGCCGAGAGCTGGAGGAAGAAGCTCCAGGACAACAAGGCTCCCGAAGAGGTAAAGGCCAAGGTCGAATCTGAGATAAAGAGGCTCAAGCTGATGGGGTCCATGGCCCCCGAGGCCACTGTATCGAGGACCTACATCGAATGGCTTACATCGCTTCCTTGGGGGAACTACACCGAGGACGTGCTGGACCTGAACCAGGCCAAGAAGGTCCTCGACGAGGACCACTGGGGCCTCGAGAAGGTCAAGGAGAGGATACTTGAGTTCCTTGCCGTAAGGAAGCTTTCCTCGCTCAACAAGGGCCCCATCCTCTGCCTCGTTGGGCCGCCTGGGGTAGGCAAGACCTCTCTGGCTAATCCATAGCAAGGTCGCTGGGACGCAAGTTCGTAAGGTTCTCCCTTGGAG
>JAGOKM010000029.1 GCA_017994615.1 Bacillota bacterium | reverse complement strand
TGTCGAAGTACAGGAGCAGGTGGTCCTGCATATCGATATATGCGCTAACACCTGGTTCATCGCTATGGGTGAGGGATTTCCAGGTCGAATACTGGGGTTCCAGGACCCTTATATGACCGCTTCTGCAATCGATAAAGTTACAAAGATGCTTTATGGATGATTGGAATGCTGCCGATTTATAACTGCCAGGAAGCGTGCCGGTAGAGATGCCAGGCACGCTTATTTCGCCGATAAGGCATGGTCAGCTACTGGAAAAGCATTAGAACGAATTGTCAGTTCCCACATTCTATGCTTATATCCGTGAAGACCTTGAGCACATCGTCGACCTTAAGGTCCGCCTTTTCGGCGCCTGATTTTTCCAGTACGATACGCCCCTTGTCCATCATTATGAGCCTGTTGCCGTACTCTACCGCATATCTGAGGTTATGGGTGACCATCATGGCGGTCAGCTTCTTCTCCTTTACGATCCTGTCCGTCAGCTCCATGACCGTCTCAGCGGCCTTTGGATCCAATGCGGCCGTATGCTCGTCCAATATGAGGAAATCGACCGGCGTCAGCGTCGACATGACCATGGCGGCCGCCTGCCTTTGACCGCCTGACAGGGAACCTACCTTCTCATGGAGCTTGTCCTCCAGACCTAATCCCAAAATCGCCAGCTGTTCCCTGTAGAAAGCCACCCTGGACCTGTTAATGCCTGCGCTGAGGCCGAATGTCCTGCCTTTGTTATCGGCAAGCGACATGTTCTCAAGGAGAGTTAGGTCAGGGCTAGTCCCCATGGCAGGGTTCTGGTAGACCCTGCCGATCCTCCTGTAGCGCTGGAAGTCCTTCAGCTTCTTGATGCTGTTGCCGCCTATGCGCACATCGCCCGTGTCGATGGGTATGCTGCCGCATATTATATTGAGCAGCGAAGTCTTGCCGCTTCCGTTGCTGCCGACTATGGAAACGAATTCCCCGTCAGGAACATCCAGGTTGAAGCCCTCGAACAGGCACATCTCGTTGACAGTGCCCGGGTTGTATGTCTTGCTTATGTTTATGAGCTCAAGCATCCTTCAGCCCGCCTTTCTGCCTGCTGCCGACGACAAGGATCATGAGGAACAAAGCAGCTGTCACGAACTTAAGCAGGTTTGCCGGAAGGCCCAGGCTGATTGCCACCTGGATGCTCGCCTTGTAGAGAATGCTACCTATCATCACTGCAGTCGTCCCCTTGACGAAGCCGAGCTTTTTGAAAAGGGTAATGCCTATTATGACGGTGGCAAGGCCGAAAACCACCTGGCCGGTGCCCATGGTGCTCGAAAACGAGCGCTGTTCGTGGCAGACCACCGCGCCGGCGAGGGCCGCCAGCGCGCTCGATATCACAAGCCCTATGATCTTGAGCCTTCCCTTGTCCTCCGCAAGGGTGGTCACAAGCAGGCTGTTGTCGCCGACAGCCCTTAAAAGCAGGCCGTTCTTGGTCTTGAGATAAGAATCAAGGAGCAGCTTGAATACGACGGCCATCACCAGGGAGATTATCAGCTTCCTGTAGATCAGGGGAAGGGCCCCGATGACAGCCATCGTGGGCCTTGCTGTGAAAATAGTGTCCACCGCCCTTTCCACGATCAGGTTCGATCCAGCTATCTGGAGGTTGATCGAGAAGAGCGCCGTCATCGTTACTATCCCCGCAAGAAGGTCTCTCACGCCCAGCTTGACGTGGATGAGCCCAGTTATCAGGCCTGCAGTCGCCCCTATGGCAAGCGCGACGGGCAACGTCAGGTAGGGGTCGAACCCATGGGTCAACAGGACGGCAGTCACGGCAGCGCCCAGAGGGAAGCTCCCGTCCACCGTAAGGTCGGGGAAATCCAGTATCTTGTACGTTATATACACCCCGTAAGACAGAAGGGCATAGATCAGGCCCTGCGTAAGGGTGCCTATGGCCAGGTCGAAGAAAACGCTCATCCAAATCATCCTTGCCTGTATAATCGTCAGGCGCAGGCTGCCGCCTGCGCCTCGGCATTGTTGCAGACCTATCAGTTGCCGGCTTCTATGGCCTTATCCGACATGTCCGGAGGGATTTCCATTGCAAACTCTGCAAGGGCTGCGGAGTTGATGTAGATGCCGTACTCGCTTATCGTCTCATAGGGGATCTCAGAGGCTTTAGCCTCCTTCTTCAATATCCTTGCGGCTATCGCCCCTGTCTGCCTTCCGAGCTCGAAGTAGTCGATGCCTGCAGCCGCCACGCATCCGATCTTCACCTGCTCGACTTCGCTCCCATATACCGGTATGCCGGCTTCCCTGGTCTTTTCAAGGACTGAGGGCAGCACACACACGACGTTGTTGTCGGTGAGGTTTGATAGGCAGTCTACGCCTTTTGCAATCATGGCATCGGTGGCAAGGCTCACCTCCGACTGCTGGGTTACGCCTATCGCCTCGATTGCGAAGCCGAAGGCGGCTGCCTTGGCCTGGTATTCCGCGATGGAGGATACGGAGTTCGGCTCGCTTAGCGTATAGATGATGCCGATCGTATCGGCATCGGGCTGAAGGCGCCTGATCAGATCCAGCTGGGCTTCCACCGGGAGCTTGTCGCTGGTGCCTGTGACGTTGCCTTTGTCGAGCTTGGCCTTCACAGGGTCTGTTATCGCCGTGAATACGACCGGGATGTCCTTGTCTTCAGCCGCAGCGAAGCATGCGGTCGCTGAAGGCGTTGCGATTGCGCACATAAGGGCCACGCCCTTGCTTGAGAAGTTCTGGGCAATCTGCGTCGCAACGGCGTTGTCGAAACCTGCGTTCTGGTAATCAACTTTGTAATCCTTGTCCTCCACAAGCCCCGCATCTGTCAGCCCCTGGAGGAAACCCTTGCGGCAGTTGTCCAGTGAAGCGTGTTCACCATACTGCGATATGCCGATGGTCGGGACCTTTCCCCCGCAACCGGAGGCGAATAGCATGACCGAAGCCAACGCAACGATAATAAGAGCTGTCCTTCTCATAATACCCACCCCTTGACGAAAATCGGATTCTGACGTTGCCGATGCTTCACGGTCGCCATCGCCTGCCGCAATTGCACATCCCAAACTGCCTCCGTTCAAAATAAAAACAGCCTCATCCCTAAATGGGACAAGACTGGCATCCTGCGGTACCACCCAAATTGGCTCGAAAGAGCCCCCTTGCTCATGCGCGCATGACGCATGTCCGCTTTGTAACGGGCCGGCCTCCCGTCGACGCCTAATCGTGCCTGCGCACTTTCGGATCGCCCTCGCGAGTCCATTCTTCCAGCTTCCCGATATGGCCCTTCCACCGCCGGCCACTCGCTGGGAACGTTTCACTGGCTTACTAATCTCGCTCATCGGTTGTTTTTATTCAATTATCACTGAGTCTAATCATCGAACCGCCGCTTGTCAAGCATACGGCCTGCATATAAATGGATACATCCGTCCTCTCGCAACACGCTCCCGAACAAAGCTGGCCGTGCAGGGTCAGAAGTCGCCCGCCTTAAAGGCGAAGCGGCCCTGAAGCCGGTAACGACGCCATATCAGAAATGCCCGGAAGCACGGCATCGGCCGGCACCCCGACCGATGCGCAAGGACACGGATGCCAGGCGAAAGAAGAACCAACCTCAGCGATTCGGGGGATTCCTGCCGTCGATTGGCTATGGCATGGTTCCAGTTTAGAACCTCTTAGGTTTCCGCAGGTATCATAGCGCAGTAATGCTGGACCCTGATCATCTTGAAGAGGACATATCCGGTGCTGTCGCGTCGAGCATCAATCCGGTTTCGTCGATGAAGTATTCGTCATCCGCGTCATAGGGCGCCAGATGCCATCCTGCGAGGTCGTAAGCCTCTTTGAAGGTCAATGTCCAGACCCTGTCGCATCCCGCCAGTGATATGCATGCGACCGCCAGGTGCGCTATCGCCAAATGCCTGGACCTCTGCACTCTGATCACCCCTCATAATGTAATAACTGAATGAATTATAAAAACACTTGGGAATCCTTCACAGCGATGCAACTTTCACATCATCTCAATGTGAGTCGATGTGAAGGATTGATGGTAAAGGCATTGAATTACAACCGTGACTGAAATCTTGAGGAGGCTTTTAAGATGTCCCGTAGGATTGTTTTAACGATGCTTATCATCCTCGTTTTCAATGGCTTGATCGCCGCAGCTTTGACGGACAAGGAGGTACTGCTCGAATACTATAACAAAAGGGCATTCAGCAGCCTGGAATATACTTACACCGTAAAGATGGACAATGAGCTGGTGAGCGTAGCCCTTGTCAAGGCAAAGGATATCAGGACGTACATGGAGGCGAAGTCCGAAGGAATGATATCCTATGCGATCAACGACGGCCAGTTCATGTACATGTGGACTTCGGTGAGCAACATGGGGCAGAAATATGACCTTAAGCAGTATGAGAACAAAGGCGAAGCAGGGCTGCAGGACATACAGAAGGCCACCACCGAGGTGAGGATACTGGGCAGGGAGTCGGTGAATGGCTATGACTGCGTAAAAGCCGAGATCAAGATGGACGGCGAAGTCCAGTACCAGTGGATTAGCGAAAAATATGGCATTGCCATAAGGGTACTGAAGGACAACATGCAGATGGACGTGACAAACGTAATCGTCAGGGACATCCCGGATTCGACTTTCATCCCGCCCGCCGGCATCGACTTCTCAGGCAGCATGTTCCCGGGCCTGGTACAGATGGTGCAGCAGGCGGTCCAGCAGGCCGCCGAGGAAGCGGCAAAGGCAATGGAAGAGAACAGGCCGCTGACGGAAGAGGAGTTCATCTCGCTCATCGCAAAACGGGGAACGATACCCGCCGTCTACACGGAGCAATATGACAACATGCTCAAGACCAAGGTAAGCGTAAGCGTGAAGGGAAAGAAGGAATACCGCGCGGTGGACGCAGCTGTGAAGCTCTACATGCTATACGACGGCGCCGACATATATACTTGGAACTCCGTGGTGAAGACCGTAAGCAAGGTGAAGCCGAACGACCTCGCCCTGAAAGTGCTCGCCCCGTATGACCCGAGCATAATGTACGCCACCGATTTCTCCCTGTATGCCTACAAGGGCAGGGAGGAGATCAGAGGCGAGCAATGCAGGGGCGCCAACGTGATCTACAACGGCAAGTCCTACGAGATATGGGTGTCCGAAAGGCTGGGCGTACTGATGAAGATGTCCGTCGACGACGTCTACATGACGGTAACGATGGTGAACGAACAGGACATCCCGGACGACAGGTTCGCCCTGCCGAGCGGATACAAAGTGAAATAGGCACAGTAAAACAAGGGGGGCTGCGGCATTGATGCCGCAGCCCCCCTTCTTATCCCTATCGTGCCAGCACGGGGAGCCCGTCTATGAACATCAGAAGCTCGTCGAAACCGCCCTTCCTGTAACTGGAAACATCCCTGCCTGACTTATTTATCAGGCAGTCTGTCAGCAGAAAGACGTCCATCCCGAGGTCTTGTGCCACGAGGTCCTCGTCGGCATCGTTGCCCACCATGAGACACTGTCCAGGCGCCTTGCCCATCCTTGCGGCAATGTCTTCGAAGTAGCCCCTGTTCGGCTTGCAGTACCTGCAGTCCTCGTAGGTCGTAATGAGGGAGAAATCGGAGGGGTCCACGCCTGCCCAGCCCATCCTTGCCAGCGTGCCGACCATCGGGAACAGCGGATTGGTGGCAAGGACCAGGTCATATCCCTTCTGCTTGAGCGTCCTCACGCAGTAAGCCGCCTTGGGCGTGGGCGAGGCAAGCACGCCGACCTTGTTGAACTCGTTCCTGTAGAAGTCCTCGAAAACGGGCTCATGCTTCCTTATGCCGGGTCCGAGGAGCCCTGTGAAAACATCCCAGAAACGCTCGGCGTTCGTCATGCTCCCGTCGTTCTCCGCCATGGCCCTGGTCCCTGCCACGACGGCGGCGACCAGACTTCCGGGATCGTATCCTAGGGGCGCCACTTTCTTTGCCAGCTCCGCGAAATACGACTTCACGAAGAGGTCCTGGTCTATGGGCAACAATGTGCCGTCCAGGTCGAAAAGGACGGTGTCCACCGTTCGGCCTTGAGTATGGACGACTGCACTTGCTTCTCTCACTCCCAGACGTCCTCCCTGACCCTGGACGCGTCATACCTGTCCGGCGTCTCCTTCACCTCATCCGGGACTCCGAAGGCGAGAAGGGCTACAGGGGTAATCCCGGGAGGTATCCTGCAGATCTTCCTTATGGCGTCCTCGCGCTCGCCGCCCTCGGGAACGCCGCACCATACGCCGCCGAGCCCCATCGCATTGGCGCCTACGAGCATGTTCTCGCACGCGGCCCCGCCGTCCTGGTCGATGAACTGGCGCCTGTCCTCAAGGGCGTAGTCGCCGCATACGAGTATCGAGAAGGCGGATCCTTCCACCATGCCTGCGTACATGTGCATGCTTCCAAGCCGGGAGAGTACGTCTCTGTCCTTTATGACGATGTAATGCAGAGGCTTCCTGTTCTTGGCGGTCGGCGCTGCGAACCCGCATTCGAGGACCTTCCTTATCGTCGAATCGTCGACTGGATCCTTCTTGTACTTCCTGATGCTGCGCCTGGTCAATATCGCCTGCAGCGCTTCCATACCCGCACCTCCCGGCATCGTTTAAGCCAGATTATAGCATGCTGGCGGAGCCGCTAAGGAGCATGTCTTTGTAGGCTGTATGATTTCCCGTGGGTTGGTCCGTGAATACATCAGCTGTGATAAAATATTATAGTTATCCATTCTGCGAAAACTACACCGAACTGGAGGAAATCATAATGGGCGACACTGTCAGGGTGAGAATAGCCCCGAGCCCCACTGGGAACTGCCACGTCGGCACGGCGAGGACGGCCCTCTACAACATGCTTTACGCGAGGAAGACGGGCGGCAAGTTCGTCTTGAGGATAGACGACACCGACCTTTCCAGGAGCACCAAGGAATCCGAGGAAGGCGTGCTCGAAGGCCTCAGGTGGCTCGGCATCAAGTGGGATGAAGGCCCGGACGTGGGGGGCCCCTACGCCCCTTACAGGCAGATGGAGCGCCACAACACCTACAAGGAAGCCGTGGACTACCTCCTGGCCCACGACCTTGCTTATAAGTGTTACTGCACCAAGGAGGAGCTGGACCGCGAGCGCGAAGAGGCGATGGCGGCGGGCAAGCCCCCCCGCTACTACGGAAAGTGCGCCCGACTAACACAGGAGCAGATGGCTGCTTACGAGGCCCAGGGCCGCAAACCCGTGATCAGGATCCGGGTGCCTTCCAAGAGGTACGAGTTCGACGACATACTGCGCGGCCACCAGGAGAAGGACATGGGAGAGCGCGGCGACTTCGTCATAGTGAAGTCGGACGGCTCGCCCGTCTACAACTTCGCGACCGTAGTCGACGAGCACCTGATGGACATCACCCACGTGATGAGGGCCGTAGAGCACCTTACCAACACGTTCGACCAGCTGGTCGCATATGACCTGCTGGGCTGGAAGGCGCCTTTGTTCGGGCATCTGACTTTGATGCTTAACCCCGACCGCACCAAGATCTCCAAGAGGGCCGGCGCCGTCTACATCGGCGAGTTCCGCCAGATGGGGTACCTACCAGAGGCCCTGGTCAACTTCCTGGCGCTTCTGGGCTGGAACCCCGGCGACGAGCGCGAGATGTTCACCATGGATGAACTGGTGGAGGCGTTCAGCCTCGAGAACCTCTCCAAGTCCGACGCAATCTTCGACATGAAGAAGCTGGACTGGTTCAACGGCGAGTACATAAGGAAGATGTCCGTCAAGGACCTGGCCGACAGGATACTGCCGTTCATAAAGGACGCAGGTCTGCTCCCGCAGTGCTGGACCGGGCATCACAAGCCGGACCTTCTGGGCTGCGAGGCGGTGCCGGTCTGCGCGGGCCACAAGTTCGACAGGAAGTTCCTGGAAGACGCAACCGCGCAGATACAGGAGAGGATAACGCGCCTTACGGAAGCGCCCGAGATGCTCGGCTTCCTGTTCACCGAAGAGGTAGCCCTCGCCGCCGAGACGTTCAAGGACAAGGCGTCCCACGACGCGGCGTTCTCTTTGGGCGTCCTCAAGGCGGCGGAACCGGTGATCGAGGGAATCGCAGTATGGGAGAAGGAGAACATAGAGGCGGCGTTCAGGGAGGCCATAGCGGCTTCGGGGATGAAGCTGGGCGACTTCCTCATGCAGGTGAGGGTGGCCTTGACCGGCAAGCGCATCACGCCTCCGATGTTCGAGAGCATGCACCTCCTGGGGAAGGAAGCATGCCTTGCGAGGGTGAGGAAGGCGAAGCAATTCCTTGAATCGGAGGTAGCCAAGGCTTGATAGGCGAGGATTGCCTCAATCCAAGACAGCTCGAGGCGGCCCGTCACGTAGATGGGCCCCTTCTGATACTGGCAGGCGCCGGCAGCGGGAAGACGCGGGTGCTGACATACCGCGTCGCGAGCCTGATAGCCGACCACGGCATCCCGCCGTTTGAGATCCTGGCCGTAACCTTCACCAACAAGGCGGCGGAGGAGATGAGGTCCAGGGTAGAAAGGCTGGCCGGGCAGAGCGGCCGCTACGTCACCGTGGCGACCTTCCACTCCTTCTGCGTGAGGGTTCTAAGGAACGAGGCCGAACTCATAGGATACCCCCGCTCTTTCACGATATTCGACGAGTCCGACCAGCTTGCGGCCGTGAACAGGGCCTTGAGGGAGCTAAACCTATCCAAGGACATATACAAGCCGTCGGCGGTGCTGAACATCATATCCGACGCGAAGAACGAGCTGCTGGAACCTGCGCAGTTCGCGGCCAAGGACGCATGGCAGAAGAGCATAGCGGGGATTTACGCCAAGTACCAGAAGCTGCTGGTCGACAACGGCTCCATGGACTTCGACGACCTGATAATGCAGACGGTGCGCCTTTTCACCGAAAGGCCCGAGGTCCTGGACCGATACCAGGAGAGGTACCGCTACATCATGGTGGACGAGTACCAGGACACCAACCACGCGCAGTACATGCTCGTGAAGCTGCTTGCCGGCAAGTACCGCAACATAGCGGTAGTCGGAGACGACGACCAGTCGATCTACACATGGAGGGGCGCCGACCCCGCCAACATACTGGAGTTCGAGCACGACTACCCCGACGCGAAGGTCATAAAGCTAGAACAGAACTACAGGTCGACCGCCAACATCCTGGAGGCGGCCTCGGGGGTCATAGCCAACAACAGGGGCAGGAAGAAGAAGACGCTCTGGACCCAGCAGGAGGGCGGATCCAAGGTGCTGCTCTTCAACGCGCCGGGGGACCGCGAGGAGGCGGCCTTCGTGGTGCGCGAGCTGGAAAGGCTCGTCATATCCGAGGGCCGGAAGCTTTCGGAGTTTGCGGTCCTCTACCGCATGAACTCCCAGTCGAGGCTCGTGGAAGAGGCGCTCCTGAAGGACGGCATGCCATACCGCGTCATAGGCGGCCTGAAGTTCTACGAGCGCAAGGAAGTGAAAGACGTCCTGGCCTACCTGAGGTTCATAGTCAACCCGCACGACTCGGTGGCATTGTCCAGGATACTCAACGTGCCCAGGAGGGGAATCGGCGAAACCACGGAGGAGAGGGTAAGGGCGGTCTCCGAGCAGAGGGGGATATCCCTATGGGATGCGGCGAGGGAGTTCGGCTCGACCGACAAGGGGGCAGAAAGAAGTAGGCGCCTGGTAGGGACGTTCGTGGCGCTCGGCGACTCTCTCATATCGCTCAAAGGTCAGCTCAGGCTCGGCGACGTAATAGAGAGGATACTCGAGGACAGCGGCTATTACAGGGAGCTGAAGGCCGACGACAGCCTGGAGGCGGAAGCGAGGCTCGACAACTTAAGGGAGCTCGTCTCGGTCGCAAGGGAGTTCGAAGCCAGGCAGAACGCGGCCGCCAGGGCCTTCGACGAGGGCAGGGAGCAGGAGGGGGCCTGGGGGGAACCGGGGGAGAGGCCCGACCCCAGGGACATAGACGCCTTCCTCGAGGAGGTGGCCCTTCTGACGGACCTGGACAGGACGAACTTCGCCGAGGACAGCGTAAGCCTGATGACACTGCATTCAGCCAAGGGGCTGGAGTTCAACGTGGTCTTCATGATAGGCATGGAGGAGAACGTCTTCCCGCTCTCCAGGGCGATTTACGAGCCCAAGCAGCTGGAGGAGGAACGTCGCCTTTGCTACGTCGGCATGACGAGGGCCAAGCAGAAGCTCTACCTCGTAAACGCGGCGTACAGGATGCTATACGGGGCACCTTCTTCGAACCTCCTGTCGAGGTTCGTCAACGAGATACCCCAAGGCGTGCTGGAGTGCCTCAATCCGGGGGAGATGCCGAGCTGGAGGACCCCCGGCAGGAATTATTCGTCGGCGGCATGGTCAAAAGGGACGCAGGAGGGCCTGGGTGCCGTAGGTCCGCATTACGGCGAAGTCCAGAGGAGGCCCCTGACGAAGGAAGATATCGGAAGCGCCCAGGGCATGCCGGAGGCCAGGGGCGGCAGGGACCCGTTCAAATCCGGCGACAAGGTGAGCCATCCGGCCTTCGGCAAGGGGACGGTAGTGAGCGTATCCAAGACCGCGGGGGACACCGTGGTAACCGTCGCGTTCGACGGGCAGGGGATAAAGAGGCTGGCTTTGAGCTTCGCGCCGCTTAGCAAGGCTTAAGGGGCCGATGTGCATCTTCCGGAGGTGCCCATGGATGTTTTACGCATGAAAGAGAACGCCGCTGCAAGGATAGACGAACTTAGAAGCCAGATAGAGCGGCATAACAGGCTCTATTACGAGCTTGACGCGCCCGAGATCAGCGACGCCGACTACGATGCGCTGGTAAGGGAGCTCAGATCGCTCGAGGACGCGAACCCTTCACTCAAGAAGGAAAGCTCTCCGACCGAGAAGGTGGGGGGTGCCCCGTCGGGCAGGTTCCCTGCATACAGGCATAAGGCCCCGATGCTCTCGCTGGACAACTGCTTCTCGACGGAGGAGCTGGTCGCCTTCGACGCGAGGGTGAGGAAGGCCATAGGCGCAGACAAGGTGGGTTACGTCTGCGAGCCCAAGATAGACGGGCTGGCGATGTCCCTGGAATACCGGGACGGGGTCCTGGCGGCGGGCGCCACGCGGGGCGACGGAGTGGTGGGCGAGGACGTCACGGCGAACGTGAAGACCATAAAGGAGATACCTCATAAGCTGTCCGACTGCCCGGACTGCGGTCCGCTGCCCCGCGAAATGACAGTAAGGGGCGAGGTCTACATGAAGAAGGCAGACTTCGCGGAACTGAACAGGTCGAGGGACGAGGAGGGCCTGCAGCCCTTCGCAAACCCCAGGAACTCGGCGGCGGGGTCCTTGAGGCAGCTGGACGCCTCGGTTACGGCGGGAAGGAAGCTTTCCTTCTTCGCTTATTATCTGCCGGAGCCTGCCCCTCAGCCCCTTACGAGCCACTACGGGGCGCTTGAGCTGTTAAGGAAGCTGGGGTTCGCCGTCAACCCGCTCATAGAGAAGGCGGACGGCATAGAGGCCGTCCTGGACTTCTGCCGCATGCTGGAAGAGCAGCGGGAGAAGATCGAATACGAGATAGACGGCGCGGTCATAAAGGTGGATTCGCTGGCGCAGCAAAGGGAGCTGGGCTTCACGGCCAGGAGCCCCAGATGGGCCATTGCTTACAAGTTCGCGCCGCTGCAGGCGAGGACGAAGCTGCTGAGGATAGAAGTCCAGGTGGGGCGCACTGGCGTGCTCACGCCCAGGGCGGTGCTGAAGCCGGTGGGCGTCGGCGGGGTGGTCGTGCAGCACGCGAGCCTTCACAACGAGGACCTCATCAAGGCGAAGGACCTGAGGGTCGGCGACACCGTGGTCGTCCAGAGGGCCGGCGACGTAATCCCCGAGGTAGTAGGCCCGGTGCCTGAGGACCGTAACGGCTCCGAGACGGTTTTCGCCATGCCGTCTTCATGCCCGGAGTGCGGATCGCCCGTGGCCCGCCAGGAGGGCGAGGCGGCGGTCAGGTGCAACAACGCCTCATGCCCGGCAAGGCTTAGGGAAGGGCTCATGCACTTCGCATCCCGCGAAGCCATGGACATAGACGGGCTGGGACCCGCGGTCATTGACCAGCTCATCTCCAGGGGCCTGGTGCGCGACTTCGCAGACCTTTATCGGCTAAAGCCGGAGGACCTGGCAGGCCTGGACCGGATGGGGGAGAAGTCCGGATCCAAGCTGGCCGCAGCCATCTCCGCAAGCAAGTCGAGGCCCCTTTCGAGGCTAATCGTCTCGGTCGGGATAAGGAATGTGGGCGCCACCACAGCCAGGTTGATCGCTTCGCGCTTCAGGTCGCTCGAGGACCTTGAGAAGGCCGGTGCCGAGGACTTAATGGCTATTGACACGGTCGGGCCGGTAGTCGCAGAGTCGATAGTCCGTTTCTTCGGGACGGAGGGCAACGTCCGGCTCATGGAAAAGCTCAAGGAGGCCGGCGTGAACACGACCGAACCCGAATCGGCGGTAACCAGGGACGGGCCTCTATCGGGCAAGACAGTGGCCTTCACCGGGACGCTCGCAGGGATGACCAGGGCCGCGGCGCAGGGGATGGCCGAACGGGCGGGGGCCAAGGTTACAGACAGCGTATCTGCCAAGACGGACCTCCTGGTGGCAGGGGCCGATGCCGGCTCGAAGCTGGAGAAGGCGGCCCGCCTGGGGGTGGAAGTGGTCGACGAGGAGGGGTTCCTGAAGAAGATAGGCGCAGCCGCCGAGAAGCCGGAGGAGGGATTGTTCTGATGGGCATAACAAAGGAAGACGTCATGAGGATAGCAGAGCTCGCAAGGCTCGAGTTCGGGCCAGAGGAGGCCGAAAAGTTCGCCTCCCAGCTAGGAGACATACTCGGATACGCGGCTAAGCTGGATGAGATAGACACAAAGGGCAAGGAGCCGCTGACACACGCCCAGGAGATGGTGAACGTGATGAGGGAGGACGTGCCTGTCGAGGGACTTACGCAGGAGCAGGCCCTCATGAACGCACCGCAGAGGAAGGGCGAGTTCTTCCTCGTACCGAGGATCATGGACAACTCGCAGGAGGATTAGGAGGAAGAAGATGGAGCTTTACGAGCTTGGAATAAGGAAGCTTACGGACGCCTTCGCCAAGGGCGAGGCAAGCCCGACCGAGGCGCTGGAAAGTTCGATCAAGAGGATAGAGGCGCTAGAACCAGAAGTAAGGGCCTTCCTGAAGAAGGACTTCGAAAATGCGAGGGAAGCGGCGGCGAAAGCGGACCGCGCATGGGCCGAGGCGAGGGCAGGGGCGCCGTATCCTGCCCCACTTACGGGAGTGCCCTACGCCCTGAAGGATAACATGTGCACGAAGGGCCTGGAGACCACATGCGGGTCCATGATACTCAAGGGCTTCGTGCCGTATGACGCCACGGTAGTGGAGAAGCTTAAGGGGGCGGTACTTCTGGGCAAGCTCAACATGGACG
>JAGOKM010000143.1 GCA_017994615.1 Bacillota bacterium | reverse complement strand
GGAAAAGCCTGAGGCACAACTACCGCTGCGCCGTTACCGACGGCGTGCTCGCCTACGTCTCCTCGGGCATGGTACCCCCGTTCATATCCATAATGGCCCTTTCTTACGGGGCGAGCGGAGTGGGCATATCGCTGCTTAACCTCCTGCCGTCCCTCATCAACATGCTGCTGTTCCTTCCGTTCGCGTCCATAGCCGAAAGGAGCGGCAGCGTGAAGCGCATGGTCATATCTTCGGGGTATCTGACAAGGTCGGCGTTTTTGGCCATGGCGCTGGTGCCCTTCCTTCCCTGGCCTTGGAAGGCGACCGCGCTCATCGCCCTTAACGCATTGCAGGCCATTCCGGCGGTAATCTACATGATCGTATGGACCGACATGATGGGAGGGGCCTTCCCGCAGGGAGAATGGGGGGCGGTGTTCTCGAAGAGGAACGCCGCCGCAAACTTCGCCTCGGTGGTCGGCACGCTGCTCGCCGGCCTTCTGATAGACTGGCTGCCGGGCGAATCGGGCTACATCGCAATATTCGCCATTTCGGGCGCAACGGGCATCATGTCCATATTCGCCCTCCAGCGGATGAAGGAGGTCCCCGGCCCGCAGATGAAACCGAGGAGGATCTCCGTATTCAAGAGGCTCTCGATGCCGTTCAGGGACAGGGAGCTGGGAAGGAGCTTCACTTACTTCTCGCTGGGGCTGTTCCTTTACAACCTCGGGATATACATGGCGGCGCCGGCTTTCTCGCTTTTCTACGTCAAAGTCCTTGATTTGTCCAAGTCCACGATCAGCCTGCTGATAACGACAGGGACGCTGCTGGTAGTGGTCGCATCGCCCTTCTGGGGCAGGATATCCAGGAAGTACGGAAACGCCATAGTATTCGCATATTCGACCATTTGGCAGGCACTTTTCCCGTATTTCTATTACTTGTCCGGAAAGAGCCTTCCGATGATGTTCGTGTGGCAGGCGATACTGGGATTCGGAGTGGCGGGATACAACCTGTCTCTGTTCAACCTGGGGCTGGAATACGTGGAGGAATCGGAGAGGAAGAACGGGATCGCCGTGACTAATACGGTCATATTCTCCGCAGCTGCGATCGGTTCGCTCATAGCAGGGCCCCTGACTGAGGTATACGGCGTCGGTAATGCCATGCTGGCCTCTACACTGGTCAGGATATCGGGCTGGGCGTCATTCCTTGCGGTTTTTCAACCTTACAGGGCAGTCGTGAAGGTATTATCCAGGTTCGAGTCGAAACAAATAAAAAACGGGGACTGACCGGTCCCTGTACAGGCAACCAAGAGGGGGAGTGGATATGAAGCTCATTCTGGCTATCGTCAGGGACGATACGATGAGGGCCTTGAACGAGACTCTTACCGATGCGGGCTACATGTTCACGAAGGTGGCCAGCAGCGGCGGCTTTTTGAAGCTGGGCAATACGACCCTCCTTATGGGCGTAGAGGACGCAAAGGTGGAAGAGGTCCTCGCGATGATAAAGGACTGCTGCAAAGTAAGGCAGGAGTACATGTCGCTGGGCGTGCCCATCCCGTCCCAGGGGGGGTTCATCCCTCCGCCCGTAAAGGTGGCGCACGGGGGGGCGACGGTGTTTGTCATGGAAGTGGAAAGCTTCATCAAGGTATAGACGAAGCAGCAGGAGCATAGGAGCCTAGGGCGCGTCGCCTTCGGGTGGTGCGCCCTTTTTCGTATCAAAATTAGGACAGCGACGATATTGTGATTTTTAGTACAAGTGCTTATACTCTATTGGGACAAAAAGCTTGGGGTGTAGGGTAGAGATGAAGACTGTGAAGATATGCGTAGGCAGCGCGTGTTACATAAAGGGCGCCCCCGAGGTCATCGAAAGGCTCAAGCGGCTCATCGAAGAGAACTCGCTCGGTTGCGAAGTCGTGCTCAAGGGCTCTTTCTGTCAGCAGAACTGTTCCGACGGAGTATCGGTGGAAATCGACGGCATACCTTTCAAGGGGCTCAGCCCCGAGGAAGCAGAAGCCCATTTCAGAAGCATAATTATGGGGGAGTGAGGGCCCATGCCCGCGTTCCAGAGCATCCCTTCCAACTGCAGGGACTGCTATAAGTGCATACGTTACTGCCCCGTGAAGGCAATAAGGGCCCACGGCAACAGGACCGACATAGAAGAGGCCCTATGCATAGCCTGCGGCATTTGCGTCGAAGTCTGCCCCCAGAAGGCCAAGGTGGCGCGCGACGACAGGGGCGCGGTATTAAGTTCGATAGCGTCAGGGAGGGCAACGGTCCTTGCAATGGACCGCGGCTTTGCGGAGTCTTTCCCCGGCATCGAACCCGGGCGCATCGTATCGTCCGCAAGGAAGCTGGGCTTCTCAGAAGTCTACGATGCTGCGGGGGCGGCCCATGCTGTGGGGCTTGCGACGATGGCTTTCGCGGAGGGATCCGACATCGCCCCCATCATAGCGTCCTACTGCCCGGTCACCGTGAACATCGTCGAGAAGTTCGCGCCGCAGGAGCTCAAAAGGCTCGCTCCGGTCTGCTCGCCCATGATAGCCCAGGCCAGGTGGGTCAGATCCGAACTCGGCGGCGATTGCTTCGTAGCCTTCGCTGCACACTGCTCAGCCGCGAAGCACGAATCGGAGAGGCCTGAATACAAAGGCCTGGTAAACGCCGTCCTTACGCCAACTGAATTTTTCTCTATCCTGGAGAAGAGGGGCATCGACCCGTCAGAGTGCGACCCTTCGGAAGCCGGCAACCAGGTGGCGGCGGCTGACGGGGCTGCCTTCCGAAGGCCCGAGGGCATTGTGGTGATAACGGGGGCCGGAGAATGCCTCAAGGCCGCGGCCAGCGGGGGGGAGCGCTCAGGCATCAAGGTGCTGGACATGAGGGGATGCAGCGGCTGCCCCGTTAAGGCCTCCTTCGCCTGCGACAGCGGCATAGCCCATATGC
>JAGOKM010000142.1 GCA_017994615.1 Bacillota bacterium | reverse complement strand
CTGGTCGTCATCCTGATAGGTTCGACGCTTTTGATTCTGAACGGCTCCGCATAAGAATCCCTTTGTCGCATGGTTGAACCTCCACTTGGTCAGATTTTGAACCCAAGGCCGAGGCCGAAAGAGTTGGTCCATGAAGGCTCGGGGACCAGGCTTCCGAACTTGAGTGTCCCCGTGTACCTGAACGAAAGGTTGAAATAGGTGAGCACCTTCCAGCTCAATACAGGATTGATTATGAGATAGCTCGTGCCCGCAGTGATTTTGCTGGTGCTGTAGTTGAGTGTGTCCGTGCTGCTGAGCTTCGCCCTGGCGGAGATCGTTATCGCAGGTTTGTCGAAAGTCCTTGCCAGAGTCATCTCCAGGTCCGGAACCATGGTTATAGTCTTGGCGGTTCCGCTGCCTACGACATAGAGGCTCCCCTTGCCGGTGAAGCTGTAAGGCCCGTCCGTTACGGTCAGCGAGGCTGTATCAGTTACAGTTACGGTCGCCAGGTCATTCACATGGTTGACCTGTAGGACCTGCAGCGCAGTGAAGGCAATGACCACGGTAGCCTTGTCTTTCACAGTTGTGTAAGAGTATTTCAAGTCCAGCGTCAGCTTCGTGGTGTCGGTTTTCCTGACCTCAAGGTCGTCATAGGACCTGACCAGGGATATCGATGCCGATCCCGTCGAAGAGGGCGCAAAACCGGAAGCCGAGTAAAGGGCGCTGCCCTCCCAGGTGGTTATCGAAGACGCTTTGGCCTTTTCGATGTTGTCCTTTGAGAAACCCGCCTTGAGGGTCACGCTTTCGGATCCCTTCCAGGCCGGCGTGAGTGCGATTATCAGGGAGGCTCCGGAATAGATCTGCCCGCCAAGCTGCGTGAACGAGGGGGTGATCTTCTGGAACCCGCTGCTGGTATAGTCGACGTTGGAGCTCAAAGTATATTTCTTGTTGTAAGTGGAAACATAGGAAAGGCTCGCATACCAACCTTCCCTGCCGCTTGAGGTCTCTTCCGAGAGCGCACCCTCAAGCGTAAGCCTATGCCCTGAGAAATCGTTCGATACGCTGCCAGAGGCGAGCTTGATGCCTGAAGCCGCGTTGATGCCCTCCATAAGCGAGAAGGAGGCCTTGGTGAGCCCTTTGTAGTCTGCCTGGAAAGCCGCTCCCGCAACGTTCAGCGTCGTTGCAGTTCCGGCCCTCCTTAGGCTGTTTTGGCCCGCCATGCCGAAAACCGAATATCCGAAGTCCTTAAGGGCCCCTGTCAGCTTGCCTGATAAAGAAACGGCCCCCCCATAGAGGGTCGTCACGGGAAGGTACTTCGCGAATGCGCCCTGGGCGGCGATGTCCCCGGCGGAAACGTTCAGATTGCCGTAAGTGCTGGAAATACGCCACTTGTCCCAGTATGCTCCGAAAGGGCCCACCTTCAGAACGCCTATCGCCGGCAGCTCGCCGTTCTTCACGACCATGGATCCCAGGAAATCATGTTTCCATCCATCCAGGACCAGTATTAGGCCTATCGAGGCCTTTGCCGTCAGCTGTATGGGGTCGGAGAAGCTTACGCTGAAGCCCTCCCCGCTCATGTTCAGCTGTATGCTGCCCTTCCTGGGCCAGCTGAACTCATACGGCGGCAGGGCCATGACATTAATGGAAGAAGTTAGGATGATCAGGAGCGAGGAAGCGATGACAAGGAGCATGTACAGGCCCCGTCCGCGGTTTGAAGACATAACGCACACCCCGAAAAGAAATATTAGAACCTGTAGCCCCCCGAAATGCTAAGGAAGCCGTTCTTCCTCATCGCCTCGAAGTCGGCCCTGATGAACCAGCTCTTGTTGAAGGCATACTCCATGCCCATGCCGGCGACCACGGCCTTGCTCATGAAGCAGTACCCGATCTTTCCGTCGATGCTGAAGCTTTCGAGGAAGTCGAAGCGGGTATATGCTCCGAGGACCAGGTCGAGTTTCCCGTCTGGCTGGTACGCAGGCCCATTTGCGAAGGTGAGCCCAGCCAGCGGCCCCACCTTGAGGAGATAGTCCTCGCTTATCTGCCAGTTGATTAGGGTGAATATCGCATCGAGCTCTCCGGCCAGGCCGAAGTGCTTCATCGAGAGCGGATCAGCGATGTCTTCCACAACAGTGCCCAGCTTCAATGACATGTGGGTTTCGAAGAACTTGGAGATGTCCAGCTTTATGCCGAGGTTGGCCTTGAAGTTGCTGCCAGGGTCCGGGACTTCCTCGGCCGGCCTCGCCACCCTGTACGATAATCCGAACACCACGTCTGTGGCAGAAGCGCTTCCAGCGAAAGCGATCAAGAGCGATATGACCAGTGCCGCGACAATAGTACTCTTCAAGGTTATCCCTCCGTCGGTAGAATTCCTATACCATTATAACTTCCGTGAGGGAATAAGTCGTTCCCTTTCAACCTAATACCGCGCAGGAAAGGCGGCGCCGGCCGAAACCCGCGCCGCCCATGCTTTTCCGATAGGTCAGAAGGATATAAGGATGCCCGCCCTGTGCCTGTCGGGCATGTGCGCAAGGTAAGTCCACGAGTAATCGATCCTTGCCCCCTTGAACAGGTCCAGGCCTGCGCCGATCGAGAAAGACAGAGGCCTGTCAGTCCACCATCCCATGCCAGCTCTCAGGCTGAGCACGGATATCTTGCCCTCTACGCCCGCCGAAAGGCCCCTTGCAGAATCGACGTCCAGGGCCACTATCAGCTTGTCGTCGAGGAAATACGCCGCCACCCCACCTGCGTAGGTGAAATCCAGGAAGCTCATCTCCGCAGCTGATGCTGTGGCAACCGGCGTAACCGTGCCGCTTTCAGGATACCAGATCACCCCAGGGGCGTTCCTCAGCACCAATGCGGCGCTGAGGCCTACTTTGCCGAAGTCATAGCGCCCTATTGCGCCGAGGTCCAGTGACAGCCCGTAGCCGTTGCTGTCGGGCATGAACTGCCC
>JAGOKM010000141.1 GCA_017994615.1 Bacillota bacterium | reverse complement strand
AAGATGGTGGACGAGGGGTCGGTAGTCCAGCCGCTGAAGAGGATAATAAGGATCGCAACACCGGAGGACTTGAAGCACACAGAGGACAACGCCGCAAAGGAACCAAAGGCGATCGAGATATGCCACGAGAAGATCAAGACGCACAACCTGCCGATGAAGCTCGTAGGCGCGGAATACACTTTCGACAACAGCAAGGTGATCTTCTATTTCACTGCCGAAGGCAGGGTGGACTTCAGGGAGCTGGTCAAGGACCTGGCATCGGTGTTCAAGATGCGCATCGAGCTAAGGCAGATAGGCGTCAGGGACGAGGCCAAGCTGGTAGGGGGCCTGGGCCCATGCGGGCTTCCTATGTGCTGCACCACGTGGCTGGGCGATTTCAACCCGGTTTCGATCAAGATGGCCAAGGAGCAGAACCTCTCGCTAAACCCGGCCAAGATATCGGGAATCTGCGGAAGGCTCATGTGCTGCCTGAAATATGAATCGGGGATGTACGACGATGCGCCTGCCGCCGATTCCGCCGAGACGGATGCGCCGTATCCGATGCGTGCCGCCGCCGTGCCGCCCTGCGGGGCAGAGAAATGCACCGCCTGCGAAAAAAGGGGCATCGACGCCCCAGCCATCCTGGAGGAGGACGAAGGTGCGCTTGATGAGTTTGTCCTTCCCGAGCTGGTCGCAGCGCATGTCATGCCCGATGAGGTTGCGGACATGGCTGAAGATATGGGTATAGGTACTGAGACCGTCCCGGAGGACCTGCCCCAACCGAAAGGGAGGACGACTGAAGCGCAGCGCGGGACAGCCCCTTCAAAGAGCGGGTTCGAAGGTCAGGGCGGACGTGCTTCAAGCCAGCAGGCGCGCGGAGATGCCGACAGGTGGGGCCGCGACAGGGGCCCGAGGCCTCCCAAGCACTTCAGGGACGATTCAAGGGACAAGGCGCGCAATAAGGGGCCTTCCCAGCAGGGAGGGGCTTTGGCCGGGGAGAGGAGGCCGAACCCGCCCGAGTTCGAGGCCAGGGAGAAGTCCAGTCCTCGCTCGGTCGAGCAGCATAGGCCAGCCGCAGAAGCAAGGGATGCGTCGCAGCAGAGGCCTGCCCATGGTGGAATAAACCAGGGGCAAGCCCCTGAAAGGCCCCAGGGCTTCAACAAGAACAGGAGAAGAAGGCATGGACGCAGGAGACCGGAGGGCGCCCCGGAACCAGGAGGGCCTCCTAAGGGAGAATGAAAGGCTCGACGACCTGCAAAGGTCGGGCCTCAGCATAATACAGGACCCGGACGGCAACAGGTTTTCCACCGATGCCGTCCTGCTGTCTTCATTCTGCAAAGCCAGGAGGAAGGACAGGGCGGTAGACCTCGGCACGGGCACGGGCATACTCCCCCTCCTGATCTGGGCCAAATGGAAGCCGGAGAGCATAACCGGCCTTGAATTGGACCAGAGGACAGCCGACATGGCGGCAAGGAGCGTCCGGCTCAACGGGCTGGAAAACATCATCGAGATAATCCATGGAGACATTAGAGAGCTTCCGCCAAAGATGAGAAGGGCCTGGTACACGCTGGTGGTCTCGAACCCGCCTTATGTAAGGGCCGACGGCGGGACGAAGAGCAAAAGCGACGCGAGGTCACTGGCGAGGCACGAGATAGGCTGCACCTTTGACGATGTGGCCAAGGCCGCTTTCGAGCTCCTGGCGCCGGCAGGGAGGTTCGCGCTTGTTCACAGGCCGGACAGGCTGGTGGACGTCCTATCGGGGCTGAGGACGAACGGGCTCGAGCCAAAGCTCATGCGAACGGTGCATACCAAAGGAGGCGATCCTCCCGTGCTTGTGCTCATCTCGGCGGTCAAAGGCGCGGAATCAGGGCTGAAGGTCGGCCCTCCGCTCGTAATCTATGCCGAGGACGGGAAATATACCGAGGAGACCCAGGGGATTTACTTCGGAAAATAGAAAAACCTCCCCTGACGTCAGGAGAGGGCTAAGTCAGCTAAGATAGGTCCGATCGGGCGTTACCTTGCGGACTTGATCGAACTCAGGCAGTCCATGCAGATGTTCTTCCCCAGTATATTGCGCATGCTGTCCGCGTTTCCGCAGAAGATGCAGGCGGGCTCGTACTTCTTGAGTATTATCCTCTCGCCGTCCACGAAGATCTCAAGGGCGTCCTTCTCCTGGATGTTCATCGTCCTTCGCAGCTCGATGGGGATCACCACTCTTCCGAGCTCGTCTACCTTCCTTACTATGCCTGTGGATTTCATTGATGCACCTCCGTCACTTAGTAGCCGCTGATGATTAGCTATTCGGATACGCTCTTCCATCCGCCGTCAAGCCGCAATGACGCCAACAAGCCGCCTAACAGCGCTTTCGCATGATCCAAGCTGGTCTCCTGGGCATAGGCGATTATCGCAATCGCCCTCTCGTAGTCGGTAAGCAGAGTGTAGATCCTGACTGGCCTTGAGCCGGACGTGGAGCTCGCCCTGCCAGTCACCTTGAAATTGAGTCCCGTCAGCCCCGCCGCGTGTACCTGCCTTGCTTCCTCGGCAACCGCGGATGCTTCGCTGAAGAGGGCCGACGACATACCGTCAATTGGCCCGAATTCAAGTGGGTCGAGCTCGAATGCGGAGATTTCAAGGATGGGCCCCTTTGACGAGGACAGATAGAGCTTCCTTATGCCGTCCTTGTCCCTGGCTTCATAGACCGATATGTCGTCCTCCCCGGGAAGGTCCAGGGCGAAGCCCGAGGTGTGCACAATGCTGATGACATCCCCTGTCTTCACCAGCTTGGCGGTTATAAGCGGCGTCGTGACCTTCACCGAGGCTGACGCCACACCAGAAAGCAAGGAGGCGATGAGCAGTATAGACAGTACCGATATCGACTTTGTGGCGATCTTACGCATGGTTGTTTCCTCCGACTACGTGAAGAAATCTATCACAGATTGAAATTCTATTT
>JAGOKM010000140.1 GCA_017994615.1 Bacillota bacterium | reverse complement strand
TAATAGACGCGGTCAACATGGCCACGGGCGTCGATGCAAGCATAGGCTCGGCCATATCGAGGACAGAGCTGTGCAAGGTCATCGAAGCGAGGGTCTTCCAGATAATCGACCAGGTGGCGGCGGAGATCGACGCCGAGGGCCTGCTGGGAAGGCTGCCTTCGGGGATGGTCCTCACAGGAGGGGGAAGCCTCCTTCCGTACCTTCCCGAGTTCATCCAGGAGAACCTAAAGGTGCCCGCGAAGGTCGCAAGGCCGTCGCAGTCCCTGGGGCTTCCCAAGCAGATCGAGTTCCCTCAGATGTCCGCAGCGGCAGGGCTGATAAAGACCTGCCTGATGGACCACAGGGCGGCGGGCGACGCCTCCTCGCAGAAGAACCAGAGGCGCATGGGCCGCGGCGTGAAGGACCTTCTGAAGGGATTGATAGACCTTAACTGAGCGTGAGGGGGATTAGGATATGTTCGTAGTAGAGCCCGAGGGCCTCGGGTCGGCCAAGATAAAAGTAGTGGGCGTCGGCGGCGCCGGCTGCAACGCGGTGAACAGGATGGTAGATGCCGGAATAGACGGCGTCGAATTCATAAGCATGAACACGGACGCGCAGGCTTTGTCCAGGTCGCTCGCCCCGAGGAAGGTCCAGCTGGGCGCGAACCTGACGAAGGGCCTTGGCGCGGGGGCCAACCCGGAAGTCGGCAAACAGGCAGCGGAAGAGAGCGTGGACGGAATAACCGAGGCCTTGCAAGGGGCCGACATGGTGTTCGTCACGGCCGGGATGGGCGGAGGCACCGGTACGGGGGCCAGCCCCCTTATAGCCGAGATCGCTCGCAAGTCAGGCGCCCTCACGGTGGGGGTAGTGACCCGGCCTTTCAACTTCGAGGGGGTGAAGCGGGCCGACTACGCCATAAAGGGGATAGAGGAGCTGAGGGGCAAGGTAGACACCCTCATAGTCATCCCCAACGAGAGGCTCCTGACAGTCGTCCAGAAGAACACCAGGCTCTCAGAGGCCTTCAGGGTGGCAGACGACGTCCTGAGGCAGGGCATCCAGGGCATCACCGACGTGATAGTGAAGGCCGGCGAGGTGAACGTGGACTTCGCCGACGTGAAGACCATAATGACGAACGCGGGTTCCGCCCTGATGGGCATCGGCATCGCCGAGGGCGAAGACAGGGCACTCGTGGCAGCTAAGGAAGCGATATCCAGCCCCCTGTTGGAAGCGTCGATAAAGGGCGCGAAGGGCGTGCTTTTCAACGTGACCGGAGGAGACGACCTGACCTTAAGCGAGGTGCACCAGGCCGCGGCCCACATCCACGACAGCGTGGACCCGGAGGCCATGGTCATATTCGGCTCCGTCGTGGACCCGAACATGGAGGGCAAGGTCAAGATCACTGTGATCGCCGCCGGCTTCAGCGACCAGCCGAGCGTCGCATCAAGGTACATGCAGAGGAGGCCCGTCGGCCCGAGGCCCCCGTACCAGCCTGACGACAGGGCCCAGGCCAAGGCTCAGCAGCCGGTGTCGGACGACGATGACGAGTTACCGCCTTTCTTGAGGCGATGAAGGAGAAAATGGACTTATGCCGCAGGATACAAGACCGAGCGAGATAGACCCCAACTTCATGGGAGGGCTGCCCGAGGGGGCCGAGATAGTGCTGCTCATAGACGGCTCGAAGGTAATTAAGACCGACGTGAGCTGGTTTGACAGTTACCTCGACGGCGAGATTCCGGCCGACGGGCAGGTCAAGTTCAACTTCCGCATCCTGGGGTCCAAAGGATGGACGGAGGTCCAGGAAGTCGCAAGGAGGGCTTTCTGGGAGCATGAATCCATAGTCACCCTATCGGTGAGGAAGGGCAAGTCCAGGCTCGCATGCGGCACGGTGGTCCCCGTGATAAGGGGCGGCAAACAGCTGGCGGTCGAGGTGGAGAACCTGGCGGCCGGCGATACGCTCAGCTTCCACGACTACATGATGCTCCGAAGCGGGCAGAACGAACCAAAAGGCCAGGTGATAGTAAGGGGCCAGGGCCTGATGGAGAAGAAGAAGAACCCCGCAGAAGGGGCGAAGCTCTACTTCATCAGGACGGCTTCAGGGGACATAATCGCCGACGGCATAGTCGTGCTGACGGGCAGACAGGGATAGCCGATGGCAGGGGGTTTTGCGGCACGCGCTGGCAAGGACGGCCTTCTGCTGCTTGAACCGACAATATTGGCGGAAGAGGGCTTCATTGCCGCATTCACAACCAGGAAGGGCGGATGGAGCCCTCCTCCATATGACGGGCTGAACATGGGATTCGGCGTGCCGGACATGCCGGCGAACGTCAGGTCGAACAGATTGGCCGTGCTCTCCGAGCTGGGGCTCGAACCGTCTCTTTCCACCGCGATGAGGCAGGTCCACGGCAGGAACATAGTCAAAGTGACGGAGGAGAACGCGGGGTCCGGGGGGCTGGACCATCTGACGGCCTTCCCGGGCTGCGACGGCATGTTCACCGACGTCAGGGGGGCGGCCCTCATCGCGACATATGCCGACTGTGTGCCCGTCGTCGTCGCCGACGTAGCGAAGAGGGCGATCGGGGTGGTCCATGCAGGGTGGAAGGGCACGCATCTGAAAGCGGCCTGCGCCCTTGCGGAGCGCATGGGGTTCGAAAGAGGCAGGGCATCCGACTTCATAGCAGCCATTGGGCCGGGTATCGGGCCGTGCTGCTACGAAATAGGGGAGGACGTCGCATCCTTATTGAGGGTTGCCGGGGCTGAGGATGCCCTGCGGCCGGCGGAGAACGGGAAATCTAGGGCCGACCTGGGCGCCATGAACGCCTTTCAGCTGTTGAGCATGGGTTTTTCGAGCGGGAACATTGTAAGCTATCGAGGATGCACCTCATGCGAGGAGGAGCTGTTCTTCTCGCACAGGAGGGACAGGGGGAGGACCGGAAGGTGCGCCGCCGTAGCGG
>JAGOKM010000139.1 GCA_017994615.1 Bacillota bacterium | reverse complement strand
ATGAGAGGAATCTGCCGCGCTGCCTCCGTTGCCGCAGACGAGGAGCTTGCATCCGGCGCGGAAAGCTTCGCACACCGACTTCACCGCTTCTTCTACCTTGGGTTCCAGGGCCCGGTCTTTCAGGATCGGCGCCTTCATATGTTCACCTCTGTCCGATCTTGGTACGGCTCTATCCATTCCTTGTGACTATAGGGTGTGCGACATCAGAAGAGAAGGTTATCCCTACCTCGTCGCCGGCCGAGAATATTCCATGCTCTGCAGGGCTTGCAACGACCGCAAGCAGGACAGCGTCTCCTACCGCGACGTCGTACTCCGCCACCGATCCCATGTATACGGCCTTCACAATCTTCCCCAGATAGCCTGCCGCATGCACATCTTCGGGGATTTCCCTCGTCACCTTCACGGTTTCGGGCCTTACTACCAGCTCCAGTGCCCCGTCGGGCTCCTGGCCCAGCTTACCCTTCGGCAAGGCGACCCTGCGGCCTAGCACCTTGAGAAGCGCCCTGTCCTCCGAGAAGCCCTCGAACTCCGCAGGCAGGAAGTTGGCCCTTCCGACGAACTCCGCAACGAACCTGTCCGACGGGGTGTCGTATATCTGCTTGGGGGTGCCTATCTGGGCTATCTTGCCCGAGTTCATGATGACTATCCTGTCTGACAGCGCCATTGCCTCGGATTGGTCGTGCGTGACGTAGATGCTGGTTATCCCGAGGCTCTGCTGTATGCGCCTTATCTCAGATCTCATCTGCTCCCTTAATTTAGCATCCAGGTTCGAAAGCGGCTCGTCGAACAGGAGTACGTCAGGCTCGTTGACGATGGCCCTGGCAAGCGCCACCCTCTGCTGCTGGCCGCCGGACAGCTGGTCGGGAGACCTTCGGGCCATGCCGGACAGGCCGACTAGCTCAAGCATCCTGCCCACTTTGCTTTCTATCTCAGACTGGGGAAGCTTCCTTATCCTCAACCCGAACGCGACGTTCTCGAACACGCTAAGGTGCGGGAATATGGCGTAGCTCTGGAACACCATGGCTGTGTTCCTCTTGTTGGGCGGCAAATCGGTGACGTCCTTTCCTCCTATGACCACATTGCCCGAATCGGGCATCTCGAACCCGGCCACAATCCTCAGAGTAGTCGTCTTGCCGCATCCGGACGGGCCGAGAAGGGTCACCATCTCTCCGTCGTGGATGACAAGGCTTACGTCATTGACCGCGATGACCGAGCTAACCTCCCCTTCAGGGCTCCTGAACCTCTTGGTTACGTTCTTCAGCTCAACGCTCATTTATATCCACCGCCTTGGAATCTGGCCTGGTATCTGATGCCCAAGAGCTTGTCGACCACCAGCCTGATTATTATCATCGCAGCCACTATAATCCCTATAAGTACTACGCTGAACGCCGCCGCGGCGCCGAGCCTTCCGGAGTTGACCTGGTTTAGTATCTGCACCGTCATGAGGTTCCAGTCGGCAGACACAAGGAAGACGGCGGCCGAGATTGCGGTCATGGCCCTTACGAAGGCGAAAACGAGGGCGGAGAAGAACGCCGGCGCGATAAGAGGGAGCGTGACTTTGGTGAACGTCTTCTCGGTCCCTGCCCCGAGGTTGGAGGCGGCCTCCTCGATGGATGCGTCGACCTGCCGTAATGTGGCGACGCCTGCCTGGATCCCCACGGGGAAGTATCGGAATATGAAGTTCAGGACCAGGATGGCGAGAGTGCCTGTCAGCATGAAGGGCCTCTTATTGAACGCGAGTATGTATCCTATGCCGACCACTGTGCCGGGGAGGGCGAAGCTCAGCATCGATATGAAGTCCATCGCCTTCTTGCCGGGGAAGTTCTTGCGGACGACAAGAAAAGCTATCGCCATACCCAGAAGCCCCGATATCGGTGTTGAGATCCCTGCGATGATCAGCGTGTCCATTATCGCCTCGCGTCCTACGCTCCAGACGTAGTCGAAGTTCCTTAGTGTAAACGACGGGTCGATGCCCCACAGCTTGGCGAAGGCGCCTGCGAATATCACCCCGTAGAAAAGCAACACCACCCCCGCTATGAAAGCGCATACTCCGAACAGGACCCATTTGGTCGTCGTACTGACCCCCTTGATGGCCGTATTGGTAGGCTTGCCGGTGACGGTGACGTACTTGCGCTTCTCTACCCAGTACTTCTGTACGACAAACGCCGTGATCGAGGGTATTAACAGGATTACCGACAAGGCTGCCCCTCCAGGCAGGTCGTACATCCCCGTTATCTGAAGGTACGCCTGCACCGAAAGCGTCGGGAAGTTACTGCCCGCCAGCACCAGTGGGTTTCCGAAGTCGGCCAGCGATTCTATGAAGATCACAAGCAGGGCGCTCGCGATGCCTGGAAGGGCAAGCGGAAGGGTGACCTTCCTGAAAACCTGTGACCTCGACGATCCGAGGTCAAGGGCAGCATCCTCCAGAGTGGGGCTGATCGATTCCAGGACGCCCTTCAAAGTCAGGTACGCCACTGGGAAGAAGGTCACTACCTGCGCGAAGAGAAGCCCCTTGAACCCGTAGATCGGATAATTGTAGATGCCCAGCAGCTTGGAAGTGATCAGCCCGTTTGAGCCGAAAAGAAGAAGCACCGATACAGCGCCCAGGAAAGGCGGCGAGATTATGGGGACAATCGCCATCAGGTTGAAGAAGCCCTTAAACGGGATGTCGGTCCTGGTGACCGCATAGGCGAAGAGGAAACCGACGACGCAGCTTAAAAACGCGGCCGCAGCTCCCATGCTTAGGCTGTTGTAGAGGGATGAGCGGACGTATGAGCTGGAAAGGAGGTTCCTGTAAACCTCAAGGCCTGGATGTTCCACAGAAGTAAGGCTTTTGAGCAGCACCATGACTATCGGATAGATGATGAAGACTGCAAGCAGGGAGAATATGACCAGGATGGATGCGAAGAGGACGGGCTCCTTAGCTAGCCGGGCCACCCTCCTTG
>JAGOKM010000028.1 GCA_017994615.1 Bacillota bacterium | reverse complement strand
ACCTACAGCCAGGTACAGGGCAAGGGGCACGGCCCACCATCTGATCGTGGAACCCATCTCCAGCATGAATCCGCTGTACACAAGCGGGGACCAGGTGGCCGCAGTAATCAGGATTATGCCGGGCAGCCTCTTTACTGCCCCGGCATAATCCTTCCACGGCTCCTTGCCCTTTACGAGAGATCCGAGAGCTATGAAGGAAGGCAGCGTCGACAGGGACATCATGAATATCGTCCTGATATAGGAACCGAAGAGGACCTCGGCCGTGCTGGTCGCGCGCCCCTGTTGCCTGTAGAAGAGGTATATGGCGACAAAAGCCGCCGCCATGCTCGGGATAGACGCCAATGAGGCGTGCTTCCAGCAGCTTTTGAAGACGGTCCAGGATTCTCCCAGCCATCCGAGCACATCGGTGGAATAGCCGTCCTCTATTACGTGCTCGAAGCCTGTCCTGGCTGAAAGCCTCAGGCGGGCGAGCGGATTGTAGCGCAACAGGCTACGCCATTTCGGATAGCCGGCCGGGGAGGCCACACAGCTCACCTTCCCTCTGCAGATTGATTGCGGATTGTTCATATAGCAAAATATATTATTCTATACAAATCGTCGTTAACCTGCCAGCAAGCCGGCGAATTGGACGGCTTGGCCGGATATTCGTACAAGCATTCCGGCGGCATCAAGCCCCGTCGGCTGCGCGCCTGAAACTGAAAAAGCATTTAAGTGGGGTTTTAAGGGGCCCTCAAGATGCGGGCTTTATTGCTTTCCGCCAGAATCCGTTTTTATAAAACCGCCCATACAAGTATAATTGTAATGGCGGGACGGATTGCCGGGAAGGCAGCTCTGAAGGGACCCTATGGAACCCGCCGGAACATGGCGACGGCATGCGATAGGGCCCGGGCATACTGCAAGACAGGAGGAGAGAGGGCAAGAGACAACTTGGTCAATCAAACAAGAAAGGGAGAGTGAAAAAGATCATGTGGTTAAAGAAGAAGGCATTGCTTCTTACCATCGCCGTGGCGATGGTCCTTGCGATCAGCACAGCAAGCTACGCCTGCACCATAGTGGCCGTAGGCAACAAGGCATCCACTGACGGCTCGACGATGGTCACACACAACGACGACTCGACAGTGGCGGACTTCAGGCTCTGGATCCTCAAGGGCGGAGAACAGCCTGACGGTGCGACAAGGCCCCTGGTCATCGACGGGCACGACTACATAGACTACGGCAGCTGGCCGAAGGTCGATTACACGAAGAACAGGAACGGCCAGGCGATGGTCGTAGGAGAAATCCCGCAGCCTAAGAAGACCTACACATATCTGCACTCCCGTTACTCCTTCATGAACGAGATGGGCGTCTCCATGGGCGAAGCCACATTCAGCTACGACCGCAGGAACGACCGCGAGAAGGACATCTACGCAACGATGGTGTCCAACAGCCCGGGCGTGGTCGACTGCTGGCTGGCCCAGGACATAGCGCTCGAGCGCGCCGCGACCGCCCGCGAGGCCGTCCTTATTATGGGCGGGCTCATCGAGAAGTACGGCTGGCTCGGACCCGGTGAGACCATCAACATAGCCGACGGCAAGGAAGTATGGATATTCGAGGCATACGGCCGCGATATATGGGCGGCGGTCAGGATGCCCGACGACCACTTCTTCGTGGCCGCCAACAGGGCAAGGATCGGCGAAGTCAACCTCAACGACCCCGCCAACTACCTCGGCTCCCCCAACCTCATCTCCTTTGCGACTGAGAAGGGCTGGTACGACCCCAAGTCCGGCAAGCCGTTCCTCTGCTGGGAGAACTACGCGCCGTACGACGGCGTGTACTCGACCAGGCGCGAGTGGCGCGCCTTGGACCTGGTAGCCCCTTCCCTCAAGCTGGTATCGACCGACAAGAGGTTCCCCCTCTCGGTGAAGCCTGAGAAGCCGCTGTCGGTACAGGACGTATGGAACATCAAGGCCGACTACTACAAGGGGACGGAATATGACATGAGCGTCGGCGCCGCGGCAGGACCGTGGGGCAACCCGCTCAGATACCCCAACTCAGACCCACGCGGCGGCAGCTGGGAGCGCACAATCAACATGCACAGGACCTGCTACCTCATGATCGGACAGACCAAGGCATGGCTGCCTGATCCGATCAAGGGCGTAGTCTGGTACGGATACGGAGCACCGGACACCACATACCTAACCCCGCTGTGGGCCGCGATGAGCAGCCTGCCGAAGTTCTACCAGGTCGGAAGCCGCTACGAGGAATTCAGGCGCGACTCCGGATGGTGGGCGAACACCTACGTGCAGGAGATCGCCACCCTGAAGTACCAGGCAGCGAGCGCCGACATAAAGGCTTTCAGGCAGCCTCGCATGGACATGCTCTACACGATGGTGCCGCTCCTGCAGGACAAGGCGGCCGAGCTCTATAAGACCAACCCCAAGGCAGCATTGAGCCTCATCAGCGAGTTCGCCTACTCGACTGCCGTCGCATGGCACGAAGACTGGCTGCTCCTGGGAGACAGGCTGCTGGGCAAGTATGTGTTCGGTTCGACCAACCTGAAGACCACCCCGTTCCCGCAGTGGTGGAACGACCTGATCGGCTTCACCAGCATGCCGGGGAAATAAGGGCAGCTGAAAACAGCGATGAAGCCCCGGGCGAAAAGCCCGGGGCTTCTTTTTCGCTGCCCCAGAAGCGATGGCAATAGGGATGACACAGTGGAAAGGCTGCCTCGCAACATGTCCAGCAGGACGCGATTGATTGGTGAAGCGTCGTGTTCATAAGCCCAGGGGGAGGCAGGGTGGGTGTCCTTTGAAGGCTCATTCAAGCGGGAATCTGCGATGCATAAGGCTGCAGGCCGTCGCTGACGATGAATCCCCATCCTGGGTCTGTGTAAACCGGACTTCGAAGTCCATCGGTTATGGCTTGGTGTGGTGATGAAACGGATCGCCCGATATGGCCGATATATGGAAAGAAGGCCCGGAGGGAGCCGGGCCTTCTTTGCGATGGAGCGGCAACTGACCTATTTGCCCAGGTACTTCGTTATCTCTGTGTTGATTGCAGGGTTGGACCAGTCCCTCCACCACTGCGGCCATGTAGTCTGTCTCCAGTGCATCTGCATCAGCTGGTCGCCGAGCTTCAGCCAGTCGTTGAACCAGCCTATCGATGTGTTGTAGCAGAAGGTGCTGAGAAGCGATATCGCGCCCTTCGGGTCCGATGGGTACATCTTGGCCGCCACGTCCTGCAGCTCGGCCATCTGTTTGTACACGGTCGCCATCTTAGGCTCCCTGAGTGCATTCACCACCGGCATCGACGCCGCGTAGTTGAGGCCGATTATCGCCTGTACGCCGGTGTTGATCCACCATCCGGAGTCGCGCCTGTAGATGTCGTACCTGGAACCTATGCTGTAGAGGTCCGGCAGCTTCTCCATCAACGGGAACAGCGGGGTGAGGAAAGTATGCCCGACAGAGCCGTAGCCGTACCAGACTATGCCCTTGAATGCCGTAGGCAGCCACGACTTGACCTGGCTTATCTGCAGGTAGCAGGTCGCCGGTATTCCTATCGGCCTGGGCCTTCCGCCAAGCCCGTAGTTGTTGAGAGGGTCGCCATAGGGTCCGGCGAGCGGCCCCTTGGTGAGGTCATACTGGGTTCCTTCGTAATGGTCGCCTGAGATGCGGAATATGTCATGTACCGAAAGGAGCTTGTCCGGCTTCACGCAATAAGGGTACTCGGGCGCGTTGTCGGGCAGCTTCAGGGACGGCGCCACCAGGTCGAACACGCGCCATTCGCGCTTGTTGTGGGAGTTGACGCGGTTTGCGTATATCTCCGAGGCCCTGAAGGGCTTGCCTGAGTTGGGATCGTACCAGCCGTTCTCGACGGCGTAGGATATGAAGTTCGGCGAGGTTATTATCTCGTACTTGACGCCGTTCTCGACGGGGTTCCTGGGGTCGATGTTGAACCTGTGGGCGTTGGCTCCCACCCAGACCATGTCGTCGGGAACGCGGGTGGCGACCCATACCTTCGCGCCGAAGAACTCCATGGCCCATGTCTCGGTGCCGTCGGTGATGTCCATTATCTCACCGCCGCCGCCCGTCACGTTCCAGCCGTACTGGGTCACAAGGTCGCCCATGATCATGACCGCTTCCCTTGACGTAGTCGCGCGCTCGAGAGCTATGTCCTGCAGGTTCCAGCAGTCCATGAGGCCTTCGTCGGTGTCGTACATCTTGGCCCTTACGGCTTTGCCGTAGTCGTTGTTCGTATTTACGTTAGTCGTGGATTCGCCCATCGCCACTCCGTTCTCGTTGATGAACGAGTATCTCGAATGGAAATAGGTATACGTCTTCTTCGGCTGAGGGAGCTCACCGAGCACCATGGCCCTCTTGTTCCTGTTGGCCGTATAGTCGACCTCGGGCCATTTGGAGTAGTCGATGTAGTCGTGAGAGTCGATCACTATCGGCCTCGTCTCGCCTTCCTTGTGCTCGGACCCCTTCAGTATCCAGAGCCTGAAGTCTGCAACACCCGAGTCGTCGTTGTGGGTGATTAGAGCTGAGCCGTCTACCGTCGCCTTGTTGCCTACCGCGATGATCGTGCAAGCGTTGCTTGCCGTCGACAAGGCAAGCAACATTACGAGGGTTGCGGCGAGGACCAGAAACGTTCTGCGGTTCCTCATTTCTTACACCTCTCTTCTTAGTTTGGGCGGCTATCTGGAAAGAGGAGGGAAGCCTTGAAGCTTCCCTCCCCCGGTTCCATTAGTTATCGAAGACTCTCGCCGGATCGGCCGCTGCCGGGTCGTGCAGATAGGTCCCGAGGCCGTTGGTCTTCACGTCGGTGAAGCGCGGGTACCAGAAATTGACCGCCTTGTCGGGATGGAACTGGTTATACATGTTGATGAGCTCAAGGGAAGCGGTCAGTAGCCGCGCCACCCTATGGTCGATGGAAATCCCTTCGTTGATGTCATAAGAGGTATACAGCAGGCCCTTGTCCGCAGCCCTCTGGAGGAACTCGTCCTTGCCGTCGATCATGAGCTGCTCGGTCACCCTTCCCACCACCCTGTCGATGAATGGCTCCGCGGTCTCGATGAGGACTACGAGGGTGTCGCTGTAGTCGCCTATCTCCCTGTGGGTGAGGCCCCTTAAGCTCTTAGGGGACACTTCGCATTTCATGGGCATCTCCATCTGGCACATCATGGCAGCCAGCATGGCAATCTCCTCAGCCCTCTGATGGGTGACGTAGGTATCCACGACGGGGTACATGAGGGACGCCTCGTGGAAGTCTATGGTGAGGTCCACCTTCTCCTTCCTTATGAGCTCCATGAACGCAAACGACATGCGCTCTGTCAGGGTGCCGTTAGCCCTTCCGGGGAATGTGCGGTTGAAGTTCCTCAGGTCCTGGTAGGCAAGGTTCTGTCCTGACGGGTAGTGCACATAGGTGAATGGGTCCGGCCATTGGTCGATAAGGGCGGTCTCCCTGTCGCCTATCCTGTATACCTTCTGTCCCCATTCGGTCGGTATGTGCAGGTACTGAGGGTATGCGTTGCCGAGTATGCCCTGGGTGGAGGCGCTCATGTCGGCTCTGGGTATCAGGATGATCCTGCCGCTTTCCAGCTTGAGGTTCTCCATTATCACATAGACTGCAAGTGGCCCTGCTGGCTCGTATGGGTGGGCCCCGCCGTATATCAGCACCGTCGCTCCGGGGTTCCCCGAATCGAAGAAATAGACCGGGGTGTCGCCCCAGGTGTTCTTGAGGCTGGGCAGCCAATCGGACAGCATGCGCCTTTCGGTGAAAGCCTCCGAGACGACCACCTTCTCCTTGTAATGCCTCAGGCCCTTGAACTCCGCCGACGCGATGCCCGCCAGCACGATGAAGAGGACCAGGAACGCCAGCTTGCGGATGTTGGTTGTGCTCATTTCCTCCCCCTCCTCATCTGATGCGCAGCGCGCGCAGCAGGAATGGGATGACCGCGTATGCGAAGACGATGTCATATACCAGGTTCGTGCGCGTCGTCCTCTTGAACAGCGCCCTGACGAGCAGGAGGCCGAAGAAGCCCGACATTGCCAGGTATATGTAGTGGATTATCTCCTGAAGTAATACCATTAGACTCACTCCTTCGCTCCCTATTTGGTCAGGGGCACGAACGTCTTCGTGAAGATCAGCATCGACAGCGCGATAGCCGCCAAGAACAGCCACGGTACAAGCACCGTCTTAAGGAACTGCATGTAAGACCCCTTGAAGCCTACCTTCTCTATGGAAAGCCTTCCGACGATCCTCGATGGGGGCAGGCAGTCGCCCAGCGGGAACATCATGCTCAGGGCAGCCGCTACGACGGTGACGTTGATGCCGACCGAATTGAAGCGGAATATGATCGGAACCCCGAGTATCACAGCGCTGCCATAGGAAAGCGACCCCTGCGCCAGCGGGCAGAACAGCAGCGCCGTCACATAGATCCACACGATCGGCAACGTCACGAAGTTGATCGCGATAAGGCCCCTTACGCCCGTCAGGGCCATTATGTTCACCAGGACGCCGACGCTGACCAGGGTGGCGACCAGCGGGAAGACGGTCTCTATGGTTTTGTTCGTAACTTCCCACCAGCGCTTAAGGCTCCTGCGCTCCGGGTCGATCATCATGACCAGCAGCGCGCAGAGCATGAAAGTCAGGGGAAGCCCGATGACAGGTATCAGGTGGGCGCCGTACTGAGCCATGAGGATCAGGAACAGCACCAGGGCGAACGGCAGCACCAGCCTTATGAAGTTCATCCCCTTGGCGGTAGGAGGAAGGCTTGCCAGTACTTCTTCCTTGGGCCTCGCCTTCGTGCCCCTTCCGAAGAAGAACACCGCAAATACCGTCGTCAGCAGGACCGGCACCAGAAGGATCTTGTTGAACCCTACATAAGGCATATTGGCGCCCGCTGCCATCAGCATCGCCCAGAGGTTGATCGGGGGTGCTGCGGCCGACAGTATGGCCGTAATGAACACGAATGCCGCCCTTCTCTCGGGAGGGAAGCCCATGTACTCCAGGACCGTCGCGACCAGGCCTCCTACTACCAGGATAGATACGCTTCCTGCCCCCGTTAGCGCGCCCGGGATCAGCATCACGAACGCCAGGAGGAACAGCATCACCCATTTCCTGTTGTAGAAGCGTTCGACCAGGATCCTGATCAGGGCGTTGGTCGCCCCTATCTCCGAGTAGAAGTTCATGAAAAGGGATGCTGTGATGAAAAGCAGCGCCAGGTCAAGATATGTGAGGGTCCCTTCTACGATAAGGCGGACGGGGAAGCCGAAGCCTGCGACTAGTGCGCCGACTATGGCCGTGATCACCATCGATATCTCAGGCGATTTCAGCTTCCAGCTGCTGATTATAAAGACGGCGACCATTGCGACAAGGGTATATGTAGTTTGAAGAGCCATGCGAAATACCCCCAAAAATTGCGCCCCTTTGAGGGGCGCAATTGCTTACTTGGAAAACATTGCTGCGAAGACTCCCGGAAGGTCCGTCATCTGGACGTCGAAGTAAGTGAGGGGAACCTTGTTCTTCTCAGCGAGCTTCTTGAACTTGCCGTCGGAGTCGCCGTCCTTCCTGATGAGCAGATAGTCGGCGAAAGGCGCTATCGCGTCTATGCTCTGCTCGTTTGCGCTGCCCGGAAGGCCCCTGTTGTCCTTGCCCGACAAGATCAGCGCGACTATCTTTATCTTCAGCTTCTTGGCCTCTGCGACTACCTTGTTCAAGCGTGCGATTTCCTCGTCGATCGTGATCCCCGACGCTCCGAGGCCCTTTGCGCTGGAGCTGATCGCGAAGACGATGGTCTTGTACTTGGCTATGTCGGCAGGCTGAGGTTCCGCGTTATACCAGTAATTGGTCTCGTATACCAACACTGCCTTGGATACGGGGCTGAAGTTTATGACTGCGCGGGTCGACTTGCCGTCGGGCCCCTGCCCCGCGTTGCTCAAGAGCATGGGCAACTCGAACTTCGGCGGCGTCGCGCCCGTCACGGCCGCTGTGGCGATGTCGCCCCCCAGCAGCAGCATCAGGCCGAACAGGATTAGCAAGGTCGAGATCCTTTTCATATATATATTCTCCTTTCGATAGATTGCACAGGTTATGACGTAGGGTGCGTCTGACGGGTTCGATCTGCGGTTCTTACAAGTAGAATTATAAGTCTTGGAACCCTTTCGTAGCACATCAAGTGAAAAATGTATCCAATCTGGCCGCCGCGGTGCAATGCTAAGAAAACCGCACTTCAGGCCTCTTTCAGAGCCCTTTGACGCATAGACTGTTGTCTATGTGTCGGTTTATACTTGTTCTAATAAAAAACATCTTCTATGGTGCACTTTTGTCAGGGGCTGCATAAACGGCACCCAGGCCCGCGGGCGAGCGGTGCGGCGACTCTTTAGTGTATGATTATAATCTGGAGGTGCGCAGTGGGAGGTTACGTAGTGCTGTTGGCAACGGCCCTGCTCCTGGGGGCAGGCATGGTAGAGCATGCCATCCACAGGCGGAGGATCTCCTCCTTCAGGGTGCGTGTGAACGTAAACGGCACAAGGGGCAAGTCTACGGTTACCAGGCTCATCGCAGCCGGGCTGAGGGAAGGCGGCATAAGGACGGTCGCCAAGACCACCGGCACCTTCCCGAGGCTCATCCTGCCTGACGGCTCGGAGGAGCCTATAAAAAGGCGCGGAAGGGCCAGGATATCGGAACACATATGGGTGGCGAGGAGGGCGAAGGCCCTACATGCGGAGGCGCTGGTGGTGGAATGCATGGCGCTTGAGGCGGAGAACCAGAGGGTCTATGAGCACATGCTGGTCAGATCCACCATCGGGGTGATAACCAACGTCAGGCCGGACCATCTGGATGTAATGGGCCCCGGACTTGAGGACGTTGCTAGGACGCTTGCGATAACGATTCCGAAGGGCGGGGACCTCGTCACCGGGCAGGGCCCGTTCGACGACATGCTTAAGGAGAAGTGCCTAGAAGCGGGCTCAAGGTTCCACGCCGTCGACGAGGGAACCGTAAGCCCTGAAGAGCTTTCGATGTTCGCCTACACATCGTTCAGGGAGAATGTGGCAGAGGCCCTCAAGGCCTGCGAGCTGGCCGGGGTGGACCGCAAGACGGCGCTTGCAGGAATGTGGAAGGCTGCCCCCGACCCGGGCGTAAGGCCGGTCTGCGAATTCGTTTATATGGGAAGGAGGCTTCGCATAGTGAACGCCTTCGCAGCAAACGACGTAGAATCTACGAAGAACATGTGGGATACGTTCGCAAAGCCGGGGACAGGATCATATGATGCTCGGTACATCGTGGTAAACAACAGGGAGGACAGGCCACAGAGGGTAGGGGAGATGTCGGCGCTGGCGGCGGGCCTTCCCGTAGAAGGCGTATTCTATATCGGCAAGCTGCAGAAGCTGGCGTCCCGGCTTACTCCGAAGGGCGCTCCAAATGTAAGGACGATAGGATCACAGTCGCCGGAGGACGTCTTGAGGGAGATAGCCTCCAATATCCCCGAAGGGGCCTCGGCGCTCCTGTTCCTGGCGGGAAACACCAAGGGAATAGGCAGCCTTCTCACAGACTATATCGCGGAATTATGCCGCACCGGCGGGGGGCGACTGGCATGATAGGCACATCAGTGACGTTAGGCGTGATGCTGAGCTTCCTACTTGGGGAGTTAACGGGGCTTCTTTCAGGCGGGCTCGTAGGTGCGGGATACCTCGCCCTCTATATGGACCAGCCCGTGAGGATAGCCGTTACGATGGCCATAGCTGGGGCTACGCTCCTGGCGGTGCGCCTGATATCCAATTACGTAGTGATCTTCGGCAGGAGGCGGTTCATGGCCATGGTCCTTGTGGGCATCTCTATAGGCTGGCTGTTCGCAAGGGCGGTATCGTGGCTACCCGAACTGGGTCAGGACCTCAGGGCGGTGGGCTACGTCATCCCGGGGCTAATCGCAAACGACGCAAGCAAGCAGGGCTTCCTGAAGACTGCGCTCATGACCCTGCTGGTGGCGGGGCTGGTCAGGCTGATCCTGTTCATCATCTACTGATAGGGACTTGAAGCGATGCCGACGAAGAGACTCAACCTGATATGGCTGGCATTGGCCGCGGCGGCGGTCATGGCCTCGCTCTGGTTAACATTCTCCTCAAGCTTCATGGCCAGGCACGACAGGTTTGACGACATGCTCGCCGCGTCCTACAAGATGGCTGAAGCATCCCTTGCGGTCAAGGAGATGAGGATAAGGACCGCCGTGCCGATCGACCCTGCGGACGATCCCAACCTTACCGGGCTTATAGGGCAGGAGCTTACCGAAATCACGACTACGGTCGGCAACCTGCAGTCGAAGAGGACTTCCACAAACCCGGATTTCGCTGCGTTGACCGTAAGGTACTTCGACGAACTCGGGCTTGTCCCGGGAGACAGGGTTGCGGTTGGCGCCAGCGGGTCGTTCCCCGGCATCATACTCTCTGTCCTGTCAGCCTGTTATGTAACAGGTGTGGAACCTGTAGTTATCCCGTCGATCGGCGCATCCGAGTATGGCGCCAACATCCCTGGGGTCACATCTGTCGAGATTATCGACGGGCTCAGGGAAGCGGGGGTATTCGACTATGTCCCAGCGGCGGTATCGCTCGGGGGTGCGGGGGATGCGGGCGACGGCGGGATAATCGCGGACGCCAAACCAATACTGCAGCGCATAGCCGAAGAGTCAGGCCATGCCGTAATCTTCCCGTCGGACACGGCGGACAGCATAAGGAAGAGGATGGAGCGCTTCGAAGCTGAAGGCGAAATCAAGGCATTCATAAACATCGGAGGCGCCGAGCCCAACTTCGGCTCCACGTCGGCTTCGCTCGAGGTTCCAAACGGCCTCGTAAGGAAAGCGCCCAGGAAAGTCGATTCGCCGGACATGGGGCTCATCTTCGAATACCTGAACCGGGGGATCCCCGTGATCCACTTCCTGGACATCAAAGGATTGGCCATTAAAAGCGGCATCCCGGTGGACCCGATACCCCTGCCTCAGCCTGGCACCAGCATGGTATATTACCAGAGGAAGTACCAGAAGGCATACGCCGCGGCGGGACTGCTCATCGCTGCAGCCCTAATTGGGCTGCCGGCGTTAGCCGGGAGGAGGAAGCTTGTCGAAAAGTAAGACCGAAGTAAGTGGCACAAGGAAGATGGTCCTGCTGTCCCTCCTCTTGGCGGTAGGGGTCGGCCTGCACACGATAGAAGCGGCCATCCCGGTCCCGATAGCGCTGCCTGGGGCGAAGCTGGGCCTTGCCAACATCGTGACGCTGATATCCCTTTACGCTCTGGGCCCGGCGGAGGCGGTTGCGCTGGCGGCGTCTAGGGTGCTGCTCGGAGGCCTTGTTACGGGCACCTTCGGTTCGACCTCGTTCATAATGGCGATGGCGGGGGCATTGGGAAGCGGCATCGCAATGTCAGCCTTCAGGGCGCTGACAGCGGGCAAGGGCAGGTTCTTCGCCACCTGTTCGATGATTGGCGCCATATTCCACAACCTCTCGCAGCTCTGGGCTTTTTCCCTCATATCGGACACCTCGAAGGTCTTCGTGATGCTCCCTTACCTGCTGGCCGTAGCCCTTCCCGCGGGATACTTGACAGGCTTGGGAGGGATCAACGCATTATCTTCCATGAAGAGCATCCCCGGCTTCAGGCAAAGGCTTGAGGATGTCAGCATCGCGGTCGGAAAGAGGTCGCTGGTCAGGACGGCTACTGTGATGTTGCTCCTTATCGCGCTCGGTTTCGGCGCAGTCAGACTGTCCGAACGCATGGCACTGGCTCGGGTCACAGAGGACAGCCTGCTCGCCATAGACATCGAGAGGTTCGACGACAGCTCCAAGAGGGGAAGGAGCGTTCTGACCATACCCTGGCCCCATCAGGAGGGCCAGAAGGAGGGGCAGTTCGGAGTAGATGGCAGGCTGGGCAAATCCATTCTGGAGTATGACAGCGAACTGGGAGTGAGGTTCATCTCCTCCCCATGCCCGGACAAGCTGTGCGTGGCCCACGGATGGGTGAACGACGAGATGGACCTGGCTGCGTGCCTTCCCAACGGGCTGATTGTTACTGTCAAGGAGAACAGGTGAACCCGGTGCGGGGGCGTGACAATCCAAGGGATTTTATGTTTGTAACGCCCATCCTGAGACGTTTTCTGCACCTGTTCGTAATATAAGGTATCCGGCATCAATACCGGTGGTCTTGATAGCCGGCAGGAGGCTTACATGCGAGTGAAAATGGTGTCCCTGACGGTCATCTTTGCCATTTTGGCGACAGGCATCGCGCTGGCAGCGCACGCTTCACCAGCCCAGGCGGAGGATGGTGAGGCGTTCGTCCGGAAAGCGCCCTGGGAGCTTCTGGTCGAAGTCTCGGGCGCCAAGGAGGCCAGGGTCCGAAGGCTGATTTCGGAGATGGGGCTGTTAAGGGCGGCCCGGAAGCTGGGCGTGCTGAAGGAATTCGTCAAGGCGATTGTCGAGCACAGGCGGGACGAGATAGACTACAGGGCGGAAATGGGGACCATCACCCAAGAAGAGGCCGCATTGAGGAAAGAGGCCATAGCAAAGAGGCTGTCGTGGCGAATCGCCCGCTGGATAGCAATCAACTGGCTGGGCTTGGACCAGGTGCAGCCCAACCAGGGGGGCCAGCCGCCGGCCGACCTGGATATCGACATCGACCCTTCGCTGCTTCCGTATGATGACTTCTATCACTGGCAGCACAACGACGACGGCACCATCTGCAAATAGGGAAATACAGGTGGATATTTAAGCGGGGCCTTAACGGGCCCCGTTTGCCAGCTTTGTGCGGACATTCGGGAATTATGGAACCTCGCCGAGCGATATTTCGTAATAGAAAGTGAACGGGAGACATTGAGCACCCGGAGGACTGCCGGAAGCTTACGGAACCATTACCTAAGGAAGGGAAGTGGTACATGATTAGGCTGAGGACGATATTGATGGTCAGGAACAGCCGATCCCGTAAGCCGGCAGGACCCGTTCAGATAGATGACCTGATCCATCGTCGAGGAATTCTGGAATAACGTTACCGATGTCTTCCAAACCACAGAAACAGCCCGCACCCTAATTCGGTGCGGGCTGTTATCCGTCTGTTCAGCCCTTCTATCTGGACTTCTTGAACAGCAGCCTCACTACGGACAATGCGAAGAACACAGCCCCGGTCACTGCGATGTAGAAGATCATCGTAGCCATGGGGAGGATGCTCCTGTCCAGACGAAGGTTCACCCCGTATATCCTCAGGAACTCCGCAAGGACCTCGGGAGGCATCTCCCTGCCGACCTGGGCGATCGATGCGTCCATGTAGAGCTGGCGCATCGCCGATGCCCCATGGGTGGCGGGCACCATCAGGATCAGCTTCTGCAGGAACCCAGGCAGCACCCCGATTGGCACGTATACTCCGGTCACGAACCCGATCAGTGTGCCTACCAGGGTGCTGAAGGTCGAAAAGGCCGCATTGGTCTTGATGAACGAAACTATGAGGAAATTGAACGAAGAGAACGCAAGCACGTTGAGCAGAATGAGGCCGACCGCCCTTGCCGCGTTGGCGAGGGTGATCATGTCCCCGCCCCTTAGCACAATATAGGCCTGGGATATGGCGAACATCACAAGGCCGGCCGCGGCGCCCACCACCCATGTGGAAAGGACGTAGCCGAGCACCAGCTGCCATCTTTTGACAGGGGAGACCATGAAACCCTTGACTATCCCCTTGTGC
>JAGOKM010000027.1 GCA_017994615.1 Bacillota bacterium | reverse complement strand
CGTGAAGGTCGGCGCCGTCATCGCCGAAAACCCCTTCCGCAACGAAATCCTCCGGAATCCTTGGCGCCATCATGAAGGGCGACAACTTCATCACAAATCGTGCCCATGGGCATTGCGGCACTGCCGGAACCCTGCCCTCTTCTTTAAGCAGCCTGTAGTCGGCCTCGTGGATGAAAATCGGTGCGCCCGACGCCTTGGACAGCCCATATGCCGACCCTATATGGTCGAAGTGTCCGTGAGTGATGAATATGGCGGATATCCCCAAATCCGCATCTGTGGCCATGGAGGCAGCCTCGAGGAACCTGCGTCTCCAGAACCTGTAAGTTCCTGTGTCCACGATGATTGACCTCTGTCCCCATGCTATAAGGTAGCAGTTGGTCATATCAGCCCTTATGGTCTTCACTACTGCGTCCTGCATTTATGTCACCCGTGTCCTGCCATCATTCTGCAGACGTGATTCGCCTGCACTAGGATTTGTTCCTGCCCCTTACCTCTCTATAATTGTGCTTCAGAGGCGGGGTGGGCTGAGCCTTTCTCAACTTATAGGGAATGCCCGAGATATGGAAAGGCTCTCGATAATTTGCGCTTCTCGCATCATCCAAGACAGAGGATCATAAGATGGCGGGATCGTTCGATACAGCAAAAAGAGTCAATTATTGGGGGCATACAATTGCATGGTCAAATCGATGCTTCAAGGCCGAACGTCCATGGCTGCTTCCATCCGGTTTAGGCCCGTCAATGAAGACTGTGCCTTCCGAACAGCATCGGACAATGTGAAGGAAACTGGCCGGCGGTAAAGAAGTAACAGTCATCAAGGATGAGATAGGAGGAGACAGGATGAAACAGGAGGTTCGCTATCTGCTGACATCGGTTATGCTGGCCATTTTCCTGGCTGCTGGCCCTGCATCCCATGCGGCTGGCAAAGCCACCCTTACCCTGATAGGACACGCGTCCATGAAGATAAGGACCCAGGAGGGCATCGTCATCTACGTCGACCCCTACTATAAGGGGGACTATAGCGAAGAGGCCGATATAATCCTCGTCAGCCACGAACATTCCGACCATAACAAGATCGAAATGTGCAGGCAGAAAGCGGGCTGCAAAATCCTTAGAGTGAAAGACACTATCAACAAAGACGGCAGCTATAACTCTTATGAGTTCTTCGGTGTGAAGATCGAGCCGGTACCAGCATCCAACAAGAACCATCCTATAAGCAGCACGAACGGCTTCCTGATCAGCTTCGACGGGCTTGTCGTGTACCATGCCGCCGACACGTCGATGCTGCCCCAGATGGCGGGCTTGAAATCGCGCGGCATAGATTACGCTTTCTTTCCGATTGACGGCCAGTACAACATGAACGCCGAAGAGGCCATGGAATGCGCCAAGCTCATCGGCGCCAGGCACAATATCCCAATGCACTACTTCAACGCGGACGTAAAGGCGTTCAAACCCGACAACCTCCTGATCATCGGCTATGGAGAGACCATAGAGCTGAAAGCCGACTGATTCCCGATAATCTTGAAACAGCAGTTTTATGGAGTGCATAGGGGAACCTGTACAGGATAATGGGCGTTGGCTGTCCGGGAGCAGATATGGGAGCGGCAGCTCTTCCGTTTTTCAATGGCGGTCCAACGGCGTATGTGATGGTCGTCGGCATCGGCCGCGTTCATATTCGATGCCCGGGTTCATCCCGTTAGGGCATGATAAGCTATGACCGGCCTTTGAGGGTCCGTCGTAGAAAGGTTCCAATGGATCAGCGCATGCAAAGGGAACTCAAGGAGGATTCTTCAAACATTTATAAACCCTGCCAGTTCGGAATCCTATAAAGTGGTGCGGTCCATATTAAGCTTACGTACGACAGAGCCCCTCCGGTCAGGGCCTTGGGGTAAGAAAAGCTGTTTCGAGCGGCACGCACATATGTCAGACAATAGGAAAGGGGAGCGGCCCGCGTCCGCTCCCCTTGCCTTTGTCCAAAAAGGCCTTTCAGGTGCAAGGATGTCGGCAAACGGATGAATGGCTGCAAAAATGACGCACTGCCATCTGTTAAACCATTACCACGTTTGCAATAAAAATGTAAATTATAGGATATATTCACAAAATAAAATATATTTCTGGACATAGGCAGGATTAGCAGCAAATTTGTGGAAATACTTGCCACACTACATTGGAGGTGAGCTGATGAAGTCAAAGTACGTCTTATTGGTCGCACTCATCCTATCCATCTCATTGTTCGGCGCCGGTTGCGTAAAGTACAAGAACATCTATGTGTTCAGCTTCAAAGCAGAACAGGACCTGGTTAACAACCTGGGGGAATGGATACCCGAAGATACGGATTATACATTCAATCAGAACGGGGTTAACATTTCCTACGCAAATCTTGCATGCCCTTTAAGGTTCTCAGGAGATATGAGGATCACGATTAAATTCTGGCTGGACGTCGGCGATGGAACTGCATGCTGGGTCGGCCTTGGCTTGAGCGACAGCACGTGGTGGTGTGGCCATGAAGCTAACGACGTCCATGTTGACCTTTATGACCTCGGTTCCGACTCAGAATGGTATCGCATCGCAGATCATAACCTGACGGATTTCTGGGGTACCGAGCACTATTCAGTTGACGATAATGTGCCCGGGCTCGTGCGCAATGGTTTCAATTATTACGTCATGACCAAGACCGGGGACGAGATGGTGGCGGCGATGAACGGCAAGGTGTTCGCCAGATTCACATTGGCCAACTATGACTCCGAGTGGTTCGGACCGAACCTGACCTCGTGGAGATATGGCTCCGGAAGCGGCATCGGCGCAACGTTTGAAAGCATAATGGTAGAATACAATGGCGAGGCATCGCCAATGCCTTATGACGGATCGCCCGACTCGGTACCCTCTTCTGTGACAATGAACCGATAGCCGCATAAGACATCCGACAGCGCCCTTCATGGCTCATCAAGCGAGCATGAGGGGCGCTTTGCATTGGTTGCGCTTCGTATATAACCGCCATGCATGAGCACTGACAATCATTAGAAACCACAAGTGTCCATGCCATAAATAATCAATTGTTGACACTCCTGCAATGATAAGTTCAAGCGTCTGTAACCTTGGCGAAGTAGCATGAAGGCAAGTCCGGTGGTACGGTCGTCCATGTGGAATGGCGCCAGGTTCCCGGTCATTTTCCGAGGATGACAAGAACGAAAAGGAAGGCGGGAGATGGACGCACACTAAACTTTCAGCTGATTAGAACTTTGAAACATCGAGGCAGGGGTGAGACATGGAATTCGGAAGGAACACAAGAAAGACAGCATACTTCGCTCTGGCTCTATCGTTGATGATGGGCCTTTCACTCCCGGCATCAGGCAGCGCACTGGAAAAGAAAGCTCAATCGGGTGCAGCACCGGAGTACGCGACCAGGATTTTCGGAGAGCGGGTTATATCGGTCGAAATCATCGCGGAAGAATCTGACTGGAGATGGATGCTGGACAACGCAACCGAGGAGGAATACATAAAGGCGGATGTCGTTGTAAACGGCGCATTGTTCGAAAATGTCGGAGTCAGGCCGAAGGGCAACTCAACCCTGACTCAGGTTGCCAATTCGGAAAGCGACCGTTTCAGCTTCAGGCTGCAGTTCGACGAATACGTAAAAGGCCAGACATGCTTCGGGCTGGACAGCTTCGTGCTGAACAACATGTACGGCGACAGCACCTACATGAAGGAGTACATCTCCTATGACCTCATGCGCGGAATCGGCGTAGAGGCCCCATATTTCGGCTTCGCTGCCATCAAGGTAAACGGGAAGTACTGGGGGCTCTACCTGGCAGTGGAGCGATATGGCAAAAGCTACGAGAAGCGCGTCTTCGGGGATGCTTCAGGCATGCTCTACAACGTCAAGACTATGGACTTAGACAGAGATGCCGGCTCAGCCCCGGGTCAGATCGGACTAGGCGGCATGCAGGACATCCCTGACTTGCAGGGGGCCTTTCCGTGGCAGCCTGACGGCGCTTTCCAACCACAGTTCCCTAAACCGCAGGGCCAACTGACAGGCTCAGGCACGCTTCCTCCGGCAGAAGCAGCAGGCGGCGCACCGCCAGGATTCGACCGGGTTTCGGGAATGGCAGCGAACGCCTTCCCAATGCCTTCAAGGGATGGAGCCATAGGCACTGCCGGGAATAAGGGGGGCATAGGCGCTCTGGGCAGCGCCGGGGGCAGCCTCGAATACATAGATGACGAAACGGCAAGCTACGGCGCAATTTTCGACAATGTGGTCGGAAAGGGCACGGAAAGCGACTTCCAGAGGGTCGTAACGGCGATAAAGGCCTTATCCGAGGGCAGGCAACTCGAAACCTACTTCGACGTGGACGCAGTCCTGCGGTACCTGGCTGCGCATACGATAGTCGTAAACCTCGACAGCTACAGCTCTGGCATGGCGCAGAACTACTTCATATACGAGCGGGAAGGGAAGTTGACCATACTGCCGTGGGACTATAACCTTGCCTGGGGAGGGTTCCAGAGCGGCAGTGCATCAGATGTCGTGAATTTCCCGATCGACACCCCGGTAAGCGGCGTCGAGATGGCTAACAGGCCCCTAATCGACAAGCTTTTCGCGGATCAAGGATACTTGGAGCGTTACCATTCCTATCTGCAGGAGCTCATTGATGGGTACTTCGCACAGGGCAAGTTCGAGGAGAAGATACGGCAGCTGGATTCCCTTATCGGTGGCTATGTTAAGGACGACCCGACGGCGTTCTGCACTTACGATGAGTACAGGAAAGCAGTATCAGCCCTCGCCAAGCTGGGCGACCTACGCGCCCAAAGCGTCCAGGGCCAGCTTGACGGCGCCGTCCCTTCGACGACCGAAGGACAGAAGGCAAACGCTGAAAAGCTGGTCCCCGCCGGGGACCTCGACCTGTCGGACCTCGGGAGCATGGGAGGCGGAAGGAGAGGCGACGCGATGAATCCTCCGAGCTTGATGAAGCCTAGGCAGTAATCATAATCAAACAGCGACTGGAAAATGCCCTCGGTAATTGGATGAGTCTACATCCAACATCGGGGGCATTTCCTTACGGACTTCCTTACTTAATTGAAGGCCGGCCGTCCCTCGGCTTACTTCGGCTGCATCACGCCTGCGAAGACCAGCCAGGCCAATACGGTCTTGGCAACCAGGCTGAGGACTATGTATATCCTCTCGCCGTAGAGGTAGTCGGCCCATCTGCCCTTCTTCAGGTACTGCAGAACCATGTTAATCGGGAACAGGTTGAAGAATAGGAAATATGAACCGACGATAGCATAGGCGAACCAGGGCACCTTCGCCGGGTCGGCGTTTCCGAAGGCGTACAGAAGGACCACTACCCACGGGCCCAGCCCCGCCACGGTCCCGAATACGAAGGGGCTCCAGTCGGTCCTCTTCTTGAACTGGTTCAGCTCCTCCATCAGAAGGCCGAACAGGTTCATGGAAGCATTGAGCAGGAATATCGGTATCAGGGCCCCTATGTCATAAATGCCGAACAGCACTGCAATGAGCACTATCATCAGCGATGAGCTCACGGCGTACTCATACCATCTGAACCTGTTTATGCCCTTCCCCAAGTCCTCTACGTATTTCTTCCTCCCAACGGTGACGATTATGAAGTGGGCTACGGCGGACAGGAAAAGGAAGCAGGATACGAGCAGGGTAAACGGCAGGTCGGCCACCTTCCCGGGCACCGTCACCAGCCTCATGAGCGTCCTGTCGAAAGTAAGGTAATTGGATAGGACGGGGACCTTGAAAGAGGAGAACTTCTCCACCGATACCGACAGGACCAGCATCCCGAGGCCCTGGATGAGGTGAAGGAAACCCATGAAGGCATTGAACCTTATCAGGGATCCGAAACGCTTGTCGTCCTGCATTGACATCCCTCCTTAAATCAGAGGCAGATCCGGCTTATCCTGTTCTACCGATTTGCCTTGCAGCGCAAACATGAGGATTGGGCGGTCTGGTTAATCTCTGCATATTCACACTCGAGTATACCGTAAATAAATGGAAAATGCTCGCTGCTGCTCACGTACCGGTCCGAAGGTTTCGTCAGATGATGCGCCGGCAGATAGGATTGTCTTGCGCTCGCTAAATTGGATCGGGCCGGCAACCGGGACTTCCTGCGTGTCTGCCCGTCGCTCTGCGATTGAGAAGAGCGGCCGGAAGGCGGACTGCCGGATGGGATATGAATTCTGCGGTCTTTAGCGCCGCTTCAGGTTGCACACCTAAGACGACATCAATAATAAAGGGTTGCCCGAGAAAAGCCAGGCGTCCGATCCTAAGGAAACCCCATCCCACGAGGCACGCTATAAATAAGGCGCAGACTCTGATAAACTAATACCCGCACGGTATTCCTTTTGATTGACGGGGAGAAGATGAGAAAGCCTTCAAACCTGATAATCGCCATAGTCGGGACCTTCGCGGTCCTCGGCATGTTAGGGTTCATCCCTCAAGGCGCAGCCTATGCCTCCGACTATGCGGAGTTGGGGAGGCCTGACCTCACCCCTGCCGCCCAGGAGGGCGCCAGCAATGCCTCGCAAGTACGGCCGAGCAGGAACGCCGTCGATGCCCGGTACCTCGCATACTACGAAGAATCGCACATAAGGTCCATAAAAAGGATAGGCGGCGGGCAGACCGGCGAACCCGATTCGAGGAGGAAGGCCCCGCAAGTCATCCCGTCAAGGAACGCCTTCACTGTAATCATAAGGGGAAGAACAAGCTGGCAGAGACTTTCGGTCCTGGATTCGCCCTGCCTTACGAGGATCGACCAGCTGCCTTTGGACAACAGGCCGCCTCCGGCCTACTTCTGACATACCCGCAGCAGAACCCATAAAGCAAACGACATGCACCGAAGAGGGATGCACAGGTAATCCATGTGCGGACGTTCGGCATCAGCCAACCGCCCTATTTTACCTTAGGCAGTCGTCTTCTTCCTGCACGCTGCGGAACGAACGAGGCCCATGTCAGGAATTCGATCGGAGGGATTGGTTTGTCAAAGGATAACTTATCCAAGCTGGACGAAAAGATGAAGCTCGAAAGCGACATATCCGTCGAGGACATTGTCGCCAAATATGACAAAGAATCGGCTACCCGCAGGACGGGGAAGCTTTTGACCAAGGTAATCGCAGTATTGCTCTTCGTCTGGGGGTCATGGCAGCTTTACACGGCTTTCGCCGGCGAGTGGCCTACACAGCTGCAGAGGGTCACACATCTGGGTTTCGTGCTTTCCGCAGTCTTCCTCCTGTACCCGGCGACAGCTAAGGGCAGGGACAGGTTCGCATGGTACGATGCCGTGCTGGCCATAACAGGGGCCCTCATAGCCGCCTATTACATCTGGCAATACAACGGGCTCGCCCTGAGGGCGGGGATGTACACGACAATGGACGTGGTGGTGGCGTCAATCGCGGTCCTGCTCGTCCTCGAGGCGGCCAGACGGGTGGTGGGGCTTCCGATCCTGCTGGTCGTGCTGGCCTTCCTCCTGTACGCCTACTTCGGCCAGTACATGCCCTCGTTTTTAAGGCACAGGGGGGTGCGGTTCGAAAGGCTCATGTCCTATATGCTCTTCACCGGCGAAGGCATCCTGGGCGTACCTTTGGGCGTCTCTTCCACATTCATATTCCTCTTCATAATGTTCGGGTCCTTCCTGGAGAAGACGGGGATAGGCAAGTTCTTCATCGACCTCGGCAACGCGGTCGCTGGCGGCGCATCGGGTGGCCCTGCAAAGGTCGCCGTTATATCGTCCGCGCTTGAAGGGACCATCTCGGGCAGCTCGGTGGCGAACACCGCAGGTTCGGGGAGCTTCACCATCCCGATGATGAAGAACCTGGGCTACAGGCCTGAGTTCGCAGGCGCTGTCGAGGCGAGCGCCTCCACAGGAGGGCAGATCATGCCTCCCGTCATGGGCGCTGCCGCGTTCCTCATGTGCGAATTCCTGGGAGTGCCTTATGCGACGATTGCAAAGGCGGCGGTCATACCGGCCCTGCTCTACTTCACCGGGGTTTTCCTGGGCGTCCACTTCGAAGCGAGGAAGCACGGCCTTAAAGGGCTGCCCAAAGACGAGCTGCCCAGGCTGGGGACGATACTTCTCAAACAGGGCCAGCTGTTGGTGCCTATAATCGGGATAATCTCCTTCCTTTCGATGGGCATATCCGCGATGAAGGCTGCCCTGCTGGGCGTAATCCTGTCAGTATTGGCCGGGTCCACTGCAAGGGACTACGGGATGGACTGGAAAGAGGCGACTGTATTCGAAAGCGTTTCGTTCCGCCTGCTGACCGGGGTCATAATAGCCACCGCTTCAGGCGTATACATAGCGGCCAACCTTGTAAAAGCGCCTTTACTGCAGCTGCTGGCCATGATGTTCATCCCTTTGCTCGGTTACCTCGGCATGTGGTATGCGGCCTCAAGGTCAAGCGCGGCCTTAGGGCTCGCTTCGGCGATGAAGAGGTTCGCAGCCCTTATACTGCCCATCATCGAGTTCACCGTAGTCTTCGTGGAAATGGGGGACCTGACTAAGGCGGCAATTTCGGGAGTGATCGTCTTCTTCATAGTCAAGGCCTTCGAAGGCGAGCCCAAGATACATTTCACCAGGCTGCTTGAAGCAGTAAGGGACGGGTCCAAGGCGGCTCTCGGGGTGGGCGTCGCCTGCGCCACGGCAGGGATGATAGTAGGCGTTGTAACTATGACCGGCCTTGGGCTCAAGATCGCCTCTAACCTGGTGGAGCTCGCCAACGGAGAGCTCCTTCTTACCATGTTCTTCACCATGATCACTTCGGTCATACTGGGCATGGGAGTGCCGACGACGGCAAACTACGTAATAACCTCGACCATAGCGGCGCCGGCCATAATCACCCTTATCGGCCAGGGCCAGGCCCTTGCGGCGCACCTTTTCGTGTTCTATTTCGGCATCATCGCCGACGTTACGCCGCCCGTCGCGCTGGCCGCCTTCACAGGAGCCGGCATTGCTAAGGCGAACCCTATGAAAACGGGAGTCGAGGCCACGAGGCTTTCGATCGCAGCGTGGCTCGTCCCTTACTGCTTCGTCTACAATACGAACCTGTTGATGGTCAACGCAGGGTTCTTCAGCTTCACGACGCTGTTCAACCTGGTCACGGCAGTGCTCGGCATGTTCTTCATAGCCGTAGCCGTGCAGGGCTGGTACAGGACCATATCACCCATGTGGGAGAGGCTCTTGGCGGGCGTGGCAGGCATACTCCTCATCGGGGGCGCCCCGTTCTTCCACGGGGTGCTGGAGATATTCAGATGGATCGGCCCTGTGGGCAGGCTCGTGGGCGATTACAAGGAATTTTTCTACAGCATAGAGGGAGACTTCCTGGTCAACGGGATGGGGCTGGCCATGGTTGCGCTCATCTACTTGCTGCAGACCAAGAGGCACAAGGTATACGGGGAGAGGTCGATTACTGAGATCAAGCTCATGAAAGCCGAAAACTAGCAGCTGCCGGAAGTTGCGGCGGGCCCCTGCAGGCGACAGGAGGCGTCTTGCGTCTGGGGGCCCCGCTGGGCCGGCGAGGGCCTCTGCGCGGCCCGAAACCGCCTTGCAAGGGCAGATTACTGGAGGTATTTGAATGGCCACGGCAATCGCATTATTCGTCATCACCTACGCGCTGATGATCGCACTTCCGGATTACCGCGCCTACATAGCGGCACTCTGCGCCCTGATATTCGTAGTGACAGGCATAATGCCCATAGGAAAGGTGCCAGGCTATGTCGACTGGAACGTGATCCTCATGATAGGAGGGACGATGGGCATCGTGGACCTCTTCATAGAATCAAGGATGCCGTCGCGGCTGGCTGACCTCATCATAAGGCGCACCAAGAGCATAAAGTGGACGGTAGTCGCCCTGTCCGTATTCGCTGGCATCATATCGGCCTTCGTCGACAACGTGGCGACCGTGCTAATGGTGGCGCCGGTTGCCATCACTATCGCGGCGAAACTGAAGGTTTCCCCGGTGCCCGGGGTAATAGCCATCGCAGTGGCATCCAACCTGGAGGGCGCCGCGACTTTGGTGGGGGACACCACTTCCATCCTGCTGGGCGGCTATGCGGGCATGGACTTCCTGGACTTCTTCTGGATGCAGGGCCGCCCGGGTATGTTCTGGGTGGTGCAGCTCGGGCTGTTGGCGGCGACCCTTACCCTTCTTTTCATGCTCAGGAAGGACAAAGAGCCTGCAGAAATTGAGGGCATCACCGAGGTTGAAGACTATTTCCCTGGCGTCCTGCTGCTGGGCACGGTAGCCCTTCTGATAGGCGCATCGTTCGTACCGGAAAAGCCGGCGATCACCAACGGGCTCATCTGCGTCGTGCTCATGGCGATAGGCATAGTCTACGAGACGGCGCGCAGCGGCAAGAAGGGCCTGATAAGCAGGTCGCTGCTTGCAATGGACTATTTCACCCTGCTTCTGCTGGCATCGCTTTTCGTAGTCATCGGAGGCATCAAGGAGGCAGGTGTGATAGACCGGATAGCAGAGCTGTTCGTCAGGCTGGGCGGAAGCTCAGCGTTCCTGATGTACAGCATCATACTTTGGGCTTCGGTGCTGCTGTCAGCCTTCATAGACAACATACCGTACGTCGCCACGATGCTGCCCGTTGTTACGGGAATATCGGCAAGGATGGGCATAGACCCCAACCTGTTGTACTTCGGCCTGCTGTCGGGGGCTACGCTGGGCGGAAACCTTACGCCGATCGGAGCTTCCGCGAACATCGCAGCCATAGGCCTGCTCAGGAAGAACGGCAACGAGGTGAGGAACGCGGACTACATGCGCATAGGCGTCCCCTATTCGCTGGCTGCGGTCACAGCGGCTTATGTAGTCATCTGGCTGCTCTGGGGCGCGTAGGGGCGTTGCGGCTGCCCCCTCCCGGCCGGCCTGTAAGACAACCTCAGCAGGCTTATAACTGCCTGCGGCTAGATGTCCCTGTACTCCAGCAGGTCGCCGGGCTGGCAGCCGAGCGCCCTGCAGATGGCTTCCAAGGTTGAGAACCTGACGGCCTTGGCCTTGCCGTTCTTCAGTATGGAAAGGTTGGCCATGGTGATTCCGACCTTCTCGGCCAGCTCAGTCAAGCTCATCTTCCTTTTAGCCAGCATGACGTCCACGTTAACTACGATGGGCATCTCATCCACCTCAGACTGTCAGTTCGTTCTCGGCCTTTATATCGATGGCCTCTTTGAAGAGCATCTGGAGCACCGCGGCGAACAGGGCGATAACCAATGAGGCGAAAACCGAGGCAATCCCAAGGACTATGAGGCCAGGCGCATCCTCCTTTTCCGCGAACCTGTAGAAGAAGACCAGATTAACCGACAGCACTGCGCAAGCTGCCAGCGCGCAGTCCTTGATGTTCTTCAGGGCCCTGACCGAAAGTTCAGAGAAAGCCACATTCCTGTCGATATAGCCGAGGAGCTTCCATGCCTGGTAAAGGGCGATGAAGAACGGGACGAAGGCTGTGAGGATGCATGCGAGTATGGGGAAGATGAATTGGACGAACTCGGGCTCGTCGCTGTTTGCGATCCCGAATCCGGGGATTGCTACTGTGCATATGGCCAATGAGGCTATCCCGACTATTATTACAGACAGCTTGAGAAACAGCGTGGGCATCCTCTTCATAACTAACACCTCAAGGAAGATTTCACGGAGATTATAACATGGCATATATTGATAAACAATAAAATTATATCGATAAAGAATAATGTCAACAATCACAGCCGCATGTCGCATCCTGACCGAAGCCATCGCCGCCTTTGACAGGCCTCTCCTTGAAAAGAGGATGTTTCATGATGTCAGCACAGATAAAGAGGATATTTGCAACCGGCCTTCAGGAAAGGGGAGCCCTCACGAAGCCTAACTTTCGTAATCGCCAAGAGGCGCCCGGTGTTCCCGCACGGGAAGCAGAAAAACCGAAGCAAGGCGCTAAGAGGAGGGACAGGTTGAAAGAAAGCGATTCGACTGAACGGAAAAGGATGGGAACGGCAGGAGAAAGGCAGCGGCCCATCGTATTAGAAATAGATATTTGGCCAGCGACACAGACCCTGCACAGGAGGGCAAGATGCCGGACCCCCTTAGCTCTAAGAGGCACTTCATCACCACGTTCAGACGCCCTATCGGAGCCTGGCTGCGCAGAGCCACCGGATACGAAGTAGTATCGCCCGCGCCGCCGAACAAAAACAACCCCTATCTTCTCATATCCAACCACGTCAGCGTGTACGACGTGGCCTATGCCCTCCTTCAGCTGCAGGAGATGCCCGTGATAGTAATTCACGAGATATTCCAGAGGAACCCGGTACTGGCATGGCTGTTGAGGCCGTTCGGGTTGATATGGAAGCAGGCTGACCTGCATGACGGTAAGACGATCAGGCAGATGAAGAGGGCTGCCGCGGCCGGCAGGTCCATCCTGCTTTATCCGGAGGGCGACCTTACTTGGGACGGCGACACGGGCGCGCTTCCTGACTCCCTCGTAAAGCTGGTTAAATGCATCGGCCTTCCGGTCGTCTTGCTGACCGAGAAGGGGGCCTACATGACCTATTCGAGGTGGGCGGGCAAAGTAAGGAAAGGGCTCGTTGAGCTTCATTTCAGACCCTGCATCAGCAAGGAGGAGCTGTCGTCGGTCGACGAGGGGACGCTGGCGGAGAGGCTGCGCGCCGCCTTCCGGCACTCGGAGCGAGGCTGGCTGGCCTCGAAGCAGCCTCCTCCTTCCTACGCGACGGGCTTCCAGGCGAGGGACCTGTCCAAGATGCTGTTCATGTGCCCGGCGTGCAGGAAAGCAGGGTCCATGACGAACACCGACACCTCCATAAGCTGTCTCAACTGCGGGTTCAGCTCGAGGATCGGGCCTTTGCTGGAGCTGGACGAGGCTGCCGCGCGCATGACGGGGATGAAAGACATATGGCAATGGCACAGCTGGCAGAAGTCAGAGACCAGGGAGCAGGTAGAGGCGACATTGAAGGACGGCTCTTTCATGTTGGCCGCAGATGTTAAGAAAGCCGAGCTTATCAGGGCAATAGGAGGGATAGGGAGGATCGTAACGAAGGCAGGCTTCCACAGCAGGTATTTGAAAAGGCCTGAGAAGGCCAGCGCCTTCAAAGCCACCTTGAACCCAGACTGCCTTAGAGTGACGGATGCCATAGGTAATGAGCGGCTGAGGATAGGCGTCGACATGATGCTCTCAGCCAGGGTGCTGCCCATGAGGAACTACAGGCCCAACTGGCTGCTCATATGCACGAAGGAAGGATACTACAAGCTGATGTTCGAGGGCCCGACGCACCCGGCTTACCTGTGGTGCACGGCGTTGAGGATCATGATCGGCCAGACCGACGCTTACTCGCAAGGCGAGGCCGGCATCGGTAGTGCCGCCCCTCAGGCCAGCGCCGGGCCGGGTCCGGATGCTCAAAATGACCAAGGCCGGCATCTGTAGAGTTTTCTTAAGCCCGCCACGTCCGTTCCTCCCCTTGGATGAAAGCGCCCAAAAGGACTTGGGGGGGACATTCAGGGCGCATGGCGCCGAAACAAGTCTGAAGCAGAGGGCAAACCATTTGCCCGTGCGGCCGCAGGACTGATGCCGGCCTTTGTCCGCTTTTCAACCTCACGGTCCGTTTATATGTTAAATTCATAGAAACAGGCATCAGGGGTCGGCTGGCCCGGTTGTATGGACCTAGGCGACGGGCCTTCGGGAAAAATGATGTACCAAGTATTTGTCGGGAGGTTTCCGGGATGATGCGAGACGAGGCATTGTCGGTGCTAAAGAAGTACAACAAAAGCGATTCGCTGCTCAAGCAGGCCTTAGCAGTAGAGGCGGTCATGAGGCATTTCGCCGCCAAAGCAGGCGAGGACGTCGAGTATTGGGGAGCCGTCGGGCTCCTCCATGACATAGACTACGAGATGTACCCCGATGAGCACTGCAAG
>JAGOKM010000138.1 GCA_017994615.1 Bacillota bacterium | reverse complement strand
CCCGGGTTCGGCTTCTCCAAGGATGCCGGCCAGAACATAGCGCTCCTTAAGGACCTGCCCATGGTCGCCAACATGGGCTATCCCCTGCTCGTCGGCCTTTCCAGGAAGAGCACGATAGGCAGGCTCTCAGGCGTGAAGGACGCTAGCATGAGGATGCCCGGCAGCCTCGCCGCGATGACTGCAGCGGTCATGTGGGGAGCGGACATAGTCAGGGTCCACGACGTGGCGGAATCGGTCCAGGCAGCGAAGGTGGCAGACGCGCTCAGGCGCTGACAAGGGGACGATGGCAATGTATATGGCTGAAAGAGGAAGGGTGAGCATAAGCTCCATGGAGTTCTACGGCTACCATGGATGCATGCCGGAGGAAAGGCGGGCAGGCCAGCCATACTTCGTCGACGTGGATGTCTTCCTGGACCTTGAAAGGGCCGGTGCCACGGACGACCTCTCGGCTAGCGTCGATTACTCCAAGGTCTTTGCGATGGCAAGGGACGTGGTGGAAGGAGAGCCGAGGAACCTTATAGAGGCCGTCGCCTTCGACATAGCAAGGAGAGTCCTGGAAGCCTTCTCGCCCGACAAGGTCACCGTGAGGGTCAGGAAGCCCAGACCCCCGGTGGGAGGCAAGGCGCTTTTCGCCGAAGCCGAGGTGTCGCTTTTGAGGGGTGAATGATTCCCCCGCCAGGTATATACTGTGTGTACATAGAAACAAAAGGAGCAGACAGGCTGCGTCGAGACGGTATCTGGGATATGAACCGTACTCCATGCCTCAAGAAGCCGATTTGATCGGTCCGGGCATGCGCCCGGATTCTTTTTTAGGAGGGCGAATGGTAAGGAAGCCCAAAGACGGGATCGGAGCTGCGAAAAGGGCCGCGATAGTAGGGTGCGGCAGGGTCGGTACTGCCCTTGCCGTGAGCCTCTGCCGGGCCGGCTACGGTGTCAGCATACTCTGGTCGAGGGACAGCTGCAAGGCGGCCCGCATCGCCGTAGACTGCGGGGCCAAGGGCGCAAGCTCCCTTGCGGAAGCGGCGGCTGGGGCGGACCTCGTCTTCCTGAGCGTCATCGACTCGGTCATAGGCAAGGTGGCAGGCGACATGGCAGCGGAGCTTACAGGATCGGACCTTACCGGCAAGTGCTTCTACCACATGAGCGGTGCGCTGCCCTCCTCCATACTGGATCCTCTCAGGGCTATGGGCGGCTCCGCCGCGTCCCTGCACCCCCTGCAGACGTTCCCTGACGTGGAGATGGCGATAAAGACGCTGCCAGGCTCCCTCTTCTGCGCCGAAGGCGACGAGGCGGCGGTATCGGAGGCCGAGGATGTTGTGAGGGCCATGGGGGGCAGGTTCAGCAGGATCGAGAGCGCCATGAAGGGGCTTTACCATGCCAGCGCAGTGATGGCCTCCCCTCTCCTGATGGCCCTGGTCGCCACCGCCGCAGAGGGAATGCGGGCATGCGGGCTGGATATGGAATTGGCGAGGGAAGGATTGTCCAGGCTTTCTGCGGCGACTGTTGAAGCTTTCGTCAAATTGGGGCCTGAGCTTGGGTTGACAGGTCCCTTCGTAAGGGGTGACGCCCTTACCGTTGAACACAACCTCTCGGCGATGAAGCAGTACTGCCCGGGCATGCTGCCGGTCTATCTCCAGCTGGCGGAAAAGGACCTCGAAATCGCCGAGAAAGCAGGGACCGACCCGTCCAGGCTGGACGAGATCAGGAAGGTTATGGAGGTTTACAGGGATGGGCTACATTCAGGACAAACAGGTTAAGAAGATAACGGTCAACACGCTCAAGGAAATGAAATTAAGGGGCGAGAAGGTGACGTCTCTCACCGCATACGACCATTCCATGGCGACCATCGTGGACAGGGCGGGCATCGAGATGATCCTCGTGGGCGATTCCCTCGGAAACGTCATGCTCGGCTACGACACCACGGTGCCGGTCACCATGGAGGCTATGCTCCACCACACGGCAGCGGTGGCGAGGGGGGTGAAGCGGGCCCTGGTGATAGCAGACATGCCGTTCATGTCATACCAGGTATCCGAGGACGAAGCTGTAAGGAACGCCGGCCGCTTCCTTAAGGAAGCGGGCGCGCATGCAGTGAAGCTCGAAGGCGGAGCCGAAGTGGCTCGCCTGGTCAGAAGGCTGGTCACAGTCGGAATCCCCGTCCAGGGCCACATAGGCCTTACGCCCCAGTCTGTCAACACGCTTGGAGGCTACGGCCTTCAGGGGAAGACCGCCGCCGCGGCCAAGAAGCTGATCGACGACGCGATTGCGCTGGACCAGGCGGGGGCGTTCTCCATCGTGCTGGAGAAAGTGCCCGAACAGCTGGCTGCCGAGGTGACGTCGAGGGTGACCGCAATAACCATAGGGATAGGCGCAGGACAAGGATGCGACGGGCAGGTCCTGGTGACATACGACATGCTGAACCTCTGTTCCCTGGACATGCAGAAGCCCCGCTTCGTGAAGATATACAACGACCTGGGCACCCAGGCGGTGAACGCCATCGAGCAGTACGCAAGCGAGGTGAAAAGCGGCGCCTTCCCCGCCCCTGAGAACGGCTTCCGCATGAACGCGGCCGAAGAGGCGGAACTTAAGTCATTGCTGGAAAGATGAAGGAACATAATCGACAGATCATCGGAGGTGTTCCCTTGAAGATAATAAAGACCATAGGGGAAATAAGGGCGATATCCGAGAGCGCCAGGGCCGAAGGCAAGGTGGTGGGCCTAGTACCCACCATGGGCGCCCTCCATGAAGGGCATCTTGCGCTGGCCGGCAGGGCGAGGTCGGAGTGCGACGTCATAATCATGAGCATATTCGTAAATCCCATCCAGTTCGGACCCAGGGAGGACTTCGCAGCCTACCCCAGGGACCTTGAGACCGACGCAAAGCTTGCGGAAGCGGCAGGCGTAGACTACATCTTCGCGCCCGAGGCCTCCCACATGTACCCCAGGCCGCCCCTTGCCTTCGTGGAAGTGTCGGTGCTCACGGACCACCTATGCGGAGCTTCAAGGCCGGGGCATTTCCGCGGGGTTGCGACGGTCGTCACCAAG
>JAGOKM010000026.1 GCA_017994615.1 Bacillota bacterium | reverse complement strand
GCTACCATATAGACCTTTCGCCTGGGCTGTACCACTTCGACGGGCAGGAGGCCCTTCGCTACGTCAGGTACAGGAGCGACGCCATGGGAGACGTAGGGCGCGTCGAAAGGCAGCTGGGCTTCGTGCGCGCCCTTGCGGACAAGGCAGCCTCATGGGACACCGCCGGAAAGCTCTTCGCCCTGCTTTACTCCATAAAGAACAACATCCAGAGCGACCTTTCGTTCACAGAAGCCTTCGCGCTCGGAGTAAGGTTGCTGAGGACTGGAATGGGGGCGATAAGCACTTGGAAAGTGCCGGGATCCTTCAACGGGCCTTACTGGCAGGTCAACAGGGACAGCCTCAGGGCATCCATTTCAAAGGCGTTGGAATAGGGCGGCCCGCTTCGTCAGGACGCCCTTTGCATAGGATGACCTTGCCCACCTCACCATCTTCTGAGGATTGCGCCTCTTATGGCTCCTTTCACAAGCATTGCCGCCGGCACAGCCAGGATGTATAGGGCAAGGGCCCAGAGGCCGGGGATCATCGGGATTCCGGAATCCAGGAAACCGGCGACAGCCACCGTACCGTAGAAATCGCGCCTCAGAAGCCCCATGAAGGCTATGTATCCTATGCCGAAGGCAAGGGGCAACAGGTAAGCCCAGAACATCCTGGTCGCTGTCAAGGACTTGGATACAGGTATGACGACGAAAGACACCAGGATGAACAACAGGACCATGTCGTAGCCGACGCTAACCTCGTAAAGGCCAAGCCCAGGTGACCCGGCCCATATGGCAAGGCTCGTGAGCAGCACGAAGACTACGAAGTAGAAGACGCTGTCCAGCACATCCAGCAGCAGGAGCCTGGCGGGATTTGCAAAGGATGCGATTATGTCGTCTGCGAACCGGATCGGATCGCCGACCACATCTGCCGGGCGTCTGCCGTCCTTCTGGGCTGTGATCAACATCTCCAGCACATCTCCAGCGACCTCCTTCTTGGCCCTTCCCGAAAGCTGGGAAAGCACGATGCGGTCCTTGATAATCTCATAGTTGCTGTAATATTCCGCGTCAAGCGACCTTTCTGGGGTGCTCTTCCGCACCTTCAGGATGTAGACTGCGACAACCGACATGATGCCAGCGAAGGCGGCGAAGCCGAGGATGAGGTACCTGTCGCCTTTAAGGTCGCCCCCTGAGCCGAACGCCAGTACGAGCGAAGTCGCGATAAGGCAAAGCGCGAGAAGCACCGCGCTTAAAAGTACGAGCCTGCTCCTGTTAGTCATCACCACCGACCTCCAATACCCTGTTGACCATAGAATCGAGCCTTTGCCAGCTCTCCTTGAAATCCTCCAGCTCATCGAATCCTTCCGGGGTAAGCGAATAGTACTTCCTGTCGGGGCCGAAGGGGGAGGGGCGCCTGTCTACATGCAGGAACCCCCTGTTCTGAAGCCTCAGAAGAATCGGATATACTGTCGCTTCGTTCACGTCGAATCCGAACTCCTTCAGGGTCCCAACCACCTTGTAGCCGTATGTCTCGCCCTTTGCGATGACATGAAGCAGGCAGCCTTCCAGTATGCCCTTCATAAGCTGGGTGTCGTCCTTCATGCGAACACCTCCTATGCAATGCCTGGTAGCTGATTCAATCTTACTCCGCTATTATGCATTGTCAAGTAGTGGGCAGCAGAGTTTACATAATGTCTTTACATGCAGCTTGTGATATAATATAAACACATAAACTAGGTTTCACGAATTAGGAATAATCGAAACAACAACTGAAATAAATCGTTAGTCAAAGTAAGAGAAATCGGCTTGCGATAAGAGGGTGAATGAATGCGGGAAAAAGGAATCAAAAGGATGGCCGCGGCCCTTGTCGTGGCCTTGATCGTTATGGCAGGGTTGTTCCTCATTGACTCGGCATGGAGGCTGTCCCTGCCGGCAGAATCCAAGGAGATGGAAGGTGCGGAGATGGAAATGACTGACATATTGACGGATCCCAAGGACATAAAGGAGATATACCTTGCTGGCGGGTGCTTCTGGGGAGTGGAGGCATATATGGCGAGGATCGACGGAGTGGTCGACGCCGTATCCGGTTACGCCAACGGAAAAACGGAGAACCCATCCTACGAGGACCTCATATACAGGAATTCAGGGCACGCCGAGACGGTCAAGGTGCTTTACGACCCGAAGCGCATATCGCTCGACGAATTGCTGATATATTACTTCAGGATAATAGACCCGACCAGCATCAACAGGCAGGGCAACGACATCGGCGTACAGTACCGCACGGGCATCTACTACAAGGACCCGGCGGACCTTCCTGTAATCAGGGACCGGATAAAGGAAATCCAGAAGGGATATGACAGGCCTGTCGTGGTAGAAGTGGATACGCTTAAGCAGTTCTTCGACGCCGAGGAATACCACCAGGACTACCTGGACAAGAACCCGGCCGGATACTGCCACATAGACCTGAACAAGGCGTATGACCCAGTGATAAGGGTCAGCGACTACCCGAAGCCGTCCGACGAAGAGATTAAAGCGAAGCTGACAGCCGAGCAGTACGAGGTGACGCAGCGAAATGCCACCGAGCCTTCTTTCACGAACAGATATGTCGACCTGTTCGAGCCGGGCATCTACGTAGACGTTGTCACAGGAGAGCCGCTCTTCTCCTCGAAGGACAAGTACCATTCGGGCAGCGGCTGGCCCAGCTTCACCAAGCCCATTGAGAGCTATGTAGTCAAATACGTGGTTGACAACAGCCTTTTCATGACAAGGACAGAGGTGAGGAGCAGGAGCGGCGATTCCCACCTGGGCCACATGTTCGAAGACGGCCCTAAGGACCGCGGCGGCCTGAGGTACTGCATAAACTCGGCAGCACTCAGATTCGTACCTTTGGAGAAGATGGCGGCCGAAGGCTATGGCTATCTGATATCAAAGGTCAAATAACGGAAACGGGCAGGTGCCCCTGCGCCCCGATGGAATCCTCCCTCCCCGCTGCATAGTTCGCGGATGCCGAGGAGGGCGGACCATCGGGGCGCACCCATATTGCGTTGCCTTTCTTCCGCCGGATGCAGGTTAGGTCTCCCCGTCTAGTCACTACACTAGATGGTCAATGGCAGCCATCCGGTAAGACGATGCAAGGCTCCCCTGTCTGGCTTGCGCGGCTTTTCGACGTCAATCGCCCTGTCACATCTCTTTAGGAGAGATGATGATTTATCTCTACGCCGTATATTGGCCTGCGCTTCGGTTTCGAAGTTTGACATGCCTTCCCTCTGCGTGGCCTGATTATGACAGAAGAGCAGCCTTGTCTGGTAGACAGGCTTTGTGCATCGTTCAGACGGAGCTAATCTCCCTGCCTTGCACGGCCTGCAGCAGTTTGGGCTGCATCCAATCCGGACCGGCCGGCCATCCTCATAAAGACGCTTTTAAGCAGCTAAACCCCGGACAAGGGCTCCTTTGCATTTCGTCTTCAATAATGTAGGGAATGAACGGGTTCCATAGAATATTCACTGCAGCGAGGGACGACAACCGGAAAGGGAAGGGGATGAAGATATGAAACCCGCGACCCGCATTTCTTTGTTCCTTTTGATACTGCTCTTAGTTTTCACTTCGTCGGCATCTTCATCATATTCATCGGAACTTGGGACGGACCTTAAATCGGACATATTCGACCTTGTTGAGAAAAGCGGCATGGCAAGGGCCGCGGAAACTGCCCTCCAGCTGCTCAACCAGGCGGCGAAAGGCCCGCTTCCGTTCATAGAGAAGGTGAAGAACCCTCTCGCAGTCCAGGTGGGAGCGGACATGGGGCCTGTGGTGAAGGAACTGCAGGGCCTGACCCAGGCCATATACAGCATGGCCGGCTCCGGTGTGCTCGGACTGTTCGACAAGACCAGGACGATGATTGCCTCCCTGCCGGACGTCGAAATCGGATGGAGCATGGGCAACGGCAGGGTGGAGGCGATGAAAAGGGGAGGAGACCTTTCGGTCGCATTGATCTACACAAACGGTTTCAACAGGCTAATATTGGGCATCTCGAACCTCAACCCGCTTTGCTCCTACGGGGGAGGCAGGCTTGGAAACCCCATCCCGGGGACCAGCTACGCATTCATAGACCTGATGAAGGGACCCTATACCACCTTCCAGGCGAGAATCCCCCTGACGATAGGCCTTCCTATCATCAAGGCCTCGACAGTCTATGATCTGGCGGGGCAGATGTACAAGCTGGACGTCAGCGCGCTGGACATGGTACCCACCAAAGTAGAGTGCGAGATAGGCCTTGGAATCGAGGTCACGTTCGACGACATCCTCATGGCGGAAGCGGAGGCGGAAGGCAAGATCTGCTTCGAGACTGAACCCCAGAAAGCATGGGCATTTGCCAAAACCGCCATGACCGCGATGATGAGGGCCTCCTCAGGATACAAGAAGGGCGACAAGATGGACATGGAACAGGCTTCGGCCATGCTCCACGCCGGCATGGCGGCCCTCGTCGAGTCGCTGTCGTCTTCCGGAGACGAGCTCGGGGAGATCGGCGTGCAGGCGGAGCTCACATTGAAAGCCGGGGTCGGCATCGCCGACAGCTCGGCTACAGCCGCCAGCATCAAAGAAGGCCTGGGCGTGATGTTGCCCGTAGGCGATGCGATAAGGTTCGGCGCAAGGCAAATATCATCCGTACTTAAATCCGCCTTCAGGGTCCTACCAGCCTTCCAGAGGTTCGCGGGCGCCGGCTCGTTCGGCAATGCGAGCGAGGTTAAGAGGCTGGCCAAGGAGATAGGGTCTGCATGCCGCGACCTTATTGAAAGCTCGTTCTCCGAGGCGCTGAAGGCATCCTCCAGGTCCAAGCTCAAGCTGGAGGTCAGCCTCGACGCCCTGGGAGAAAGCGGAGGAAGCAGTTCGAGCACTTCGCTCAAGATGTTCATAATGGAAGCGGAGATACCCGTCGGCTCAAGCATCGCAGCGGCCCTTAACGAGGATTTCGTAAGGGAATGCATACTTGCAATGCTCTATTTACAGGACCAGATGTCGCCAAAAGGGATATCCGGCTCAAGGAGGGTGGCGGAACCCAACTGGGCGCTTTTCAAGACGGTCATACCGAGAAGCACGACTTTGGATATCGAAATCAGCCCTGGCATACCTATTGTCACGCTTGGCGCCAAATTCCCCCTGCGGGCGGTTGTGTCCACGATGGAGACGTCGGCTTCATCCATGGTCTCGCTGTTGAGGTCATTACCTCAGTGCGTGACCTCGGGCAGCCTCAAGCCGCTCTCCCAATCGGCGATGGATGCAGTGGGCGGCATCTCTGCGACCCTGCTTAAGGAGTTCAAGGAGGAGACGAAGTTCGTCCTTCAAGCAGGCGGAGGGGCTAATGTGTCACTGGGGGCGGAGGCGGCGGGAGATCTTGGGCTAGGCGGCAAAGTCGCAGTCGAGACGGACCTCGAGATGCTTTGCGTCCTTTACGGGAAAGGGCTGGACTCCGCGGGCAAAGACGGGAAGGCGTCTTTGTCCATGGTTCTCGACTTCGAAGGCGAAGGCAAGGTAGAACCGGGAGAGATCGTCGAGATAGAAGCCTCAGGCGGGGTGAAGACCAAGCAAAAGCCGTTCGTCATCTCCCTGAAGGAGCAGGACGCCCCCGAGCCGGCACCCGATGAGGTGGTGGTTGCGGGCTTCCTTGTAACCGGCTTCAGGGGCACCGCCTCGGCCGATGGCGCACTTAACGGGTCAGGTAAGCTTCACCTTCCCTTCGGCGGAACAGTCGATGCGGTCTTCAACACCGACGCTGCCGGCAAGGTGCTCAAAGGATCATGGAAGGGCACATTCGGCATCGCAGGAAGGACCTTCACCGTGACCTCCGGCAGCATAAAAGACGACGGCCTGCACTGGGCCGCAAACCCTGGGCTCCCGTTCGTTCCTGCCGCAGCTTCGGTGGAAATGAGGCTGGGCCCCCGTTTCGAGATGTCGGGGTCAGGAAGCGTAATGGCGGACTTGCTAGGGCAGAAGCAGGCCTTCCAGATAGGGATAGATTTCTCCACGGGCGAGTTCTACGGCGCTGCAAGCCAGTCGGTGAAGCTGGGGCCGTGGAACTTCGCCAACTCGGACATCAGGCTGGACAACAACGGCATCAGGGGGACAGGGGACCTGGCCATGCCCGTAGGCGGCAATACGAGGTGGAACGTTGCGCTGAGCAAAGATGGCAAGATCAGCGGTAGCTACGACGGGGAGCTGAAGATAGCAGGATGGACCTTCACGAAAGCGAAGCTTTCGATTGACAACACCAGGATCTCGGGCAAAGCAAGCATGAAGCTTCCGGGGACCGGCACCGAACTGGAGTACTCCCTTACAGTTACATCGGACCTGAAGCTGAGCGCATCGGCAGCAGGTTCTATAGCTTATGGCTCATGGACTTTGGCGGATGCTTCGGTCAGCGTGAACGAAGGGGCGTTCACAGGAAGGGCCAAAGTGAATGCCCCTGGCAATCTGGTTATCGACATTGGCCTTTCAGGTACTCCGACCAGCTTCTCGGGATCCGTGATGCAGTCTTTCAGCCCGTTCGGCTACACCCTGACCAACTCGAACCTAACTTTGAGCTCCAGCAAGATAAGCGGCAGCGCCGGCGTTTCCGTGCCGTCGGGGACGACTGTGAGCATGGCGTTCAACATAACGCCGACTGCCTTCTCGGCAACGGCCACACAGGATATGACCATAATGGGCTGGAATTTCAGTTCATTCAAGCTGACAATGACACAGTCCTCCTTCACCGGTGCCGGGAAGGTGGAGCTGCCGGGTGGGAGCAAGGCGGACGCGAGCCTTACATTCACACCCACTGCTGCGTCGGGCACAGCCAGCCTGTCGTCGGGGAAACTGCTCGGCTGGACCGCCACGTCCATCGAGGCCAGCTTCAACGGGAACTCGCTCCAGGGCACTGCGAACCTTAAGCTGGGCACCACTCCTTCTTTCACGCAGAAGTTCAGCGTCAACATCTCGAAGACGGGGATATCGGGCTCGGCAACCGTCCAGGGCCCCACTCTGATTGGCTGGAGCGTCTCCTCCGGAAGCCTTGCCCTCAACGGCGAGACAGTCACCGGCTCATTGGAGCTGACAGTGCCGGGGATTGCGAAGACGGCCTTCTCGCTCAGCGCATCCCCGACCAAGCTGGACATCTTCTACAGCGGCGCCATCACCATAATGGGATACAACGTTACCGACGCTGACCTGAGGATAAACGGGAGCAGCATGTCGGGCAGCTTCTACCTCGAGGTCCCCGGGCTTGCCAACACGAAGTTCACTGTAGCTGCGAGCCCGTCCAAATTCGAGGCCACGGCGGCTGGGACTATCAACGTCTGCGGGTGGGATGCCGCAGATGCCAGCCTGAAGATGGCGAACTCGTCCGTCACAGGAAAAGGCAAGATCGACATACTCGGGGTCAAACCCCAGTTCGATTTCACCGTAACTACCGCCTCCGCATCGGGAAAGTACGAGCAGGACCTGGAGATAACCCTTCCCGGCGGAAAGAAAGTGACCCTGGACGATGCGAAGCTGACCCTCGACACTGCGAACGGCATGAGGGGCACAGGCAAGCTCAAGCTGGCGAACGCCACTCTGACCAGCGCCGATTTCGGAATCACCAAGACGGGGGGCATTAAGGGCATTGCCTACCTCGGCCTCGGGGGCAACAGCGTCAAGTGCGACTTCACGATTACATCTTCATCGCTGACGCTGACCGGGTCGATGTCCGCCTCGGCAAAAGTGACGATATCGGTACCGGTGGTCAGCGACCCCGAGTTCAGCCTGTCTGCGACTGTGTCCGTAGGGATACAGAACATGAACGAGTTGAGGCTGACAGCTTCAGGGACGGTCGATGCCCCAGTTATCAGCCCGACGTCGGTCAGCGGGTCTGTCGACATAGCCACCGGGAAGTTCAGCGTAAACATATGGGACCATACGATCGACTTCGACCTTTTCTAGGAGGCTTCATCGGTGCAGGCATATCGCGGCAAAGAGGGCAAGGCCGAAGATGCGAGCGATGCTGGAAGAAAACCCCGCCATTGCCTGACAAGCAATGGGAATCTATTTGTGATGCATGATGACAGCCGCCGTGACTGTGGTAACATGTTGCCAGTAAGCGGCCCTGCAAGGCCACAGGCGGCTGGGGCCGGCAATGCAGGATATCGTTTCCACGGAAGGGGGCTTTCGATGACTGTGCATGGGTTTTGCGAGGCAGGCAGCCAGTAGGATGGAGGCGGGCAGGGCTTTTGCCCAAAGCCTGTGAAAGAGGAAACCGATGCAGCGGTGGGACCGGATGAGTCCCGTTCTTGAATCCGCAGAGGTGTGCCTCTGCGGATTCTCTCGTTAGATGGGCCTTCTGTGAGACGAAAGGATGGGTATAGATTGAATCTGACTGACTACGGGTATTCCGAAAGGGTAGAAGATATATACCGCAGGCGGGGAGTGCCCGCCGGAACCATCAGGGCAAGGGTGCTCGAGGACTACGGGCTGGGATACGTGCTGGCCTCGGATGCGGGCGAACTGGACGCGGCCCTGTCAGGGGGCCTCATGGACGGGCTTTCCGGGGAAAGGCCTGTCGCCGGCGACTGGGTCCTGGCAAGGCCTGCCCCTGAAGGGGGGCACGCACAGGTCCTCGAGGTGATGCCCAGGCTCAGCGAACTCAGGAGGGCGGACACGATGGTGGATTGGAAGACGACCGTCGTGGCAGCGAACTTCGACTACCTAATCTTCATGGTATCGATGAACGCGAACTACAGCCTTAACAGGATAGAAAGGCTGATGGCGTCGGCGAGGAAGAGCGGCGGGGTACCGGTCCTTGTGCTTAGCAAGCTCGACCTTTGCGACGATAGGGACGGCATGATAATGCAGGCTGAGTCCGTAGCCCCCGATGCTGACGTGGTGGCCATAAGCTCGTTGACGGGGCAGGGACTTGAGGCATTGGACCGCTACTTCAGGAAGGGTGTCACGACTGCAGTAGTAGGCTCGTCCGGCGTAGGGAAGTCCACCCTGCTCAACAGGCTCATGGGCTTCGAAGCGGAAAGGACGCAGGGCATCAGGGAAGTAGACTCCAAGGGGAGGCATACGACGACCCACAGGGCACTGCACCTGCTGCCCGGAGGAGGCCTGTTCCTGGACACACCCGGCGTGAGGTCTTTCGGGTTGACTTCCGAGGACCACGAAGCCTCCTCATCCTTCCCGGATATTGAAGAGCTGGCCCAGGCCTGCCGCTTCGACGACTGTTCGCACACCAAGGAGCCAGGATGCGCGGTGCTACGGGCCGTAGAAGAAGGGGACCTGGAGAAGCGCAGGTACCTGAGCTACTTGAAGATGGTAAAGGAGGTAGAGCACGTAAGGGCAGGGTCGGAGGCCGCAGCTTTCATGGAGCGCAAGAGGAGGGCGAAAGCCATATCCAAGATCCAGAGGCAATATCATTGACTGGCATCGCAATGTAGACGTGACCGCCTGCCGGAATTCCGGCAGGCGGTCACTACGTCAGCACCTCTTTCGGACCTATTGGGAATTGATCCTTATCGAACCGCTCACGGTGGTTATGTCGAGAAGCGAGGATCCGTCTCCGACCTTGCCCACAAGGTTCCTTGGGCTGGAGGTCTCTATGTCTACGGGAAGGCCGCAGGAAATGCTTCCGGATACGGAGTTGGCCTTGAGCCTGAATCCTTTGTCGGACGGCACTTCGAGCTCCACCGCCCCGGAAATGGAGTCCATCTTCATGGAGGCGCTGCCCCAGACTCTGCCGGGAGCCACCCTCCCTGACACGGTGCCGAGGTTGATCGTCTCTGCCTCTATGCTCTCAGCCTCGATCCTCCCCGAAACCGTATTCGCCCTGAACGCGCCCTTGATCAAAGCATTGCCGATGGTTATGCCCCCAGAGACGTCATCGGCATCGAAGGAGCTGGCCCTGAAATCCCCCACCTCTATGCCGCCGGAGACGCCCTTTACGATCAGGTTGCCATCGAAGCCCGCAGGGACTTTAACATCCAGAGCCAGATTCGACCTCAATATCCTGTAGCTCGAGCCGCCCCTCGGCTCGGCATAAACCTTTGCCACATCCCCGTCGACGGCCACCGTGAGCTCAGGGGACGGAGAGCCCCCCGTGATGCTGGCCGTCCCGTAGAAATGGGCTTCTATCCGGGATACGTCCTCATAGGTGATCCTTATGTGGGCCGAGACCGCGGAAACGTCGAGGGTGACCACCCCCTCGATCGGAAGCGACTTGCTGTCGTCATAGGAATGCTCTTCCCCACCCAGTAGGTCCAGCCCGGAAGAAGCCGATTCGGGGTCCTGCCCGGAGAGGTAATAAAGAAAGCCCACTGCGGAAGCCAGGACCAACAGCATGAGGAGTAAGGCTATCCTCCTTGTCATCATCCCACGTCCTTTCGCCATGAGGCCTGTGTGCCAGCAGCCTCGGTAATGTTGCCGCCCGGAAGGAATAGGCGGCGCGATATTGAATCATAACAGCAGGGCATTCACCAGTGCATACTGCATCCCGGTATTTTTCGCGAATTAAGGATAGCACAACGGGAGCTGGCATGAAAGTGCGGTATGTGAAATAATCCAGGTAAGATTTATCTGTGGGGAGGTGTCGCCATGCAGTTCAGGAGCGTCAACTCGAACGACAGGGACGCGCTTGCCAAGTTCATCACCGAGAGGTGGGGCTGCGACTATCTCGTGTCCAAGATGAAGATCTACCACGCCAAGGACCTCGACGCATTCATCTGCGAGGAAGACGGCAGGATAATAGCATGCGTTACTTACTACATCGAGGGCGGGGAATGCGAGATAGTCTCCCTAGATTCGATCAGGCCCGGGGAAGGGCTCGGAAGGCAGCTCATGTCCATGGCCGAAGATGCGGCGAGGGCGGCGGGCTGCACCAGGGTGTGGCTGATGACGACCAACGACAACACCTATGCCATGAGGCTGTTCCAGCGCCTCGGGTACCGTTTCTGCGAAGTCCACCTCGACGAGGTCAAAAGGTACAGGGACATAAAGCCGTGCATACCGCTTAAGGGCAACGACGGCATCCCGATCCGGGACCTGTTCGAGATGGAGAAAGAGATAAGATAGGCTGCACATTGGGACATGGGCCGCGCTAGCACATAACGGAAGGGATGACAATGAAGGAAGTACAGGTAGTAACGGACAGCTGCGCGCTGTTGAGCGACGAGGAGAAGAAGGAGCTCGACGTCATAGTGACGCCGGTGCTCCTTAACCTAGACGGCAAGACCTACAGGGACGAGGTCGAGATGTCCCACGAAGACTTCTACAGCCTTCTGAAAGCTGGGGCCAAGGCCACTACGTCCCAGCCGTACCTCGGAGACGTCATAGAATCCTTCAAAGCGTCTCTGGCAAGGGCGAACCGCGTGCTCCACATCTCGATATCCGAAGGCCTGTCCGGTACTTACCAGAATGCGCTCATGGCTGCCAGGATGGTCGACGAGGCGAGGATAACCGTGCTGAACTCGAAGACCATCTGCGGCGCGCAGCGGTACCTCGTGCAGAAGGCGGCAAGGCTGGCGCAGCTTGGAAAGAGTGCGGAGGAAATCATGGAGTCCCTCAAGGAATCCCTTTCGGACATGCAGTCTTTCCTAATCGCCGTCGACTTCAGCTACATAAGAAGGAGCGGGCGCCTCTCCAAGACGGCGGCGATAATCGGCTCCATACTGAGGATCAAGCCGGTGCTGAGGCTCAACGAAGACGGCACGAGGATCGAGAAGTACGGCATAGCCAGGACCATGGGCCAGGCTGTGGACCTGATCATCGACGGTATACTCAAAAGGCGCGCCGACGCGCTGCACAGATTCTATATCTGCCACGGTGACGACATACAGGCCGCCAGGGCGGCGGCCGACAGGATAAGGGAACGCATCAGGGGCGCAGCCGTGGAGATACTGCTTCTTTCGCCGACCATGGCGGCCCACGGGGGCCCGGGCTGCATAACGGTCCATCACATCAAGGCATAGGGCATTTGCGAAACAAGGCGGCGCGACGCAGCCGCGGGTGCGTCTGTCGCATGAGGTTGCAGGAGGATATCGGGCAGTAAGTTGGGACTCGACAGGAAGAAGAGGAACAGGATGCTCACGGCGGTCGCGATGGCAGTGACCGTCTTTCTCACTTTGGCGCTCATCACCGAAAGGACCGGGGTAAGGAACGAGAACGCGGCCACTGAAGCTGAGGCCCTGGCGGAGTTCGCAGGAAGCGGAAGGCGGATAGGGCGTGAAGAAAGGGGCAAGCTGACCCAGGTTGTCATGCAGGGGGCGGCCAAACACGGACACAACTGGATAACCGAGGCTGTGCGATACGCCCGCTTGCCGGCGAATGCGCCCTGGACCAGGCTTGTCGCCAGCATACCGCCGTCTGAGCCCGTCATAGATGAAGAAAACCCGGTCCTTATGTCCAGGCTGACTGGCATTCTGGGTCTGGTGGCCGAGGCTTGCGGGAACAACCCTTCGGACTTCTCCGCGCATATAACCGCCGGGCGTGGCGTAAGCGCCTACTCCCAGGCCGACGGGTCCATATACGTATCCTACATGCTGGCCGCCGGATGCACGGACGACCAGATAGCGTTCGCCCTTGCGCATGAGATAAGGCATCTGAGGGCATGCCATTACGTAATCCAGGGCGGGATCACATGGACCGTCAACGAGCCCCACGCCGAAGCTTTCGAAGAGCTGTCGGGCATGGGCTACAGCTTCTTGACGGAGCCTGCCCAGGACATGTACTCCCAGGAGCTTGAATGCGACCAGTACGCGGCCTTCATAATAGGCTTCTGCGGATACGACATCGAAGAAGGCTTAAGGCTGATAGACCTGATACCCGAGGGGGATGGAGTGCTTTATCCCTCGGGGGAGGAAAGAAAGGCCAGGCTTAGGAGTTACGTGGAGAGGATATCGGATGAAAGCTTCGCAAGGTCCTACATGCCCGCATGCTACCTCAGCAAGAGGATTGCCTCCCTCATGGATTTGACGGGGGGGAGCAGGGAAGGGGACCCGGCTTATTCGAAGCTGACGGAATCCCTGGGCAGGGATGCGGCAGCTCTTGACTCGCTAATGATTCCCAAGCCCGGATCCTTCATTGACATGGAGGACTTCCAGGGCCTGTTCAAAGTGGAGCCGGCGGCCCGCCTGGAGGCGTTTTCCCCGTCGGCCGCCACCGTAGATGTCGTCCTGCTGGTCTCCTCACCAGGCTTGAGCAACATGAAGCCCGCTGCGATAGTAGCCAGGACGCTCATGCTGAGGACCGATGTCGGATGGGACCTTGCTGCTGCGTTCGACACGCCCGGCCGGTCCGCCCGATGGCTTGCCTGGGCGGCAGCCGAAGACAAGCTGCCTGGATCGAGGCCCTCTGATGAAGGTGAGACCAGGTTCGCCATAGATGCGCTGTCCGCCTGGAAAGCCAGCTTCGTGTCTGACCCGTCACTACACGTCATGTGCTATTCCAGGTCAGGCGTCGCACCGTACGTCGAGAACGAGGGACTGTCCGACAGGTCGCTGGACGTAATCTCGCTGTCGGTTCTGTTCTCGTCGCTGAGGCTGAAGGCTAACATCAGGATATTCGACATATGGGCCAACAGGGCGGGGCGGGGTTTCGTCTCGATTAGGTTCGGCTACATCATCGATGTGGGCAACTTCCCGGTCCTGGCAGGCAACTGCAGGCTGGGCATGGTTCCGGAGCGGGGTGGCTGGGCTGTGGCAGGCGTGACCCTCTACTAGGTTTCAGGGATAAAAAAAGGCCTTCCGGGTCCGCCCGGAAGGCCTTCGCCTTTAAATGCTCGCTAAAGCCCGATTTCGACTATCATGAACACCTTGTCGGAGGATATGCTGGTTATCCTGGGAAGGGACGCCTCTACGGGGCCCAGGGTCTTCAGGTAGTTCACGAAGAACGACATCACGTCAGGAGAAATGCCGTATAATGCGTATGGTTCCGACCTGTTGGCGCTGTTGAGGACCTCTCCTCCGATGGAGACCACCTTCTCGTCCATGGCCTCGGCCATGTCGTCGCTGTACTTTGTGAAAAGCTTCGCCTCCGCCGTTGCGGAATCGGCCGGCAGCAACGATGCCAGCCCTCTCCTGTTTATGGTTTCAAGGCCTGCTGCGTGGTCGTCCACATATGAAACGACGGTTTCCGGCAGCGCCTT
>JAGOKM010000137.1 GCA_017994615.1 Bacillota bacterium | reverse complement strand
TCCACCCCTTCGAATGCAAGCGACTCCTTTATGTCGTTGAAGTCGTCAATGACGAAGCCGCCGGGCTGGAATATGGAGCCTTCGGGAAAGCGGTCGGTCTCGAGCTTGGCCTGGATCGTCAGCCAATGGACCCTCCTGCCCTCGCGGATGAGCCCGTTGACCGCAGCGACAGCTTTCGTGAAGTCAGGCTGGGCGCTTGCGACGCCCAACCTGTCCATGGGAATGACCAGGCAGTTGCCTTTCATTTGAACACCAGTCCTTTCGGTATCCCGCTATTTGCCCGACCTGATCTCCTTCAGGTAGACTGCGAACCCGTCTGAGGTCTCCTTGTCAGGGCCGCCCGTCAGCTTGCTTACTACATAGGCGGTAAGCGCGCTTAATGCCACTGCCGGCACCAGCTCGTAGATGTAAGACGAAAGCCCCGTATTGTACCAGACAAGTATGGTTACCATGCCCACCACCATGCTTGCCACGGCGCCCGTCTTGTTGAGGCCCTTCCAGTACAGCGAATAAAGCACCAGGGGCCCGAAGCAAGCGGCCAGGCCGCCCCAGGCGTACAGCGCCACCGTGAACACGGCGCCGCTAGACAGCGACATCACGAACGCGATGAGGGATATGACCACTATGGCCGCGCGGCCCGACCAGAGCAGCTTCTTGTCGTCCTTCGATTTTGCAATCCTGGTGAATATGTTGGATGCGAAGGACGCTGCCGCGACAAGCAGATATGCGCTAACCGATGAAAGGATGGCGGCCATGACGGCGGCTGCGAAGATGCCGATGAGCTCTGCTGAGAAGAACCTCTTGGCAAGCTCGAGGAATACGACCTCGGGATCTTCAAGGGACGGGAACAGGCCCCTTCCGACTATGCCTACGATTGCAGCTCCGTAGGTGGTGAGGCCCACCCAAACCATGGCGATGAACGTGGCCCCCTTTACTTCCTTGGGGTCTTTTATCGCCATGAAGCTCGTCAGTATGTGCGGCTGTCCAGGGTAGCCGATCCCTATCCCCAGCCCGCCCATGATCAGCGCGAAGACGGGCCAGAACCCCGTAGTCCCCGAGAGGAACTTGAAGAAGTTGGGGTCCTGGGCGGACAGGCCTTCCTTGAAGCTGACCAGTCCGCCTATGTTCAGAAGGGCCACGACCGGCACCAGGACCAGCGCGATGAACATGACGCTGCCCTGGACGAGGTTGCTCCAGCTGACTGCAAGGTAGCCCCCCAGGAATGTGTAGATGAGCACGATCACCAGGCCCATTATTATGCCGACGTTGTAATCGAAGCCGAACGCCGCGTTCAGCAGCTTGCCGCTCCCTATTATCTCAGCCGACGCGTTGATTACCATGAAGAGGACGACTACCACGGCGGAGATTATGCTGATGGTCCCCTTCCTGTCGTTCAGCCTCTTTTCGAAGAAGTCGGTCAGGGTCACCACCTTGTAGTGCTCGGTGATGGTCCTCAGCCTGTTTGCCACCACTGTCCAGTTGAAAAGGGTCCCGCCCAGTATGCCGATGAGGACCCAGATGACTCCGTAACCGTAGGCAAAGCCCATGCCGGGAAGCCCCAGCAGGAGCCATCCGCTCATGTCGGAGGCCTCCGCCGATATGGCCGTTATCCACTTGCTGTTGGTCCTGCCCGCCAGGGAGTAGTCGGAGTAGTTCTTGGTCCGGATATATGTGACGTAACCTATGACGACGAGCATTATGAGGTAGAGCCCGAACAGGAACAATGACATGAGACTCACTCCTAACTCTTAAAATAGACGAATGCAGCGGCTATGCTGAGCACAAGAGGCAGGAAGAACAGCACAAGTCCTGTTCCCATCCACTCCACCCCCTTCTTCCCTCGCCGGGCCTGATTTCGATGCCGTCCTGCGTGTTTATATTACTATATTGCAATTTTATACGCATATCAACCGAATTGCGCGCAATATATGCTGCAAATCGCATAAACTGCCTTATGCGTTTCATTAAAGGAATAATCCTGCATGTATTGAATCTTTCCATTGGAGGTGGTTCAAGTGAGGATCCGAAGGGGCATCCCCATTGTCCTGCTCATCTGCCTCGCCCTGTCGATGCAAGGTTGCGGCGGGGCGTCATGGTACGTAGACTTCACTACCGCTGCCTATATCGACGACTGGAAGAGGATCGACTGGTTTTACCCGTGGGAAGGAGAGCTTCACGGCACAGACGGACTTTGGCTCGATGGAAAGATATTCATATCTCCCGTCGGCTTCGATGGCGACTTCACGATGGACATAACCCTCGGCATCGGACCCTCGGCGATTGTACCTTTGATCAACTTCGGCTTCTATTACTCAAGCACCGAACCCCTCGAGTGGATCAGCTTCAACTTCATGAACGTGGGGGATCCTTCAAGCGAGACCTATTCCGTATCGGAAAACAGCCCTTTCAGGCCTATGAAAAGCGGCAGCGGCCCTGTCGGGTTCAGGATTGGGGGAGAAAGCGTATTCCAGGTAAAGAAGTCGGGCAACAACCTTACCGCATCCATAAATGGGGGTAAGTTCTTCAGCGGCAGTTATACCAGTTACAGTTATGACACCATGTTCCCTGTGCTGAACATCGACCAGGGGGATTACACCTACGAAGTGTTCATCAAAAGTATAAGGGTGGAGTTCTCAGGCAATGTGTATACCTGGCATTAGACGCACCAATGCCTGCATGCGGACGTAAGGACGGGCATCCCCCGCCCTTTTCCGTTTTTAATCGGTCGATGAAGGATTTAGACGTTTCAACAATGAATTATCGAACTATTCAGGAAGGGGGATGGGAATGAGGACATTTCGCATAGCGCTGTTGATCATCGTATCCTTGATTGCAGTTGCGACGGCCGGATGCATGAAGACATGGGTTGCCGATTTTACAAAGACCGACACGGATCACTGGTACGAGACTGACACAAACCCAGGTATTTTCATGACGAGCGCAGGCGATGGGATGCTTCTAAGCGACAAGACGGTATACGCAAGATATGGTTTCACCGGAGACAAGATTATTTATGAAGTCCATTTCAGCCTCGACACAAATACAAGCATAGTACTGGAA
>JAGOKM010000025.1 GCA_017994615.1 Bacillota bacterium | reverse complement strand
GGTCATGTACAGGACCTTGGCGGAACTGGGCTATAGAGGACTGGAGATAGCCCCGACCAGGATCTTCCCGGAAAAGCCGTACGAAAGGCTTGAGGATGCGTCAGCCTTCGCAGGCCGCCTCATGTCGGAACACGGCCTTGCAGTATGCTCCATGCAATCCATCTGGTACGGCATGAAGCAGCGGATCTTCGGAAGCCCAGAGGAGCGGGAAGAGCTGGTTCGCTATACTGTCAAGGCATTGGGGTTCGCAAAGGCGGTCGGCTGCACAAACCTGGTCTTCGGCAATCCGAAGAACAGGAGCCTGGAAGGCCATGGGAAAGCCCGTGCCGGCATCGATTTCTTCAAAAGGATAGGGGACCTCGCCCACGAAGCCGGCCTGGTGATCGCCCTTGAACCTAACCCGGCCATATACGGCACGGATTTCCTCAATACGACAGCCGAAACTGCAGAATACGTCAGGGAGGTAGGAAACCCCGGCCTTAGGATGAATCTTGATTTCGGCACGTTCCTCTACAACGGAGAGGGGATGTCCGTGGTCGAGGAGAACCTCGACATCATAAACCACGTGCACATAAGCGAAACCAACCTGGCGGCCATTGCGGAATCTCCCCGGCACCTGGACCTGGCCCGCGTCCTCAAGGGGAACGGGTATGGAGGATACGTCTCCCTGGAGATGAGGAAACAGGACGGCGAAAAGGGCTTGTCAGAGGCCCTGGCATACATCAAGCGGGTATTCGGCGACGAGGAAGGGGGCTCTGAGCGGTGAACCCTGGACCCGGCTCGGCTACATACGACAGGATAATTATCGGAGCGGGGCTGTACGGGCTTTATGCTGCGCTCGCATCGGGAAGGAAGGGGCTCAGGGTGTTGGTCCTGGAGCACGACAATGGGCCATTCTCCCGGGCGACCTACATAAACCAGGCGAGGATACACATGGGATACCACTATCCACGCTCCTATGCGACTGCGGTCAGGTCTGCCCACTATTTCGAGCGATTCTGCAAAGAGTTCGAATTCTGCATACATTCAAGCTTCAAGCAGGTTTATGCGACATCTGCCAACTTTTCCTGGACCAGCGCTAGACAGTTCGTGAGGTTCTGCGAGGCTGCAGGAATAATGTGCGAGGAGCTGAACCCGAACAAGTACTTCAAGGAAGGCCTATGCGACGGTGCGTTCCTGACTAGGGAGTACGCCTACGACGCATCCGTGCTCAGGAAACAGATGCTCTCCTGGCTCGCCCCTTTTTCCAATGTTGAGATAAGGTATTCAACGAGGATTGAGGAAGTGGTGAGGCACAAGGACCATTTCGAGCTCAAGCTTGCAGCAGGAGGCCCGGTATTCACGGATTACCTTCTGAACGCGACCTACGCTTCTGCAAACCAGATAATAGGCAAGCTCGGCTTCGAGCCTTTCAGGATCAAGTACGAGCTTTGCGAGATGATACTCTGCAATACCAATGAAAACCTCAAGGGATTGGGATTGACCGTCATGGACGGCCCCTTCTTCTCCATAATGCCGTTCGGCATGACGGGCGTTCATTCACTGACATCGGTTACTTTCACTCCGCATAAGACAAGTTACGATACGCTTCCGACATTCGACTGCCAATCGAGGAGCGATGGGCGCTGCTCGCCGGAGCAGCTGGGCAACTGCAACGACTGCCCGGCCAAGCCCGAGACGTCTTGGATATATATGTCCAGCATGGCCAGGAAGTACTTGAAGGATGAGTACGGCTTCGGCTATATCGGCTCGATGTATTCCATGAAGCCGATATTGAAGGCTTCGGAGATAGACGATTCAAGGCCTACGGTGATAAGGAAGCATATCGAAAACCCCACATTCATAAGCGTCCTTTCGGGCAAGGTCAACACAGTCTATGACTTGGACGAGGTGCTTTAATGATGATAAGGAACAAGGAGAAGAACTTCGTTTCAGCAGTGGTCTACATCCGCAACAACGAAGCCGAGCTCAAGGACTTCCTGAGCCGCCTTAACGGCACGCTTTCTGCAAATTTCGAGAAGTTCGAGGTCATATGCGTGAACGACCAGTCCACGGACGGGAGCGTGCAGCGCATTAAGGACATGGAGCAGGAATTCGGGAACACAGTGGTCAGCATAATAAACATGGGATACTACCAGGGGCGTGAAGTCTCCATGAACGCCGGCATCGACATGGCTATCGGGGATTTCGTCTTCGAGTTCGACAGCACCTGGATCGACTATGACATGGACCTTGTGATGCAGGTCTACTATCACTCAATCAGGGACGGCTTCGATATAGTCAGCGCCGCACCCAAGAAGATCAACAGGACCACGGTCGGGCTTTTCTACAGGTTCTTCAACCGTTTCGCGAAATACCATATCAACCTAAGGCCCGAGACGTTCAGGATATTGTCAAGGAGGTCCATCAATAGGGTGCATTCTCTTATGGTGGCGGTGCCATACAGGAAAGCCGTCTACGCGAGGTGCGGCCTGAAGCTCGACACCTTGGTCTACGAGCCGCTGGTGGAGCGCACGAGGGTGAAGGACAGGGCGATGTCGTCCTACAGGAACGCCCTCGCCCTCGATTCCCTGGTACTTTTCACCGATGTGCCGGGATGGTTCGTAAATATAATGATACTGGCTACCCTGCTGTCTTCCCTTGGCTTTTTCATATACACGCTGTACATGTCGTCTGGCGGCCGCAGCCCGGAATGGTGGATGGTAGGAGCGCTGATGCTTTCGCTCGCCCTGTGCGGCCTTTTCACGTGCCTGGCCATAATAATCAAGTATCTGTCGCTCATTGAGGGGCTAATCTTCAAGAGGCAGAAATACGTCATCGAATCGATAGAGAAGATAGCCAAATAGAGACCGGCAATGATGGCGAATCAGGGGCCGTCCGCTTGCTTTATGCTAGCGGATGGCCTTGTTTTCCATATGCCTCTGTATGGCCAGAAGCCATGGATAGCACGGGTTGCTCCCACCTATGAGCTGTATGTTGATATATGCCTCGTCGGTCATTACGATGAGCCAGTTGGGCTTGTATATTCCGATGATGAAGACCTGCACGGACCTTATGCTGTCAATGGGGATCAAATGGAGCTTGTCCCCCGACTTGTCCAACAGGGCGATGCCTTCGGCGGTCAGAGTCGCCGACGCGGCCGCAAGCCTGTCCGGTTTATGAAGCAGCCTGTGGGGGAACGATTCGCCGTCCGTCGGCGCAGATGCCGGGACGGGCGATATCTTTACGTATTCCGCTGCCACCTCTTTGCAAGTAAGCAAGAGGCTCCTGTCCCTGAAGCCGTCGTCCACAAAGCCGTTCCACTCGGCCGTCTGCCAGTCGTGCCACTCCCAGACGTCCTTGAAGCCCCTGCCGCAGTCGTGGCTCAGCCTCAGGTTTGCGTCCACCGAGACGTTGAAGCCGCACTTTACGCACCAGATGTTCCTGTCGTCTGTCTTCGTGTTCGAATGTGCGCCGCACGAAGGGCACAGGAAAAGTAGCCTCTCCAAGCCGAGGGCCGGCTTCGAGCTGCTGAACCGCTGGCCCTTCCCTCCCCCCTCATATTTCCACTTCCGTTCCGAATGCACGAAAGCTGAATTCAGCTTGTCCAGTATCTGCTGGTCGGTAAGCTTTGCGTAGTCCTCCTTTTCGACGGCCAGGGTGTACTTGAGGTCCACCCTGCCGCGCCTGGCCCTGTGCGCCCAGCGCGGGAAGCCCAGGTAAGAGCCTTCGGTCTTGAACACCAGGACCGGCGCCCCTATGAATCGGGCGGCCCTGGCCAAGCCGATGTCAAGCGTCTTGGAATCGCCGTCCCAGTTCAAATCCCCCTCCGGATATATGATGACGGACCTGCCCATGCCGATTGCGCGCTTCATCTGCCTTATCGCCCTCGGATCGGGCAGCCCCTGCATCCTCACTATCGAGCCCACCACGCTCAGGAGCATCATGAAGAGGCTGTCCACCAGATGCAGTTCATGAAGGACTATGACCGGATTGGGCTTTGTATGGATGAGCATGAGGGGGAGCTCGAACACCGATACGTGTGTGGAAAGTATCAGATAAGGGGGCCTCAACCCCTTGGGGGCAGCGGACGCCAGGTTCCAGTTCACGATGTATTTCAGCCAGACATACAGGAACGGCCTGAGTATCGCGATCAGCACCCGGCCCAGGAAATTCATGGCAGGAGTCATGATTGCCTCCGTCCCCGGCTTGCCTGCCGGAAGTGCTTTCTTGGCCCAGACATCAGGCAGCGTGTTAAAATTATCTTCAAGACAATAATATACGCGATGGATGGAGATGAACACCATGCCTGCCGAGAACAAAGGAAAAGATTTGGGCAGGGAGCTATTCCTTGCCAACTACAATTGCGCCCAATCGACGCTAGCGGGGGTACTGAGCGAGTTCAACAGGGCGTACGAGCAAAGAATCAGGCTGGCAGGGGCGTTCGGGGCCGGCATCGCCCAGCAGGGCCTCATGTGCGGCGCAGTCACCGGGGCTCTGATGGCATTCGGCGTCATGGTGCCGATGGGAAGCGACATAGGCAGATGGAAGCAGGAGGTCGCCGACATCAGCAAGGAGTACATGAGGGAGTTCGAGAAGAGGTTCGGGCATTTGAACTGCAGCGAACTGGCAGGGTGCGACATGAAGGACGCTTCCAACAGGAAGGCCTTCCACGATGAGGGCGGCAGGGACAGGATATGTACCCCGATGGTCATGGAAGGAATCCGGTTGGCCGCGGAGATCATAAGGAAGCGCAGATGAGCCACACTGAAAGCAGAAGGGAGCATCTGTCCAGGATAGTCGCGGAGGGGCTGGACAAGCTGGCCACCCTGGATTTCCACGGCCGAGGCATAGTCAAGCCGATTTATGGCGCTGCGAGGGCGAGGCAGGGCGGGGAGCCCCTTACTTACCTTTTTTCACGGGACCTTGCGGGTCATTGCGAAAAGGGCAGGGCGATAGCCATCGCCACCGGCTTCATGATAAGAAAGGCTGGCGAGCCCGAGACGGACGGCCTGACAGGGACAGCGTACCTGGCCTACGTGCTCTCGAGGGGCCTGGGGCTGTTCCCTGTTGTAATATGCGAAAAAGGCGCAGCTGAGGCCGCGAGGGCTTCGGTGAAGGCGACGGGTCTAGAGGAATATGAACTGCCCGGCGGAATGTGCGGCAACGCCGTATTGGGACAGGGGCGGTTCGCCGTGGTTCCGTTCCCGGCCCAGGGCGATGCATGTTCAGAAGAAGGGCAAGCAGCATCCATGGAGACGCTCCTGTCCCTGGATCCCTGCGCATTCGTCACGATAGAAAGGCCGGGCAAGAACGCGAAGGGGATCCCACATACTACTTTCGGCGCCGCGATGGGGGACATAAGCGCCGATATCGACGCCGTCTTGGAGAAGTTCAAGGCGACGGGGAAGATGACCTTCGCGATTGGGGATATGGGAAACGAGCTCGGCATGGGGCTTGTAGAAGACGTAGTGGAGGAAATCACACCATACGGGAAGGTTTGCTCCTGCGGCTGCGGAGGAGGAGTCGCCGCCGCCGCAAAGGCCGACAGGGTTATGATGGGGAGCATATCCGACGATGCGTGTTACGCCATTGGCGCCGCCCTTGCAGAGAGGCTGGGCAGGACGGACCTGCTTCCGGAAGCCGGTTTGATCGAACGCTCTCTGAAGGAGGCGGTGTCGGCAGGCGCTGTGGACGGGATCACGGCCGAGAACGGCCTTTCCATCGATATGGTGCCTTGGAAGGCACACCGTGCTTTAATAGAGCTGATTAGGGAGCTTGTATTGAAGTCGCACGCTCATGATTCGGCAAGGCCGCAGTTCATCGACACATTGACCCAGTTGAAGTCCTAATATTGAAACATTCATCAGATATGGTAATTGAAGGATAACGGACGTCGTCCGGCGAATGATAAAAGGGGTAGGCATACCAATTTGCAAAGGAGGACCGAAGGATGAAGAGGATTGCAATCGCCATGGTATTGGCAATCATTCTCGTGGGCGGCATGGTCGCGTCGGCGGCCGTAGATACCCATACACCCAAGGACGTCACCGGCAAGAACGGCATGGTGGCCGCTGCCCACCCGCTGGCATCGGCCGCAGGAGTCGAAGTGCTGAAAGCCGGCGGCAACGCAATCGACGCAGCAGTAGCGACCGGGCTTGCGCTTAACATGGTAGAGCCCAACGCCTCGGGAATCGGCGGTGGCGGCTTCATGGTCATACGCTTCGCAAAGACCGGGGAAGTAGCAGTCATCGACTACCGTGAGATGGCGCCCGGGGCGTCGACCAAGGACATGTACGCGGACCCCAAGGCCGCCGCAGAGAAATGGACGATAGAGGGCGGCAAGTCGATAGGCATACCGGGCACGGTAGCCGGTTACTTCATGGCCCTGGAGAAGTTCGGGACAAAGACGTTCAAGGAACTCGCACAGCCAGCGATTAAGCTCGGCAAGGAAGGCTTCGAGGTATCGGAGATGCTCGCCGGCATAATCAAGGACAACTACGCAAAGATGGCGAAGTGGAGCGAGCCCCAGGACGTCCCCTATTTCGACCAGCTGGGCCTGCCTCTGGAGAAAGGCGCGATATTGAAGAACCCGCAGCTTGCCAAGGTGTTCGAGGAACTCGGCGAGAAGGGCAAGGACGCATTCTATACAGGATGGGTCGCTGATGCCATAGTGAAATCGGTGCAGAAGGCCGGCGGCATCATGACCAAGGAGGACCTCACCAAGTACGTCGCCAAGATGAGGGAGCCCGTCAGAGGCACCTACAGGGGATACGAGATAGTATCCATGCCTCCTCCTAGCTCGGGCGGAACCCACATCATCCAGATGCTCAACTGCCTTGAGAACTACGATGTGAAGGCCATGGGCCACAACTCCGTCATTTTCATGCACACCTTCGCGGAGATAATGAAGCTGACGTTCGCCGACAGGACCGCCTACATGCGCGACTCCGACTTCGGCTACGTCCCAGTGAAGGGCCTCATCTCCAAGGACTACGCGAAGACAATGGTCAACCAGATATCCCCGAACTCGATAATAGCAGCACCCAAGGCCGGGGAGCCCTCCAAGTACGAGAGCGGGAACACAACGTCATTCGTGGTCGTCGACCAAGAGGGGAACATCTGCTGCGTGACCCAGACGATCAACTACTTCTTCGGTTCTGGAGTCATGGCTGCGGGTGCAGGCTTCATGCTCAACGACGAGATGGACGACTTCTCGACCAACCCAGCTTCAGTCTCGGCGCCTGAGCCATACAAGAGGCCTCTGTCGTCGATGTCGCCCACGATAGTCCTCAAGGACGGAAAGCCCTTCGTAGCGCTCGGAACGCCCGGCGCCACGAGGATATTCCCCAGCATAGTCCAGACCCTGGTCAACATAATCGACCATGGAATGGGAATGGACGAGGCGATCGAGGCTCCTCGCTTCTGGAGCAACGGACCTTCGGTGTTCGCATATGAGGACAGGATAGATGCGAACCTTATCGCCGAGATAGAGAAGCTGGGCCACAAGCCTAGGAAGTACACATCATACGACGCATACTTCGGAGCCGTACAGGGAATACTGTTCGACCAGGCCACCGGCACCATGTACGGCGGCGCCGACTCAAGGAGGCTGGGCGAGGCGATAGGCTTCTAAGTGCGTCACGGGAGGAAAGAAATGCGCAAGTACACTTATCTGGCGGCATTTGCGATCATCGCCGCCATGCTTCTGGGGATGGGCGGCGCATACGCCGCCACCCCCCTGCTCATAACGAACGTGGGCCAAGGCGCAGAGAGCGCAATGGTCAACACGCTATGCAAGATGAACAAGATCACAGCCGACCTTAAGGATACGGTCACGGCCGATGAACTAGCGGATGCAGCGGGCAAGGCCAAATATTCGTTCATGGCGGTGGTCGTCGGCTATAGCGGCAAAGGGATGGGGGCCGCAGGCGTGAACCTAGAGCAGGAGCTGGCGAGGGCGAACTCGGTGCTAAAAAAGGCCCAGGCGCTCAAGATACCGGTAATAATAATGCACATAGGCGGCTTTGAAAGAAGGGGCGCGAACTCTGACCCGATCATCAAGGAAGTTTTCAAGTACGCCAACCATGCGATATTCGTTGCCTCGGGCAACTACGCGGACGCGGTCGCCTTCGAGAACAAGAAGCCCGACAACCTTCTGAACAACAGCCTTCCCAAGGGGGTAACGCCTAAGATCGTGGACAAGATAAGCGGCATCGTGGCTCCCCTGAAGGAGATCATGGGACTTTAGCGCAAGCGGACACAGGAGCCTGAAATCCGGGGCGGGGGCTTCGCGTCCCCGCCCCGGCCCATAAGGCAGGAGAGGAGGAAGGCCTCTTAATGGCAGAGTGGATAATCTTCTTGGTCATGCTCGCCGTATTTACCATAACGGCGTTCGCCTTCAAGCTTCCCATCGGAGTTTGCATGATGATCGCATCGCTAGCAGGTGCGGTCGTCGACGGTCAGGGCATCCCCTTAAGGCACATGTTCGAGGGGTCCTTCGGCTATCTAAATACCATTTTGGTGATTGCCGCCGCAATGCTTTTCATGAAGTCGATTCAGAAGTCGGGGCTGCTGGAGACGGTGGCCAGGTTCATAATAGATAAGTTCAGGAACGTGAAGGTCCTGCTTCTTGCAGGAATCACCCTTCTGGTGATGTTCCCCGGCATGATCACCGGGTCTTCGACGGCATGTGTACTGACCACAGGCACACTGGTAGTGCCTGTTCTCATGTACTTCGGCGTACCCAAGCAGAAGACCGGGGCGATAATCGCGATGGCGGCCCTATATGGCATGTTGGCACCTCCTGTCAACCTCCCTGCCATGATAATCGGGGCAGGTATCGACATGCCTTACGTGGGCTTCTTCAAGCCCCTTCTGCTTGCGACCGTGCCGATTGCGATAGTAACTACATGGCTTCTGGGGCTTCCCCACATGCTTAAGAAGAAAACGGCCACGGCACCGGATGACCAGTCAGTGCTCCCCAAGAGCTATATGAAGGAACACGGGGCCAAAATACTGCTGCCCTTCCTTGTGCTTATCGCCCTTATGACGCTTCCCAGCGTCTTCAAGGGCACGTTCCCGGACCTGGGGATGCCGCTTGTAATGATCGTCTCGGCGGCCGTTGCGATGGTAACCGGCAAGAAGTTCAATCCGCTTGAGGCTGTCCGTGAGGCCGTCCATGATGCCATACCCGTAATGAGCATACTAATGGGCGTCGGGATGTTCATACAGATCATGACGCTGACCGGCGTCAGGGGCTTCATAGTCGTAAGCTCGCTTTCGATTCCGAGCGCATTGCTGCTTCTTGCGATGGCAGTGACAATCCCGCTCTTCGGGGCGGTATCTGCCTTCGGCGCTGCATCGGTGCTGGGCGTCCCGTTCCTTCTCACATTGAGCGGAAGCGGGAACGCCATAATCCTGACCGCGGGGATAACCCTGCTGGTTTCGCTGGGGGACCTCATGCCGCCGACGGCCTTGGCCGGCATATTTGCCGCACAGGTGGTAGACGAGCCGAACTACTTCAAAGTCCTTAGATATTGCCTGCTGCCGGCGCTTCTGACGGTTGCGACCGCACTTCTGATTATCGCTAACTCCGCTTCGTTTGCGAAGTGGATGATGTAGGGAGGCGAAGCAGATGACCTGGATGACATGGATCTACTGGGCTATTTGCCTGGGCCTGCTGCTCACGCTGCTCCTTGAGATATTCAGGGAGAAGGACATATGGAAGCAGGTATCGGCTGCCATGATAATAATCCCCCTCACGCTTAGGGTGCTATTCTGGAAGTAAGGAGGCAGGGCGTGTGAAGATAAACTCAAGGATTACAGCTGTGGCGGTGCTGGCTGTCTCCGCCTTCATCGTCTTGTATACAGGGGCCAGCTTCAGGTCGATGTACAAGGATGATGTGATCGTACCAGGCCCGTCGGTCAAGGAAGTAAAGATGCTTTCGGACTATTTCGACGGGCTAAAGGGCACCAAAGGGGACACAGCTGTCTACGTCCTCGAGGGAGAGGAGCAGGGAGGGACGCTTCTTTTCCTGGGAGGCACCCATCCGAACGAACCGTCGGGCTTCATGACCGCGGTCATGTTCATAGAGAACGCGGTGGTTGAAAAGGGCAGGATAATAGTGATACCTCAGGCAGACAAGAGCGGCTTTACGGCAAACGACCCGCAGGAGGCCTCGCCGCAACACTACAGCTTCACAACAAGACAGGGCACAGTCAGGACATTCAGGTACGGGGCGAGGGCGACGAATCCGCTCCACCAATGGCCTGACCCGGACATCTACGTCAATCCCTCGAACCAGACTCTTTCAGGAAGCGAGACCAGGAACCTGAACAGGTGCTACCCCGGAAGGCCGGACGGCACGCTGACTGAGAAGATAGCCTACGGCATCATGGAAGCCATCAGGCAGGAGAACGCGCTGGTCTCCATAGACCTCCACGAGGCGAGCCCCGAGTACCCGGTGATCAACGCGATGGTTGCGCACGAAAAGTCGATCGACCTGGCATCGATTGCGGTACTCAGCCTCGAGATGGAGGACATAAAAATCAGGCTGGAGAAATCCCCGCCGACTTTCTACGGGCTTTCGCACAGGTCATGGGGCGATTACTCGGACACCTGGCCTATCCTGATAGAGACAGCCAACCCGTCGCAGGGAAGGCTCAGGTCCAAGACTAACGAACAACTGGTGCTGACCGGGAAGGACCCGTGGTATGTGAAAGCGCAGAAGCTTGGCAAGCTATACGTGCCGTTCGACGAGAACGGGCATCCGCTGGACCAGAGGGTGGGCAGGCATTCAAGCTCGATACAGGCGATAATAACAGCGATGGAGTACTTCTTCCCGCCGGAGCAAACCATAGTCATAAGCGGCGTCCCGGGATATTCAGACCTCATGGCAAACGGCATAGGTCATTATCTAAGGGAGCCGGGAGCCGGCACAGATTAGGCGATTCAATAACACAGGAGGTTCAACATGATCAGGAGGAAGGACGAACACGTAACAACCTACAAGTCGGACATGTTCGGCGGGAAAGGGACGGTCAGTTTCCTTCATATCGCCGGAAACGAGGAGCTTTGCAACAAGGGCAGGATGCTTGCAATCCTCACTATCCCCGAAGGAGGGGTCCTGGGTTTCCATGTACATCATGGGGAAATCGACATCTACCACATACTGAAGGGCAAGGCGAGGTTCAACGACAACGGGACCATGATGGAGTTCAACGAGGGGGATACGACCTGGATCAAGCCTGAACAGGGGCATGAGATAGCGAACATAGGCAAGGGAGACCTCAGCTTCATCAGCCTTGTGCTTTACGCGCAAAAGGGAGACTAGCGGGACGATGAACAAGCCCGGTGCTGCAGAAGGCACCGGGCCTTTCTTTTTCACTAAAGGTCACTAGAGATGAATCTAATTTCGGGCAACTATTGTATATGTATCTGACAGTTGTGCAGAAGTGGAATTCCGGGCATGCAATGAGGGATAATATTGGCGGTGCTACATCTGGTGCAGAAGGTCTCAACGTTAAAAATGCAGCCCAAAGGTCGCCGACCGGAATACAGGGACATTCAGGAGGAAAGAAATGATAAGAAGGAAAGACGAGCACAAAGAAACCACTATGGAGAATGGTTTCGGCGGAAACGGGACCATCCAGTTCCATCATCTGGCCACCAAGGAGGACCTCCTCGAAAAGGGAAGGCTCTTCTCCATAACAACATTCAAGCCGGGAGTATCTCTCGGATATCATGTACACCAGGGAGATTTCGAAGTCTACCACATCCTGAAGGGACAGGGGACCTTGAACGACAACGGCACTGAGGCTGTTCTCAACCCAGGTGATACCGCATGGGTAAAGCCCGGCCAAGGGCACTCGCTCGCAAACTACGGCAGCGAGGATCTCGTTTTCATTGCCCTCATCCTTTACGCATAAGAAAGGGCGTCCAGCAAAGGATTGCTTCCTCTTCCTGATGCGCTTTGCTGCGATCAGAACAAGCGGAAGTTCAGCAGCGCCAGGAGGCCTTCTAGAAAAGGATTCTTCACGGCCCCGTTCGTAAAGAAGGTGAATTTGCGAAGGGGCGCTTCCATCAGTATTTTGCCTATCGCTGCTACGGTAGGGTTGTGCCGGTTTCCGGCCATGGCTATCATCGCTGCTGAACGAAGGAGAAAACGAAGAAGCGCCGCCAGGAAGCCCTCCATATCGCAAAGGGGGGTATCCAGGGTATAGCGGCCGCGCTGGACTTTGTTCCCTGAAGGCAGCTCGGATCCGATTATAGCCTCGAAAGCCTTTTTGCCCTTGTCTCCTTCAGCCAGCGCCCCGAAGTAGTCAGGTGAGTTTTCCTCGCCAACTTCGCATTTCGGAAATCCGCGGATGTCGATCATCCCCTTGAGCCTTATGTCCCTTGAGGAGGAACCCACCTGTATTTCGTACGTCCCGCCCGCTGCAATCCAGCGTCCTTCTTTCGTGTTCCAGCAAGAGAGCTCAAGCTCGTCGACTGACAATGAGACAGGCTTGCTTTCGCCGGGGGCTAGGGCGATTTTCGCAAAAGCGGCAAGGCCCCTTTGATGGTTTTTCGACGAGCTCCCCGTCTTTTTTACGTATACTTGTGCGCCCTCCTTTCCTTGACGCTTTCCCGTGTTTCTGATGGTGAAGCTTACATCTATACTGATGTGGCCGTCCGAGTTCTCCTCCTTCAGGGAGAGGCCTTCATAGGAGAACTCCGTATAGCTCAGGCCGTGCCCGAACGGGAAGAGGACGTCGCATCCCGCTGCGTCGTAGTATCTGTAGCCGACCAAAGTCCCTTCCCTGTATTCCACGCTTTCACGCCCTCCAGGGAAGAATCTGCTGGCGGGATTGTCTTTCCATCTTACGGGGAATGTCTCGGCAAGCTTCCCGCTAGGGTTCTCCTCTCCGAAAAGAATCCTTGCGATAGCATTTCCTCCGGATTGTCCTCCCAGGTATGCCTCAAGGATACATGGAACGGCACCAGCCCATGGCATCTCGAGAGGGCCTCCGTTCATGAGCACCAGCACCGCGTTACGGTTGACGCTCAATACCTCCTCTACAAGGCACTCGTGCGACTCAGGCATCCTTAAGTCCCTTCTGTCTATCCCCTCGGTCTCAAGTATCGCCGGAAGGCCGCAGAAGATTATTACCATATCTGCCTTGGTCGCTGCTTTCTTAGCTTCTGCCAGAAGCGCCTTGTCAGGCTTCAGGCTGTCTTCTCTGTAACCCGGGGCGAAAAGGATTTCAAGCTCGTCACCCGCCCTGGAAACGATTGCATCGTACGCGTTCTCAACGGCCAAAGGCGTTACCAAAGAACTGCCGGCCCCCTGATAGCGGGGCTTTTTTGCGAATTCCCCTATTAATGCGATTGTGCCCTTGCGATTTAGCGGCAGCAGGCCGCCATCGTTCTTAAGCAGGACAATGCCTTCACACGCTGCCCTCTCGGCGACATCCCTGTGTTCCTGCCTCAGCTCGGCTTTCTGCCTCCGATCGGCTGAAGAGCAGCGGGCGACAAGCAGAAGCATCCGCCTTGCGCAGTTGTCCAATTCTTGGATTGGAAGCCTGCCCTCACGGACGGCATCGATGATCTGCTTCTCCCCGTCGCCGATGTAACCGGGCATCTCAAGGTCCATTCCAGCCCGGAGGGACTCTATCCTGTCGTTTACGGCGCCCCAGTCCGACATAACGAGCCCTTCGAATCCCCAGGACCCCTTAAAGTATGCTCAAGCAGGAAGCGGCTTTCACCGCAGTACTTTCCGTTCAGCTTGTTGTATGCGGACATGACGGTCCATGGCGAAGAACCTTTAATGGCCATCTCGAAGGGTTTCAGATAGATTTCGTGAAGCGCCTTCTGGTCTATTATGGCGTCTATCATCAACCGCCTTGTTTCCTGGTTGTTCGCTGCGAAGTGCTTTACGCAGGCTCCGGTTCCGGTGCTTTGAAGCCCGTTTATGAAATAGGAGGCAAGTTTGCCTGCCAGATAGGGGTCCTCGGAGAAGTATTCGAAGTTGCGCCCTCCCAGGGGCGACCTTTTGATGTTCATACCGGGGCCTAGGACGATATCGACTTCATTAAAGCGCGCCTCTTCGCCGATGGCCCTGCCTACCTGCCCTACGAGTTCGGCGTTCCAAGTGCTGGCAAGTGTGACGGCGGTCGGGAAACAGGTGGCCGGCACATTGTCGCTTATAGCGTGGCCTCCAACAGTCTTCTTCTGCTTGCGCAGCCCGTGGGGGCCGTCCGCCATGGAAATCGAAGGAATG
>JAGOKM010000136.1 GCA_017994615.1 Bacillota bacterium | reverse complement strand
CATCGGAAGGGCCTTCCAGGTTAGAGACGACATACTGGATGCCACGTCTACCAGCGAACAGCTAGGCAAGACCGCCGGCAAGGACCTCACGCAGGGCAAGTTCACCTACGTGGCGGCATTCGGCCTGGACGGGGCCGGCAGAAAGCTGAAGGCGCTGCTGGACGAGGCGGACGAAATAGCAGAAGGGCTGCCAGGCGATCCGGAGGCCCTCTGCGCTGCGATAGGCCTTCTGAGGCAATAGGAGGGTGACTATGACAGACGGCAGGGTTTTCACAGCCATCCTGTCTTCCTGGCTTGCCGCCCAGTTCGTAAAATTCGCGCTGGCCAGGGTCAAATCAGGGGGGTTCTTCAAGGGCAGGGCGATGAAGACGGGCGGCATGCCTTCGGCCCACGCAGCCCTGGTATCGGCCCTCACATACTGCGCGGGCGCCGTCGAAGGGACAGGCAGCATAGCGTTCTTCACGGCCCTTACGCTTTTGCTCATAGTTAGCTTCGACGCGGTCGGCATGAGGGCCGAGTTCCATAAGCAGGGGCTTCTTCTCAAGGACCTGGCGGTGAAGGAATACGGGGCGGAATATGTCGCGAAGAACTATCCCAACCTGGGGGAATTCAGGGGGCACGAGGTCGCCGAGGTCCTGGCGGGGCTCGCCCTGGGGGCCCTGGTGTCGGCAATCGTCATCAATTTGTGATATAAATATATTTACAGGCGGCGCATTATCCTAGTCGGTCACGGCTGTCCTGAAAACGGGGTTAAAATTCCGTTGAGGGCACATCGATGAAGCCTCTTGTGCGGGCTCTGGACGCCCAGTCCGGGGTTTGTGCAGGGGGATAGCCGCCAGGGCGATCCGCAATGGCATGCGGGCGTTGACCCTGGAGGCATGGAGGCCCAAACTCGTGGGCCATACAGTCCAATAAGACCCACGGCTTGGGGTTAACCTGCAGTCCGGTGCGCGACCCGTCTGTATGAGGAAGTGCTGGATGCAGCGTAGCCTGCCTTGAAGCGGGGGCGGGGGATAGCCGGGCAAAGCCGCCGCGGCCACGGTGGCAGCGCAAGGCCGAAACCGTACCTGCAAAAGAGGCTAAGGACCGCCTTAAGGGCTGTCGAGGAAAACTCCTAGGATGCTTGGTCTACCTTGGCAACGCGGGGATTGCAGTGTGAACTAAGTGGCAATCCAGTCGACCTGTCGGCGACGCAGGGAGCCTGTCGTAAAGGGAAACCGCCTTCCGGCGACGAGAAGGTGCACAGGTGGGAAAACCTACTGGACCTAAGTCACAGTATTTACCCGCGATGCTGCCGCTTGTGATTTGGCCCGGCTTCGGCCGGGCCATCCACCGGAAGGAAGGTGCGCCGTGAAGGCGAAGACGGCTGCTCGCATAGCAATAGGCGTTCTCGTCACATCTTTTGCCCTCAACATGGGCACGGGCTCCCTCGGGGGGTTCTCCCTCCTGCTATCATTCCTGCTTCTTGCATTGACGATAATGACAGGCATCGCCTTCGACATCGTGGGCACGGCGGTTGCGGCCGCGACCGAGCCTCCGATCAACGCGGTGGCGGCAAGGCGCATAAGAGGAGGGGCCGAAGCCTTGAGGCTGCTGAGGAACGCGCCCCAGGTCGCCAACTTCTGCAACGACATCGTGGGGGATATCTGCGGCACCCTGAGCGGCGCCCTCGCTGCCGCATCCGCCTCCGGCCTTGCGGCCATCACAGATGTGAACCCGACGCTTTTGCTCGCCGTCACGGTCGCCGTCGCCGCGACGCTTACCATAACTTTCAAGTACATATCGAAGGGATTTGCGATAAGCGAGGCCGAGAGGGTGATACTGCTTGCCGGCAGGGTCATATCCTACACAAACGACCTTGTGCCTTCCTTCCTGAAGGGGAGCAGAAAAACAGGAGGTCGAGCGAATGGCAGGGCTTCTTGAAGCCGTAAACGGCCACAAAGACATAGCCTCCCTGGACGATGCCCAGCTTAAGGAGCTTGCGTCGGAAACCAGGGAATATATCATCTCCTGCGTGGCGAAAAACGGAGGGCACCTGGCCTCCAACCTGGGGGTCGTGGAGCTGACCATTGCCATGCTGGCCGAGCTGGACCCCGAAGTCGACAGGATAGTATGGGACGTCGGGCATCAGTCCTACGCGGCGAAGATACTCACAGGGCGCCGCGAGGACATGATGCGCATAAGGTGCGAGGACGGCCCCTCCGGCTTCCCAGTCATCAGCGAGAGCAAGGCGGACTGTTTCGGCACGGGACATGCCACGACGTCCATATCAGCAGCCTTGGGCCTTGCGGTAGCCCGCAGGCAGATGGGCGCGAAGCACGCAGTAGTCGCTTTGATAGGCGACGGCGCCATGACAGGGGGCATGGCCTACGAAGCCATGAACAACGCAGGGGCCCTCAAAGAGGACCTAATAGTGATCCTGAACGACAACGAGCAGGCGATCGCAAGGAACGTCGGCAGCATGTCCGAGTTCCTCGAGAACATAAGGTTCTCGCCGGCCAGGCGCGCCTTGGAGAACGGCTTCAAGCAGATACTCTCGGCGATACCGGTGGCAGGGCCATGGCTCAGGCAGGCGGGCCATGTCGTGAAAAGGTCGCTAAAGGGGCTGCTGATCCACAAGATGCTTTTCGAGGAGCTGGGATTCACCTACATCGGCCCCTTCGACGGCCACAACATAAGGCTGATAAGGGATGCAATAAGGGACGCAAGGAAGCTCGGAGGGCCGGTGCTAATACATGCTGTGACGAAGAAGGGGAAGGGCTACAAGCCCGCGGAGGACGACCCGGACGACTACCACGGCACGGGCCCGTTCGACCCTGCCAACGGCAAGCAGAACGGCACAAACGACCCCAGCTTCACCGACGTATTCGCCCGGAAGCTGCTGGCCCTGGCCGAGCAGGACAGCAGGGTGGCCGCCATAACCGCCGCCATGCCATCAGGCACCGGCCTCGCCTCGTTCGGCGCCAGGTTCCCGGGGAGGTACTTCGACGTAGGGATAGCCGAACAGCACGCGGTTACCTTCGCGGCGGGCCTTGCCGCAGGCGGCATGGTCCCCGTCGTCGCCCTGTACTCGACCTTCCTGCAGAGGGCCTACGAC
>JAGOKM010000024.1 GCA_017994615.1 Bacillota bacterium | reverse complement strand
GCATTCGACAAGTCGAAACTGGAAGACGGAGAAGCGGACTCAAGGACATGATACGCTAAATCACAGCTCAGCCCGTCAAAAAATGAAATCAGCTTACATCCGGGCATATCCTTGTTGACAGCGGAGGTTCATACTATATTTAAAAGCGGGACTGGCATATTACGATTCGTGTCCGTGCCTCTGGCATCCTGTCATGCCGTCGCATTTGCGAACAGGAATCGCATTTCCGAGAGGAAACGGTCAAGTTTTAGGCAACTGGTTAAGCGCCGCATGTGCTCGGGGAAATATCCGATTGACTCAACAAGGGAATAATCGGAGCCGCAGTTGATTAAGTGCTTAACACAGGGAGAGGTTTGGTCAGCGGCATGGGTTTTATCGAACTTTTCATGATAGCGGTTGGCCTTTCTATGGACGCATTCGCAGTTTCAATGTGCAAAGGCCTCAAGATGAAGAACATCAACTACAGGCATGCATTAGTAATAGGACTCTATTTCGGGGGCTTCCAGGCTCTGAATCCTTTGGTCGGATGGGTCCTGGGCAGGCAGTTCGAGCGCTACATCACGGAATACGACCATTGGATTGCCTTCGGACTGCTGGTCATAATCGGCGGGAAAATGCTCTATGAGGCTTTAACTGGGGACGGAGATGACGATGCTGCATGCGAACTGCTCGATCTCAAGGAGCTTCTGATGCTCGCAATCGCCACCAGCATCGATGCACTCGCCGTGGGGATCACCTTTGCCTTCCTAAGGGTCTCGATAATACCTTCGATGGCCTTGATAGGGGCGACTACGTTCGCCCTTTCTTTCATCGGTGTGGTCGCTGGCAACAAGTTCGGGTCGTTGTACAGGAGGAAAGCTGAAATCGCAGGAGGAATAGTCCTCATACTTATAGGCGGCAAGATACTTTTCGAACACTTGGGCATTATTCAAGGCCGGTAGGCGTCACGACGGGATTCAGAGGGATTGCCGAGCCTGGGGGGGGCCAGATGAAGAACATAATCGATTATGTGGTCGACACAAGAGCTCTCGGGTTCACGCAGAAGCCATTCTGTGAAGCCGACAGCCTCATATTGTCCCAGCTATCATACCTTGACTATCAGGACGTGCTGGATCATAAGGGGCTGGGAAGAAACCGGACCGACCTAGCAAGGGCAATCAAGCTGAGGGGCATCAGGACGTTAAGCAAAGATACGTCGACACCCGAAAAGAACGAGGAGCTGCTTTTCGCAGTGCTTGAAAGCAGCAGGTTCGGCCCTATCCGGCCTTCTGCGTTCGTAAATGAGGTCGATTCTGGTGTCCAGAAGCAATTCTCAGCAATCACCTTCACATTGCTGCCGGATGTCAGCTATGTCGCCTTCAGGGGGACCGACATGACCCTTGTTGGCTGGAAGGAGGATTTCAACATGGCGTACACCTTTCCTGTTCCCGCGCAGGAAAGGGCTGTAGAATACCTGGTCAAAGTCGCAAAAACGGTCAGAGGACAGCTTCTCCTAGGAGGTCATTCCAAGGGGGGAAACCTTGCGATATATTCATCTGTCAAATCCCCAAAGGCTGTGCGGGACAGGATAGCAGCCGTATACTGCCATGACTCGCCAGGCTTCAAGGAGGACATATACTCGGATTCAAGGTATAAGGAGATCGCCCGCAGCATCCATGCTACGATACCTACCCACTCGGTTATTGGACTGCTGCTGCAGAAAGACGACAACTATCGCGTAGTCGAAAGCAGCGCAGTAGGTTTGCTCCAGCACGACCCATTCACATGGAAGATAAAGAACGGGGACTTGCATTTCACAAAGAGAATTGCCCGCGATTCTGAAATACTGGACAGGACGCTCGATCAGTGGATTGACGGGCTTGATGAGGAAAAGCGGAGACGCTTCGGAGATGCACTTTTCGATGTGCTGGGCGCTTCGGGAAAAGGCACATTGCAGGAGCTGAAAGCCAACTGGCGAAAGGCTGCCGGCGAAACCCTGACGGCGATGAACGAGATTGACGTCGACACAAGGAGGTTCATCCTCCACATACTGGGTGAGCTTGCCAAAGTTGCCAGCGACAACCTTCAAGAGGACATCAAACTAAGGATTTCGGAGCTGTTCCCCGGAAGGTGAGATGCGCAAGCATAAAGAGTGCTTTTTTTCACAAGCTCATGTATACTAATAAGTATGAATTCCACTATGAAGGAGACGCAAAGTGGACTACAGGGCTGCAGCAGCTAAAGCAGGGGCGTTTTCCGACGCCAACAGGGTTAAGATACTACATATGCTGTCCAGGAACGAGACGTGCGCATGCAACATACTTGAATATCTTGGAATAACCCAACCTACGCTCTCCTACCATATGAAACTGCTTACACAGGCAGGATTCGTGCAAGCCAGGCGACAGGGCAAGTGGACGTATTATTCGCTGAATAAGGAAGAGTTGCTTAAGCTCGCCTCATCGATCGAAGAGCTGATCAACAGCCCGATAGAAGAGGTACCGGACCTTGACTGCGGCCCTTGCGGTTGCGTCAGGGAAGAATAGCTTTCGGTGTGCACTTGAATATGAAAGAAGGCGGCAATGGCCGCCTTCTCCAATTTCGTACGTTTATCTATTTAGCCCACGTAATCTCCAGCTCGTAGTCCTTGGAGGCTGGCTCCTTCGAAATGGAGACCAGAAGATAGTACTTGCCCGGATCAAGGTCGTTGCTTATCGATACGCTGTCCCTGCCTGCCCTCTTCGTGGCCTTGATTATGCTCACCATGTTCCCGTCGAACAGTTCGACTTCTGCATCAAGCCCGACTGCAGCCAGGTTGACCTTGACTACTCCGTATTCTTCCACGGAGAACTGGAAATAGTCCTGGTCGCCGGAATTCGAAAGCCTGCCCTTCACTGCGGCGGTGTTGTTCTTTGATCCGAACGCCGTTTTGAAGGCGTCCTTATTGGCATCCTCGAAGCTGTCATTTGGCTCCCAGTCGTCCAGCCCGCCCAGGTTTGCCGAGATGGAACCGGCCTTCATCATGCTTGCTATGTCTGTAGGCATGAGGTTCAGCATATATGTGGAAGCAGGATCGAGGCCGGTAACGGTGACCGAAGTCCCTGAGTAATAGACCTTCAGGTTTCCGGATTCTGCTATCAGCCTTCCAAGCACCGGAGCCTCGGACGCGGCGGAGGGAGTATCCAAGAGCGACGCTGCCGTCTGGGCTTCAGTCATCACGGAGAACTTGTACGTGCCAGGGAACGACATGCGTACCTCAAGGTAGTAGGTTCCGGGAGATTTGAACTCAACTTTCTTGGATACGGCGTTAGACTTCTCCTCGAGTTGGACTTCATCGAAACCATCGTTAGACTTAATGGACTGGTGAGCCTTCCCCTGAAGGTTGATGCCCGCCACGCTGTAGCCCTTTGAATCGGTTATGGTAAGGTCCCCCGTGAAGAAGCCGTCAGAGACCGCCTTGAAATCCAGCATGCCGGCCTCTGTGACTTCGAACTTGTAGTAGTCGATGTAATCGGAAACAGCACCCGGTTTTTCATACTCGGCCCCGTTGCTGCCAAGCAGCCTGCCTGCCGAGATGTTCCCTATGGAATAGGCGACCGCGTCGGCCCTTTTGTCATTGGGCTCCTTATCCGTTCCCTGGAACAGGTCGCCGATAGTAGTCATGAACATGAAGTTGAATATGCCGATAGCATCGACTTTCAAGAAGTACTCACCTTTCCCCAGCACGAATACTCCTGTGGGTGACGCCTTGGTGTCCACCCCCAGTCCTTGTGTGCTTCCGTAGGACCAATCGCCGTCCGCCTCCTGCCAGTACATTATGCCTGACGCCCAAGTGCCTACGCCGTCGTTGTCGGCCAATTTCCAGTTCATGCCCAGCTTGTATGGCCTGTCGATGTACAAGGACTCTAGTTTCACCCATGAGTCCTTTGCCAGCACCATCCTGTAGTACCTCGCGTTAGGGTTGTCTGCAGGGTTCACAGAGCCTACTGCCGGCAAACCGCTCACTATATCACCAAGGACCAGCGGAGCTGCGATTGAGGGAATGGCCAGGGCCATAAGTACCACGATGATCGAGAAGAACAGTCGAAATCTCCTGAACGTCATTGCTATACCCCTTTCCATAACTTGCAGGCTATTCTTGTGATATATTCTATGTAATGATTTTATACCAGCTTAATGCGTTTGTAATCAAATTGCCGGAGGTGGCCCATGGCCTATTATAGGAAGCTGGAAGGGAAACTCTGCTATCTGTCGCCTATCGACCCTAAGGACTACATGACATATACGAAATGGGTCAACGACCTGGACACGGCCTTGGGCATGCTTTTCCTCGGATCCGTTCTGGGCGAGGAGAAGGAGGCGGAGGTCATCGAAAGGCTGAAGGACGGACAGAATTTCGCAATCGTGGACAGCAAGTCCGACAGGCTCATTGGAAACTGCGGGATCCCCGATGCAAACTTGAAGGACCGCAGCTGCGAAGTCGGTATATTCATAGGGGAAAAGGAAAAAAGGGGGAAGGGCTACGGCACGGAGGCAATGAAGCTTCTGTGCGATTATGCATTCAATGTGCTTAACATGCACAGGGTCTTCCTCAGGGTATATTCCTTCAACAAGCCGGCCATCAGGTCTTATGAGAAGGTGGGCTTCAGGCTTGCGGGCAGGATGAGGGAAGCCAAGAGGATCGGCGGGCGCTGGCATGACGAGCTGTTGATGGACATGCTTGAAAGCGAATTCGAATCCCCAGTCATTGCGAAGGCCGTATCTGATAGGGAGAGCTCATTATAGTGGGCAGGAAGTGGGCGATGACATCAGGCGAAGAGGCGGCGAACTGCCTGTCCCACGGGTTGATGGCCGCAGTTGCGATGATAGCCCTGCCTTATGTAGCAGTCAGAGGCTATATCGATAACGGTTATATAGGCGCATGGACCAAGAGCGCCTTCATCATGGGAATATTCCTGATGTTCCTGGCCTCTGCCATCTATCATGCGATGCCGCAGGGAAGCGGGGCCAAGTCGGTATGCCATGCGCTTGACCACATATCGATATTCGTCGCCATAGCTGCCAGTTACACGCCCCTTGCGATTCTTGTCGTAGGCGGCAGGTTCGGCTGGTCTGTCCTGGCTGTTCAGTGGGGCCTTGTGATTTATGGCGCAGTAACGAAGCTTATGAGCATTAAGAAGGGACAGAAGGCGAGCCTCCTGATCTACCTGTTGATGGGATGGATGGCGGTGATAATGCTCCCATCGATAGTAAGGAATGCCTCATGGGGCCTCTTGGCCTGGATAATCGCAGGGGGGCTCTTCTACACAATAGGGTCTGTAATCTATGCACTTAAAGGGTTCAGGTACCATCATCTGATATGGCATATCCTGATAATCCTTGGGGCTGGATCGCATTTCGTGGCGATAGTATATAACATGTGACATGCAGCCGCACTAAGGGAAGAAGCCACTAAGTACTAACACACAAAACCTTATAACCTATGTCATGCTATTATGGTTACACGGAGGTGTGCCCTGGATGAGAAGGACAATCTATGCCATTCTGACAGCGTTGCTGGTCGTCATGACGACTTTCGCAGGCATAGACGCATACAATTACGAATCCCACAGCGCCATAGCAAGGGAAGCCTTCCATGCGCTTGCAGTATACTGGCCAGACGAGTACAAGGACTATCTCAGCCTGAAGGGTTACAGCGCGGAGGTTCGTTCGCTGACCCTGAGACCCGCCTCTTTCTATCAGCTCAACAGCGTCCAGATGAGCGTAGAGGAGTCTCCTATGGTCGACTTGTATAACGACGTTGAGTTGGTGCAGGTAAAATCAAGGTTGGATAACCCTCATGCGGACGATGACTTCACGGTGAACGATGTTTTCGCGTACAGCTACGGAAGCAGCAACTTCACTTCGTTCAACCATTTCATCGACATCAAGAAAGGCGCAGGTCTGTATGACGACTACGACGGATACTCATACGGCAGGGGCTCTGCCAAGTCGGGTGGATACCAGAAGGCTACGGATGCTGCGACGAGCGTCATCGAAAAGATTTTCGCTGGTATAACCGGCTTCACAGTGGATAAGGGAATCACCTGGTGGTTCAGGGACCGCTATGTGCACGTTCCGGGTTCGGAATGGTACCGCGATTGCTCACCGGCCATGCAGAGGTACTCATATCCTGAGGAACTCGGCAAGTTCGATTCGGTCAAGGCTGAACTCGCAGACAGGTTCCCAGTATCAAAAAGCGGGGGAGGGGAAGGATACGGCGTGCCTTACTCAGTCTTCATGCCCCTAGACAACCTTGCGAAGTATTGGTACGGGAATTTCCTTAAGACCAAGGATCCCGTTGCGATGGGACCTGTGCTTCATGCGGTAGCCGACGCATGCATCCCGCACCATTCAGCCGGCTATTCGGGAAACTGGCATTCGAAATACGAGCAGGACATCGAAGAGCGGATAAAGGCATGGGTATCCAAGGACGGATATATCGAAGAGATAAAGGAAATAGCCGAATCGTGGTACTGGCTGGATCCTGACCCGCCGAGGGCGTTGAGGGGCAACGATTGGTCCAGGAAGCCCGCAATCAACTGGGACATCGACATGCTGATAACATGGCTCGCCCTTAACAGCTTCAAGGCTTACTGGGAAGTCTACGATGAGTTCAAGCATGGTTATATCCTAAATGAAGAGAGCGCCCAGGAACTGACTAAGCTAGCTGCCTCGATGAGCCTCCTGGTCATAAGGAAGACGATAGCCGAAATATACATCAAGTAAAAGTAGAGCATAAAGTCATCGCCAGAGAAGTTTTGTTTAAACATGACTCATTTATGTTTGCTGACAACAGATAGAACGGAGTGGGGGACGGAGAGCTCGCTTCGAGCAATGCAATAGGGCGAAATGACCTGTAAGAACTAGGATGGAACTTTTTCCGGGGGCGGCAACTCTGTTGAAATCGAAGATTTGAGGACATGTTATACCCTGCTTGACCACTGTAGGTATTGGGTGACATCAGTCAACCATAAGCCTTCCCTTTCCAAAGGCAATCGCATTCAATGAAAAGCGCCCCCCCGAAGAACCGAGGGGGCGCGTCTTACTTGATATGGTCCTACTTTGTGCTGCAGGCGTAGAAGTACTTGAACCCGAACGGCGATACGATGACGCCCTGGAGGTTGGTCTTCTGCAGATATTCGTCGGTGTAGAAGAATATCGGGGCAGCGACCGCCTCGTCCATTATCAGCTTCTCAGCCTGGTGGAGCGTCTCATAACGGACTTTGGGGTTAGAGGTGCTGGCCGCGGCCTTTGCCATCAATTCGTCGTACTTGGGGTTGGAGTACTGACCGTCGTTGTTGCCGTTGCCGGTCACGAACAGGTCCAGGAACGACGTCGGATCGTCGTAGTCCGCCAGCCATCCGTTACGGGCTATCATGTAGTCGCCCTTGCGGCGCATCTCCGTGAACACGTTCCATTCGACGTTGGCTAGCGTCACATCGATGTTGAGGACCTTCTTCCACATCTGCTGCAGGGCCTCAGCTATCTTCTTATGGCCGCTGCTGGTGTTGTATACGTACTCGAGCTTCGGGAAGCCCTTGCCGTCAGGATAGCCGGCCTCCGCCAAGTACTTCTTGGCCAGCTCTGCGTTCTTCGCATACTGGCTCGGGTCGATGAACTTGGACTCGGGCTTCTGGCTGAAGTCCTTGCCGTCTGCATCGGTGATGCCGAATGCGACCATGGAATTTGCAGGGATGGCGCCGCCACCGCGGACTTCCTCTGCGATGTACTTCGTATCGATTGCGTACCAAAGCGCCTTGCGTACCAGAGCATTGTTGAGGGGAGCCTTCTTCACGTTGAAAGATACATAGTAAGTGCCGATCGAGGGAGCGACATGGTACTCGGGCATCTTAATAACGCTCTTGTACTCATCCAACGGGTAACTATCGATCAGGGAGAGCTGGTTGTTCTTGAATGCAGCGAATACCGCGTTGTCGTCAGAGAATAGCTTGAAGATAAGCTTGGGTACCTTTACAGAGCCCTTGTCATGGTAATAGCCGTTGGCTACCATCTCGATGACGTCGTCCTGCACGCGCTTCGAGAGCTTGTACATTCCGTTGGTCACCATCGTCTTGGGGCTGAGTGTCCATGATTCGTTCGCTGAGCCGTCCTTGTTCTCGACGACGTCCTTGCGTACCGGCATGAATGTCGGGAATGCAAGCAGTGACTTGATGAACGGGACGTTGAACTTGAGGGTGAGCACGATCGTCTTTGCGTCCTTTGCGACCGTCTTGTCCAGCTCAACGTTGTCCGTAATGAGGTATGCATAGGGGCTGGCAGTGGCCTCGGCCGCTGCGCGCTTCCATGCATAGACGAAGTCCTCGGCTACTAGCGGCTTGCCGTCGCTCCAGAACAGGTTGTCCTTGAGGACTATCGTCCAAACCTTGCCGTCGGCTGAAGGAGTGGCGCTCTTGGCGACACCCAGCTTAAGGGCTCCGTTGGCATCATAGGTATAGATGCCTTCGAATAGGTGGCCGATGTAGATTGCACCGTCGACTGCCGAGTTCAAAGCGGGGTCGATCGTTTCGGGCTCTGAACCCACAGATACTGTAAGGCTCGACAGCGGCGCGCTCATTACGATGCCAGCAAGGCTCGCAAAGGCGATGATTAGCGCTAGAACTAGTGCGATCCTCTTCATTGAATCTCCTCCTCTGTTATTTGAACGCCTTCTGGCGTTTCACACAGGAATCCTTATTTCTTAAATCTACATTAAATACTACTTCTTGTCCAATAGATAGCATGCGCACCAGTGGCCGGGTCCTACTTCTTTCAGCTCCGGGTCCTTCTCTCCGCAGATCGGCATCGCATACCTGCAACGCTGCCTGAACCTGCAGCCCGGCTTAGGATCTATGGGGGAGGGGACGTCGCCCTCCAAAGGCACCCTCTTCCTGCTCCTGCTTATCTTCGGGTCCGGTACCGGTATAGCAGAAAGCAGTGCTTGTGTATATGGATGCAGCGGGGACTTGTAAAGTTCCTCGGTATTCGTTATTTCCATCATCTTTCCGAGGTACATGACCCCCACGTTGGTCGAAATGTGCTTCACCACAGCAAGGTCATGGGCTATGAAAAGGTAAGTGAGCTGGAAATCCCTCTGGAGGTCCTCCAGCATGTTCATGACTTGCGCCTGTATTGATACGTCGAGCGCCGAAATGGGCTCGTCGCATACTATGAATTCCGGCCTGACCGCAAGGGCCCTTGCGATTCCTATCCTCTGCCTTTGGCCCCCCGAGAACTCGTGGGGATATCTGCTTCCATGTTCAGGCGAAAGACCGACCAGCGTCAGAAGGTTATGTATCTTCTCGTCCCTCTCAGATTTCGTGCCCGAGAGCCTGTGGATGTCCATGGCCTCTGCGATGATGTCGCCGACTGTCATCCTGGGGTCAAGGGATGCGTAAGGGTCCTGGAAGATGATCTGCATCTTGCGTCTGTAAGGGAGCATGTCGCCCTGGGTGATGTCCTTGCCGTCGTATATTATCTGCCCTGATGTAGGTTCGTAAAGCCTTATCACGGTCCTTCCGACCGTGGTCTTTCCACAGCCGGATTCCCCGACGAGGCCGAATGTCTCACCTTTGTTGATCGTAAAGCTTATGTCGTCAACCGCATGGACGTATCTTACCGGCTCTAGCCAGCTCGACTTTATCGGGAACAGTTTCTTAAGGTTCTTAACCTCCAGCAACTTGCTCATTTGCTCACCCCATTTCCTGAAGGCTCCGGCTTCGGGTCGGGTTCCCCAGCAGGTTTCTTCAAGGCTTCGTGCAGAAGCCAGCATGCGGCCTTATGGTCTTCCGAGAACTGGAAAGTTGGCGGCTGGTTCTCAAGGCATATCTTCATGCAGCTCTCGCACCTCGGGGCAAAAGAACAGCCTGAAGGAGGGCAAAGGAGGTCGACAGGTGTCCCCTCTATAGGTATCAGCCTTTCCTTCTTCTCCAAATGAAGCCTGGGTATGGACCTCAGCAATCCCTTTGTATAAGGATGCTGGGGTTTCTCGAAAATGTCGAAGATGGATGCCTCCTCAACGACCTTTCCTGCGTACATAACTATTACCCTGTCGCAAACGTCAGATATTATGCCAAGGTCGTGGGTGATTAGTATGACGGACATGTTGATCTTGGCCCTCAGGTTCTTCAGAAGGTCCAGTATCTGGGCCTGTATGGTCACATCGAGAGCCGTCGTGGGCTCGTCGGCGATGACCAGCTTAGGATCGTTCGCCAGCGCCATCGCTATCATGACTCGTTGCTTCATCCCACCTGAGAATTCGTGGGGGTACTGCTTCATGCGCCTTTCGGGGAAGGGGATCTCGACAAGCTCGAGCAAGTGAAGGGCCCTCATCCTCGCCTCGTGGCGCGAGATCTTTTTGTGCGTCAGTATTGCCTCTATAAGCTGGTTTCCGATTGTGAACACGGGGTTCAGGCAAGTGGTAGGGTCCTGGAAGACCATAGAGATGTCGCTACCCCTGATTTCCTGCATCTGTGCTTCGTTCAACGAAAGCATGTCCTTGCCGTCGAATTCGATCGTGCCGCTGACCACCTTCCCTGGAGGGGTCAGCAGTCCGATCAATGCGTAAACGGACACCGACTTTCCTGAGCCCGATTCTCCGACTATGCCGATCACTTCACCTTTGTTGAGCTCCCAGCTGACCTCCCTGACCGCCTGGACCTCGCCTGCGGGGGTGAAGAACGATACTTTCAAGTCCTTGATATTGACAAGATCTCCCATTGTGTTTCCTCTCTTCCTATCGTCCGGTTATTTCTTCATTTTCGGATCCAATGCGTCGCGCAGGCCGTCGCCCAGCTGGTTGAAGGCCAGTATTATCAGCGCGATCAGCAGGGACGGGAAAAGAAGCCTGTATGGATACGAGTAAACGCCGTTCATGGCATCCGACGCAAGAGAGCCCAGCGATGCCAGCGGGGCGGATACGCCCAGGCCGATGAAGCTCAGGAACGATTCCACGAAAATCGCGGAAGGTATCTGGAAGGTCGCCGTCACTATGATAGGCCCGATGCTGTTGGGTATCAGATGTCTCAGGATTATCCTCCTGTTGCTTGCTCCGAGAGCCCTGGCTGCGGTAACGAATTCCTGCTCTCTGATCTGCATGACCTGTCCGCGGACCATCCTTGCCATGCCCACCCAGTACAGCAGCGCGAATGTGATGAAAATGGAAATGAGGCCAGGGCCGATTCCGGCAAGTCCGCTGAGGAATCCTCCTGACTCGAAAAGGGCGGTGAGGGGATCTTTCAACGTGACCGACAGAAGGATGACTATGAGTATGTCCGGTACTGAGTAGAGGATTTCTACGAAGCGCATCATTACATTGTCTATTATGCCTCCGGCAAGTCCGGCTATCGCTCCGTATAAAGTCCCGATTATTAGGATTATAAAGGTGGCCACCAATCCGACAGTAAGGGATATCCTGGTGCCTACCATGACTCTCACCATCAGGTCCCTGCCGAGACCGTCGGTGCCCATCCAGTGTTTAGCGGATGGCGCCTGGTCGACGTCCTCTCTGATCTGTTCCTCGTAAGTATAGCCCGTCGTCGCCTCCATGATGTATGGACCTGCGAAAGCGAAAAGGAACACAAATAGGATTATCGCAATGGAAGCCATGGCGACTTTATTGCGCCTCAGGCGCCTTCCGGCATCCTGCCAGTATGTAGTCGACGGCCTCATGACGGCGAGCTGTACTCGCTCTTCCTTTGGAACGGGTTTGAACATCTCCGGATCTATCTGCATGCTAAGCAAGTTCTTGTTCATACTCCGTCCTCCCCTCTATCTAATCTTGATTCTCGGATCGATCAGGGGATAAACCACGTCGACCACAAAATTCATAAGTATGATGAACGATGCGAGGAAAATCGTCGTGCCCATTATCATCGGATAGTCCCTTGCGTTTATCGAGTCTATGAAGAACTTTCCTAGCCCGGGGATCGTGAATATCTTCTCTACCACGAAACCTCCTGTCAGGACGTAAGCGGTCAGAGGGCCTACATATGTCACTACAGGCAGTATAGAGTTTTTAAGCGCATGTTTCGCTATGACCAGGAACTTGTTCAAACCTTTGGCCTTTGCGGTCCTGATATAATCCTGGCTCAATACGTCCAGCATGGAAGACCTGGTTAGCTTCGATATGTAGCAAGTAGGATAGAGCGACAGGGCTATCGAAGGCATTATGTAGTGCTTCCAAGAATCCAGCCCGAAAGTAGGCAAGATGGGGTACAGCACCCCGAACACTATTAGCAGGAGTGTCCCCAGAACGAACCCCGGTACTGCTATGCCGAAGGTCGTAAACAGCATTATCGCCCTGTCGGCCCATTTCTCGTGGTTCAAGGCAGCCAGGCTTCCAAGGGGTATCCCCGCAAGGAGCGCCAGGCTCAAAGCGACTATGCCGATGCTGGCAGAAATGGGGAACTTGTCCGCGATCACCCCGTTGACAGTCCTGCCCTTGTACTTGATTGTGGGCCCGAAGTCGAACTTGGCGACGTTTCCCATATAGGTCAGATACTGCTGGAACATCGGTTTGTCCAACCCGTATTTCTTGTTCAGGGCTTCGATGACTGAAGGTGGCAGCCCTTTCTCCGAATTGAACGGACTACCTGGGATGATATTCATCAGCAGGAAGGTCAGCGAAGCTATCAGGAAGATAGTGACCACTGCTGAGACGGCGCGTTGAAGCACAAATTTCCACATAAGCCCAACTCCTCGGTTCTTTCGTTCTTATTGGCATTCTGAAACTATATAATAATACAACGCTATCGACGCGGATTCAATTATCCCTTCTTTTCCTTATCGCAGGATGATTGCTATATCCTTATCCTCTCCCTGTTTTTCCCTATTATGACGTCCCAGAATTCGTATACTGCGTTGGAAAGCGACTCCACTGCTTCTATCTTATCGGAGAAAAGCATGCTGTATCCGTTCTTGCCCGTTAACACGGGCCATGGAGGGCCGAGTTGCGAAACCGGCGTGCCGTCTCTTGCAAAGGAAGTCCAGTAGTCAGTGATCGCCTTTGCCATTAGACGGTCTTCGGCCTTCATCGCCGGCACGTCTACCACGCCGAAGACATACAGGACGTCTGAGCCATGGAACGCCCCGTAACCGGCATTTTTCAGAAGAGTTGTCACATAAGCAAAGGAGTAATGGTAGACATTGTTTCCAGCCGCTGCATGCAGCAGCGCGGTCTTCTTCGACGAATAGGTGAACACCGCGTCCGATACCGCTGTCATGTATGCCCTGGCCGGTGAAACAGAATCGGCAGGGTAACGGGCGATTATATCGTCTTCGGAACCGGGGAAGGAACGCTCTAGCCATTTTCTGTAGGTGCTCATGCTTTCAGGCCCGAAGCTCGAGGCTATACCCAGCTCATCTGAGTTTGAGCCGCAGATAAGCGGCACGGCCAGCTGCCTGCCGGACATGAATACGTCAAGCGGCTGCTCCTTGAAAAGCAACCCGTCTATGCAAAGCAGGTCCATAGTGCTCTTCGCCGGCCTGACCGATTCGCTGTAGGGGTTTGCGTTCAGAAGTTCAGTCCATTCCATCTCCCTGAGCCTGTCAAGAGATGATTCGAAATTGTCCACCCCAATTTTATTGACCATGCCCGCCCAGAAGCCGCATGCATCTTCCTTCCGGCTGAGGTTGAACGGTATCGCCCCGCTTTGCACTATGGCCCTATTGAACAGGCCCTCGGCAAGACCTGAGGACATGAGAGCCAGCACACTTACAGCTCCCGCGGATTCTCCGAACAGTGTGATGTTGTCCGGGTTCCCACCGAAACTGGCTATGTTCCTCTTTACCCATCTGAGCGCGGCAACCTGGTCAAGAAGGCCGTAGTTGCCGTAGGAGCCCCCGGTGTCGGCATCGGCGAGCGCAGGGTGGCAGAAGAAGCCGAAAATCCCCAGCCTGTAGTTCAAAGTGACCAGCACAACTCCCTTTGAGGCCAAGTAAGACCCGTCGTAATAGCTTTTGGCGGAGGACCCCGTCAGAAAGGAGCCGCCGTGCAGATACACCATGACAGGCAAAGCCGAGGAGGCATCCTCTGCCCCCGTCCAGATGTTAAGGTACAGGCAATCCTCGCTGAACGTCTCGATGCTGAAGTCGATGTCTGTCGCGCTGGGATACGACGGGCAGCTGCTCCTGAACGAATCGCATAGCAAGGGAAGCTCGTGGTAGGGGGGATCCTGCGGGGCATGCCACCTGAGGGGCCCGATGGGCGGACTGGCGTAAGGGATGCCCTTGAAAGACCTCTGGCCGTTCAAGGAAAGCGAACCTATCACCGGCCCTTCGGTCGTCTGTACGATCAAGGGGATCTTCGCGATGGTGACAGGCCAAGGGACAATTACAACGGTAAGAAAACCAAAGGGGGCAAAAACCTTTTTATCTTCCTCATTTCCCTCCCGGACATTCTGACAAGGCTATT
>JAGOKM010000023.1 GCA_017994615.1 Bacillota bacterium | reverse complement strand
CAGAAGTCCTCGAGCGTCATCTGGCCCATGTCCCCGCCCTTCCTTGAGCGGACGGCCACAGTGCCGGCTGCCTCTTCTTTCCCGCCCATTACCAGCATGTAAGGCACCTTCTCCATCTGGGCCGACCTTATCTTGTACCCTATCTTCTCGCCGGACCTGTCTACTTCAGACCTGAAGCCCAGCGCCTTGAGCTTCCTGTCCACCCCCTCGGCGTATCCTGACTGCCCGTCGGATATCGAAAGGACCTTGACCTGCACGGGAGCCAGCCACGCGGGGAGCGCCCCTGCGTATTTCTCGATGAGTATGGCAAGCGTCCTCTCATAGCAGCCGACCGACGTCCTGTGGATCACATAGGGCCTCTTCTTTGTGCCGTCGCTGTCGACGTAGCTCATATCGAACCTGTCGGGCTGGACGAAGTCGATCTGGACCGTGATGAGCGTGTCCTCCTTGCCGTATACGTTCTTCATCTGTATGTCCAGCTTGGGCCCATAGAAGGCAGCCTCTCCGTCTGCTTCGTAGTAGTCTATGCCGATGCTGTCTAGTATCTCCTTCATCCTTGCCTGGCTTTCCTCCCAGGCGGCCGGATTGTCGATGTACTTCTCCTTGTTATTGGGGTCCCATTTGGAGAACCTGTACACCAGGTCGTCCTGCAGCCCTACGGACCTCATCATGAAGTGGGCGAGGTCGACCACCCCCCTGAACTCGTCTGCCAGCTGGTCCGGCCTTACTATTAGGTGCCCCTCGGAGATGGTGAACTGCCTCACCCTAATCAAGCCGTGCATCTCTCCCGACGACTCGTTCCTGAAGAGGGTGGAAGTCTCCCCGTACCTTATCGGCAGGTCCCTGTAGCTTCTAAGCGCGCTGTTGTAGATTATGAACTGGAACGGGCATGTCATGGGCCTCAGAGCGTAGACTTCCTCGCCCTTCTGCTCGTCGCCCATGACGAACATCCCGTCCTTGTAATGCGCCCAGTGGCCCGACGTCTTATAAAGGTCGCTCTTTGCCATGTACGGCGTCTTAGTCATCACATAGCCGCGCCTCTCCTCCTCGTCCTCCACGAAGCGCTGCAGTATCTGCACGACCTTGGCCCCCTTCGGCATCAAGAGCGGCAGCCCCTGGCCTACGAGCTCGCTCGTCGTAAAGTATCCCAGCTCGCGGCCTATCTTGTTGTGGTCGCGCTTCTTCGCCTCTTCGACAGCCTCGAGGTATGAGTCAAGCTCCTTCTTGGAGAAGAAGGCCGTCCCGTAAATCCTGGATAGCATGGGCCTCTTCTCGTCACCCCGCCAGTATGCGCCCGCCACCTGGGTAAGCTTGAACGCCGGCACCAGCCCCGTCGAGGCGAGGTGCGGGCCGCGGCACAGGTCCGTGAAGTCCCCCTGCTTGTAGAAGGAGGCGACATCCCCTTCAAGCTCGTTGACGAGCTCCATCTTGAACGTCTCCCCGGCGCCTTCCAGGATCCGCACGGCCTCGGCCTTGCTTGCCTCGAACCTGGTTATCGGCAGGTCGTCTTCGATTATCCTGGCCATCTCGGCTTCGATGTGCTCCAGGTCGTCCGGCGTAAACGGCGTCTGCTTCTGGAAGTCATAGTAGAAACCGTTCGATATGGCAGGGCCTATGCCCAGCTTGACCTCAGGGAACAGTCTCTTCACCGCATGCGCGAGCACATGGGATGCCGTATGCCTTAGCATCTCCAGCCTCTCTGACTCCGTAGCCGCCCTGTTTTCAGCCATGTCCTTTCCCTCCTCAGCAATCGGAAATAAAAAAAGCCCGTCCCATCACGGGACGGACATAATCCGCGGTTCCACCCGAATTGGCCATGTATGGCCCTCTCGTTTCGGCCTTTAACGGTGCCCTCCGTGGATCCTTGGGGCGATGCCCTTCCGGTCCAGGCTCCGGGGTGGTCTTACTCCGTTGTCGCCCGCGCGGCTTCCAGCCCCCGGCCTCGCGTCTCTGCGGCGTATAGCGGTATATTTCCCCTTCACGGCCTCTGCCATAAATGCTATTACCTCATGGCCCATAAGTCAAGCGGACGGACCCCCGGAAAAGAAAAGCAGGCCTCACGGCCTGCTAAAAATGGTGGGACGCAGTGGGGTCGAACCACTGACCTCAACGATGTCAACGTTGCGCTCTAACCAACTGAGCTAGCGCCCCCTGGAGGCGACACCCGGATTTGAACCGGGGAATCGCGGTTTTGCAGACCGCTGCCTTACCACTTGGCTATGTCGCCCTGGCTCCCTATCCTTGGGTGCTACCCTAAGACAAAATATGGAGCGGAAAACGGGATTCGAACCCGCGACCCTCGCCTTGGCAAGGCGATGCTCTACCGCTGAGCTATTTCCGCAGATTCCAAGGATGGTGCCGAGGGGCGGAATTGAACCGTCGACACGGGGATTTTCAGTCCCCTGCTCTACCAACTGAGCTACCTCGGCTTAAATGGCGGAAGCGACGGGAGTCGAACCCGCGATCTCCTGCGTGACAGGCAGGCATGTTAGACCACTACACCACGCCTCCGCGATTCATCGCAAGCTTCCTGGTGGGCGAAACAGGACTCGAACCTGTGACCCCCTGCGTGTAAAGCAGATGCTCTGCCAGCTGAGCTATTCGCCCTAGGTCCTTGCAAGCGATGCTTTTATATTATAACCTGCGTACTCTGACGATGCAATATCCTTTGTGTAGACGATCTGCCTCGCGTCACCGTTCCCTAGCTGCCTTTTCGTCCCGCCTCAGCTGTCTGGCGGCAAACTTTCTGCCGTAGTTGAAGAGGAACTGGTTGGCAGGCCCCGCGTTACGGCCGTAAGTCTCGGCAGCCCAGCTCCTGATGTACCTGTGGCTGATCCTGGCCCCTTCGAAATACAGGAGCCTGACTATCCTTTCGATCCACACGTCCACCGGGAATGCCTCGAGCTTCCCCATCGAGAAGAGCAGTATGCAGTCCGCAACCTTCTCCCCGACCCCGTGCAGGGGAAGCAGCATCTTCTTCGCTTCTGGGTAGGAGCAGGCGGCGATGGCGTCGAGGTCAATCGTCCCGTCAAGGACTCCCCTTGCAGCCTCGCAGATGCCCCTGGTCCTGAAGCCCGCCTTGCACGACCAGATGCCGTCATGCCCGGCTCCTGCCAGCTGTTCCGGCCTGGGGAACGCGCTGTATGTCCCGAAAGGGCCTTCTATCAAGTCTCCATACCTTGAAGACAGGCTTTCTATGACCCTAGTTATGTTGGGCACGCCGTTGTTCGCGGAGATTATGAACGCGATTAGCGTCTCCCAGGGTTCCTGCCTTAAGGTCCTAAGCCCCGAAGACGATGCGACGGCTTTCTGCATGATCCCGTCGATGGCGGACAGCTCCCTTTCTATGCTGGGCTGGTCCATGTCCAATGCAAGGTAATGGGATACGAACCTGGCTTCGGAATCGTCCGATCCCTCGACGAAAACGGCGGTCTCCCCGGCCTGGCGCAGGCGCACCTGCCTTCCGGATATGACGCCTTCGAAGGCGCCGTCCCTGCGCTTCCACCTGAAGGCCTGTCCGCTTTCGAGAGTCATCGCTAGGTCGCACCTTCCAAGGGATTGGAGGAAGTAGCCCTCCTTGCCGTCCAGCTCGCCCCGGTGGATGCCCCTGACGGCGCTATTGCTCATTCCCCAGTGCCTCCACGAGCAGCCTGATAACCCTGCCCAGCTCCTCCTGCGCCGCGCCGAAGCCGGCCCAGTCTGAGTTCCTCAGCCTGTCCTGCGCCTCCAGAAGCAGCCTCTCGGCCTCTGCAGCCAGCTGCGACGCACCTTCTGCCCCCGTGACCCCAGTCAAGGGGCCTTCCGTGCCCTCGCCTACCAGCTGTTTCAGGGCCTCTGCGAGGGAGCTACCCATCGCTATGCTCGTTCCGTCCGATGCCAGCACCAGCTTAAGCTGAGGCATCTGGCTCCTCTCGGCGGCCAGGAATATGGGTTCTATGTAAAGCACCGAATGGTTTATCGGGTAAACGAGCATGTTGCCCCTTATCACGCTTGAGCCCTTCTGGCTCCAGAGCGAAAATAGCTTGGCTATCTCGGAATCCTGGTCTATCTGCGATTCTATCTGCATCGGGCCGTAGAATATGCGCTGTTTGGAGAACTTGTAGACGACGGCTTTGCCGTAGTCGTCCCCGTCGCACAGCCCTGCCATCCAGGAGACCATGTTGTTCTTCCGGGATGGGGTAAACGGGATCATTATAAGGAAGCGCTGGTCGTCCGGCGATTCTCCCGGCAGGGACATGTTTACGTAGTAAGGGCTTATCTCTGCGGTGCTCGACACATAGACTTCAAGGGGGATGCTCCAGAGGTCCTCCTTGTTGTAGAAGACTGCCGGATCCTGCATGTGGTAGATGGCATACATCCTAGCCTGCGCCATGAACATGTCCTCGGGGTACCGGTAGTGCCTGCGGATCTCCTCGGGCATCTGTTCGCCTTTCGTAAAGAGCTTCGGGAATATGCGCGCATAAGTCCTGATTATCGGATCCTGCTCGTCTATCATGTACAGGACTGTCTCCCCCGTGTAGGCATCTATGACGGCCTTCACGCTGTTCCTCATGTAGTTGGGGCCCCTGCCCCAGGTAGAGTAGCCTTCAAGCGGCTGGGAATATGGGTACGAATCCGTATAGGTGTATGCATCGGCCACCCATTTGAGCCTGCCGTCGATTATCACCATGTATGGGTCCCTGTCGTACCAGAGGAACGGGGCAAGGCTGTTCAGCCTTTCGCTTACCTGCCTTTTGTAGAGCACCCTGCTTTCATCTGTGAGGTCCGCAGACAGAAGCAGCTTCACGGTCCCCAGCCTGTATGAGAAGGCGAGCTTCCTGAAGAAAGAGTCCAAAGGCACGCCTCCTTCGCCCTCCCACCTGTTCTCCGCGTTCTGCTCACCCATAGGGTAGTCGAACTCGTCCTGGGCCGTGTCCACTATAGCGTAGTCGTATGTGAGCTCGCCGAAGTATATCTCCGGCCTGGATATCGAAAAGTCGGGCGATCCCGTAGGGGGGATGTCCTTGAGGAAGTAATTCGGCAGGCCTTCTGACGTCGCCTCGTTCACAGGGCTTATCACAAGCCCGTATCCGTGCGTGTACCTAAGATGCCTGTTTATCCACGTCTGGGCCTGATCGGGCAGGCTATCGACGTCCATCTCCCTTGCGGTGAGCATCACCTGCCTCATCTTCCCGCCGACCATGTAGCGGTCGATGTCCACGTCGTTGAAGCTGTAGTAAAGCCGCATCTCCTGCAGCTGCGACAATGTCGCAAGAAGGGGCTCCCAGTCCCAGAGCCTGATGTTCTCGACAGTCCTTGAGTTGGAGGCAAGGTCCGCCGCGGTGATGTCCCCGTTGGAGATGAAGTCCCTCTCCTCGATCCTGTCCAGGTTGTACGCCGCCCTTGTCGCCTGGATGTTGTACCTTATGTACATCTCCTCGGCTGCAAGCTCGTTGGGCTCCACATACCACTGCTGCACAAGGCCGGGGATGAGGGTGCCGGTTATGAAGGAGCCGGCCATCATTATGACCGCCGCCGCTATGACGGGCTTGAGCCCTTTCTTCCTGAAGAGGGCGTAGGCGATAAGCCCGGCTGCGACCAGGCACAGGCCCATCATGGCCTTGAGGCCGGGCAACGAGCCGTGCATATCAGCGTAGCTTGCGCCGAAAGCGACGCCCCTGGGCGAAAACACCAGGTTGTATATCGAAAGGAGGTATCCCACCGCCCTGAGCGCGAAGGCCACCAGGACGAGGGTGACCAGATGGTTGCGCTGCCCGGCCTTGATCGGCACGAACTTCAGGCTGAAGGACTTCCGCCTCCTGGACCCGAAGGGGCCCGGCGTGTCCGTCTCATAAGGCTCGGCCCTCAACGAACCCAGCAGGTAGATGGCTCCCGTAAGTATGATGGACGCTATCACCACCTGCATGGCGCCCCTGTATAGAAGCTCATACAACGGCATCCTGAACACATAGAACGACGCGTCCAGCCCGAAGACGGGATCGGCCTGCCCGAAGCGCACCGCGTACATGAACTGCTGCACCTTCATCCAGTTCGCCCCCATGGACAATCCGGCAGAAGCGCTGGCTATCAATGCCACGGCAATGGCAATGGAAGGTACGCCCTTCATGGAAGGCCTTCCCAGGCTCGCATCCTTCCCGCCGGACTGGTTCCTCAGTACCGCGGCGTTGAAAAGCATCACTGCGAGCACGACCCCGAAGGCTGCAAGCCCCGTAAGGATGGCCGTGCCGAACCTCTTGACGAACACGGTCTTCTGGCCGATGTCCTCGAACCACCAGAGCTCAGTCAAATACGAGCTCAGAATCGGCATCACGATCGCCAGGAAGAAAGCCACAAAACCAGCGACAGAAGCAAAAGCCACAAACAAGGGCCCGGACGATCTACTTGCCAAGCCGGCCACCTCCGATCATTTCCCCCTACATAGTATACCCGCATAGGCTCCGGAGTAACGAAAAGCCGGACGGAATCACGATTCCGCCCGGCGAATGCTTTTCCAGGAACCTATGCCTCTGCTACTACCGCGACCCTCTTCTTGTCCCTTCCGAATCTCTCGAACCTGACCTTGCCGTCGACGAGGGCGAAAAGCGTGTAGTCGCTTCCCAGGCCCACTCCGGTGCCGGGGTGGACCTTGGTGCCGTTCTGCCTAACTATGATGTTGCCCGCCTTGACGGCCTCTCCGCCGAACTTCTTGATTCCAAGGCGCTGCGCTGCGGAATCCCTTCCGTTCCTTGAGCTGCCGACTCCCTTCTTGTGGGCGAACAGCTGCAAATCCATTCTAATCATCAAAGGCACCTCCATGCCGCAATTCATTTGTGGATCAATATCCTGCCTGGGTATCTCTCAGATATCCTTGCAAGGGCCAGGACCATCGAGTCTACTATCGCTTCGGCCTGTATCCTCGCCCTTTCGTCTAGCTCCGGCTTCAGGGTCACTTCCAGGAACCCCCCTTCGCCGCTCGCCTCCTGCACCGCCCCTGCCACCTCGCTGAGGCCGTTCTCAGCCCCTATGGCGAGCGCCGACACAGCGGCGCATACGATGTCCTTGCCCGATTCCGCCCATCCGGCGTGCCCCTCGACGCGGTAGCCTTTAGTTTTCCCGCCGTCTTTCCGCACCCAGATTTCGATCATCTATGCCTCCAGAGAGTCGATCCTAAGCTCGGTGAAGGGCTGCCTGTGCCCCGTCTTTGTGCGGATCCTCTTCTTGGGCTTGTACTTGAACACAACTACCTTCCTTGACTTGTCCTGGACGAGGACGGTCGCATTGACCTTTGCCCCCTCGACCACGGGTGAGCCGATCTTCACGGTATCGCCGTCTACGAACATCAGCACCCTTTCGAATACGAAAGTGTCGCCCTTGCTGGTATCGAGCTTCTCGACCCTGATGACCTGGCCGGGCTCGACGCGGTACTGCTTACCGCCCGTCTCGATTACTGCATACATGGACATTTCTCCTCATTACAGGCTCGCCGGCTTCGGGCAGCGGCTTTCGCGGTCGCTTTAGGCCCAGGCCGAGCGGCAGTATGGCAGGCAGGCTGCCACAAATTAAGAGTATATATTCACTCTTCTGTCATGTCAAGTTGAGCTGCTTTGGGTACGGTTTTCCTCTGAGGCCTTCTCCTGGCCGCCTTCTTCGGGGCACCCTCCGCCGCGGTACCCTCTTCCTTCGCTGTATCCGTCCTTGTCAGGGGCTTCCCCTCTGCGGCATCTGCCGTCGATGCGGCTTCATCCACAGGCTTCGTCCCTGCCGCCTCGGCAGGTACGGCCGCAGGGGCCTGTTTCTTGCGGCTTGTTGCCCTTCTAGGCCTTGCCTTCTTCTCCGGCGCGGCTGATGCCTCCGTGCCTTCCGGCCTTCCGCCTTCGGGTGCCCTCTGCTCGGCCGCTGCCGCCGGCGGGGCCGTCTCCCTCTGCGCGGGCCCCACGGCTGGTGCCGTCTCAGCAACGGCGGCCTGAGTCATCGGCGCAGCGGGGCTTGCCTGGCTGGCATCGGAGGCAGGAGCAGCATTTGCCTGTGCCTCAGGGGTCGCATCCCCCTGTTGCGAGGGTTTCCTGCTGCGGCGGCGCCTGCGGCGTCGCTTCTTCTTGGCCTCCTGGCCGGAGGACGCCTCCGGCTGGCCTTCTCCGGCGGGATGGCCCTTGACGGGCCTTTCCTCAGCTATCTCGGGCATGTCCTTTCCGTCCGATTCGTGGAATTGGTCTACAAGGTCGTCCGGATCCTGCGCCACTGAGCCATCGGTTACAGGGCCTGAGGCATCCTTGTTGCTTCTGCGGTGACGGCGGCGGCGGCGCTTCTTCTTGGCCTCCTGGCCGGATGGGGCCTCCTGCTGCGCAGCATGCTCCAGGTCCAAGGATCCGCCACTTGTGCCCGCTTCATCTTCGTCCTGGAAATCGACCAGGTCGGCCGAAGGTCTGTAGGTCGACGGCCTTCCCTCGATCCTCGCCTTGGCGTACCCCTTGAAGACCCTCGTTACCTTCACCTTGACGGTCCTGCCGACCATGTCGCCCGCCTCTTCGACTAGCACCGGCAGGCCTTTGTATGTCGCGATGCCGTATTCCCGCCTGTCCTGGTCCGGCTGCCCGATCGTTACCTCCAGCAGCTCGCCCTTCCTGACGGGCTGCACCAGGGCCAGTATCTCCTCAAGGCTGCCTGCGGCCAAGACTTTGACGTCCTCTCTCGCAAGCGAGCTGTCTGCCTTGATGAATATGTCCCTGTACGTCTGTTCTTCGAGCTCCTTGATGGCCTTCGATGACTGCGACGACAGCTCCTCCGCCACATATGGGTTCAGGCCTATCAGAAGCGCCTGCATATCGGTCGCCGCAGCTTCCCTCTTGATGAGCCTCTCCGCCCTGAGGGCCAGCGTCTCTTCAGATATGACCTTGCCCCTGCCTTCGCATACATCGCAGACCCTGTGTGTAAGCTCAACCAGGCCCTGCTGGGACTTCTTCCTTGTCATCTCGATGAGGCCGAGCTTGGTTATGCCCAGCACCGACGTCCTTGCCTTGTCCTTCTCAAGGTGCTTTTCCAGCTCTTCGAGGACCCTCTTCCTGTGGTCCTCTGATTCCATGTCGATGAAGTCTGCGATTATTATCCCGCCGATGTTCCTCAACCTTAGCTGCCTTGCTATCTCGCCGGCGGCTTCGATGTTGTTCCTGAACGCAGTGTCTTCGAGGTCCTTGCTGCCTGTGAACTTGCCCGTGTTGACGTCGACTACCGTCAGGGCTTCGGTAGTGTCGAATATCAGGTAGCCTCCGCTGTTGAGCCACACCTTGCGCCTGGTGGCCTTCCAGATCTCGTCCTCGATGCCGTACGCCTCGAAGACCGGCTTCTTATCCGAATAGAGCCTTATCCTGGGGTCTTTTTCCTTCTCGTCTATATGAAGGAGGTCTGAGACCTTGTTATAGTCCCCGATGGTGTTCACCGTGAACTCCGTGACGTCGTCGCCGAAGTAGTCCCTCGCCATCCTGTAGACGAGGTCAGCGTCGTAATGCAGCATTTGCGGCGCCTTCGCCCTTGCGGCCTTCGCCCTTATCTTCCTCCATGCCCTTGTAAGGAACTCGATGTCCCTTACAATCTCCTCGTCCGGCTGCTCCTCGGCGACGGTCCTTACGATGATGCCCATGCCCCTGGGCTTCGCCTTGTTGGCAAGCTTCCTCAGCCTGTCGCGGACGCCCTCGTCGACTATCTTCCTGCTTACACCCACGTAGTTGACCGAAGGGATCAGCACTACGTAGCGCCCGGCGAGCGTCACGTCGGTGACTACGCGGGCGCCCTTGGTCCCGATGGGCTCCTTGGTCACCTGGACAAGGACATCCTGCCCGGTCTTGAGCAGCTCTTTTATGCTCTTGCCCCTGCTTATGGGGAGTTCGACGTCGTCGCCGTTCTTGGTCGCCTTCACTATCTCCGGAAGGCTCGCCATGGCGTCGTCCACGTAGAGGAAGGCGTTCTTCTCCAGGCCTATGTCCACGAACGAGGCCTGCATGCCCGGCAGGACGTTCTCGACCCTGCCCTTATAGATGTTCCCCAGCACCGACGGGTGGCGGCTCCTCTCTATGAAAAGGTCCGCAAGCTTCCCGTCTTCGATGACGGCGGCTCTTACCTCGCCGTTGCTGTTGTCGATTACGATTTTCCTGGCCACTTTCTCAGCTCCAAACTAATCCGGACGCACAGTCCCGACGCAGTCGGCCATGGGGTCCTGCGGACCATCGCCGAGGTCTATGGACAACGCTGTCCTGCAAATTTCGAAATTCCCCTTGTAATCCTGCCCCGAAACGGCACCCAGCGCCTTCATCAGGTCCGATGGCCTGAGGTTCCTGTCGCCGCATGCGACTTCTGCCTCCAAGGCCCCCTGAAGCACTTTGATGCCGAAAACGAGCCCTTTTACTTCCTTTTCCTTGCCGTCCCTGTCCTCGACTTTCACCGATGGCGCCTCTTCGAAGGCCTTGACCGCCTCTTCAAGCGATCCGCAGGACCAACCGGCCTCAGCCGCGTCGAACGGCCTTACGATATATCTCGCCCTTCTGACTTTGGCGGGAAGGGAGTAACCGCCCAGAAACCTGCCTGCCGCCAGCAGGGGCATCGACGCGGGGAATGCGCCTGAAGCCCTTTTCAGCAGCTCATCCGGTTCGAACTCCGATGCCAGGAATACGTCCATGTGTTCCGCTTCCGACGAAACGCCTATCTGCAACGCGGCGGCAAACGACATCCTCGGCCTCGGGTTAAACCCTTCGGAGTATAACATAGGAAGGCCGATTCTCCTAATCGCCCTTTCAAGAGCCCTTATGGTATCCAGGTGGGAGATGTACATCCCCGGTCCCACCTTGCCGTATTTGATCCTTATGGCATCGATGAAAGGCCCCATCTAAACCTCCGGCCCAGAGATCATGTTCCCGATCCCCTCGATGCAGACCCCGCACAGTGTGCAGCCGCCCTCCCTGCAGTCCGGTGTCAGCTCTGCTCTCCTTGCCCTTTCCAGCTCCTCGCGGAAGTACGCCAGGTCTACTCCCGTGTCGATGTGCCCCCACGGGAGGCGCTCGTCAAGGGAGAAGCTCCTTGAGGATTCGATTTCCAGGTCCAGGCCCTCATCTGCCAAGGCCTTAAGCCAATGGCCCGGCATGATGCACTCGCCCCAGCCGTCGAACCTGGCTCCAAGCCTGTAAGCCCTCAAGATGACTTCCGAGATGCCCCTGCCTCCCCTCGACAGAAGCGCCTCAAGCTTGCTCGTGAAGCCGTCGGAGACCGAAAGCGCTATGTCCTTGCGCCTTAGAAGCCCTCTGAGCATAGATTTCTTTGCCTCTACGGTCTCCGGCCTCTCCAGGCCCAGCCACTGGAACGGAGTGTGGGGCTTCGGTATCAACGTGCCGACGCTCACGCTAATCCTTATCCTGGACGGGGGCCTCCCGTTCCTTGCGGCTATATCCCTGCCGAGCATCAGCACCTTCATTGTCAGGTCCGCAATGCCCTGGACATCCTCCTGCGACTCGTACGGCAGCCCGATCATGAAATATAGCTTTATCTGCTCCCAACCAGATTCGAAGGCGGCTCTGGCGGCGGCCATCAGGTCCTCTTCGGTCACTCCCTTGTTGATTACGTCCCTCATCCTCTGCGTGCCTGCCTCAGGCGCGAAAGTAAGCCCGGTCCGCCTGTGGGAGCCCACCTTCTTTGCCAGGTCTATCGAGAATGCGTCGATTCTAAGCGAAGGGAGCGAAAGGGCGACGCCCCTCTGTCTCAACTCCGGCGCCAGCGCGTCTGCAAGCCTGCCTATAGCAGAGTAATCGGCGGTGGAAAGCGAAAGCAGCGACACCTCGTCGTACCCGCCCCTTGCCGCTGACCTCATCGCCGCCTCGGCGACTTCGGACCCCTTCCTCTCCCTTACTGGCCTGTTGATGTAGCCGGCCTGGCAGAATCTGCATCCCCTGTCGCAGCCTCGCATCACTTCGACGACCGCCCTGTCGTGGACGCACTCCACCAGAGGTATGCATTCATGCCTGAACGAAGCCGGGAAGTCACCCAGGTCCTTCAATATCCTCCTTCTGATCCGGTCGGTCGAAGGGTCGTGGACAGAAGGGACGTACATGCCGGATATGGACGACAGCCTCTTCAGGGCGCCTGCCCTGTCGACCAGGCCGGCTCGCCTTTCTTTGAGTACGCCCATTATCTCCGAGATCGCCTCTTCGCCGTCCCCGATGAGGAAAGCGTCGAAGAACGGGGCCATCGGCTCTGGGTTCACTGCGCACGAGCCTCCTGCTATGACGAGGGGGTCCATTTCAAGCCTTTCGGCCGATTTGAGGGCGAGCCCCGAAAGCTCAATCAGCCCGAGGACGTTGGTGTAGGAAAGCTCGTACTGGAGCGTGACGCCAATCGCGTCGAAGCGCTTCGCCGGGCTCAGGCTCTCCAGCCCGTAGAGGGGTATCCCCGCCTTGGCCATGGCCCTTTCCATGTCGGGCCAGGGCGAGTAGGCCCTCTCGGCCCTCCAGCCGTCATGCGAGTTGATTATGTCGTAAAGGATTTTAAAGCCGAGGTATGACATCCCGACTTCGTACGCGTCAGGGAAGGCCAGCAGCATAGAAGCCTCCACGCCGTCCCAGACATCCCCGATAGCCCCTAGCTCGCCGCCCGCATACCTTCCCGGCTTCTGCACGCTGTCGAGCACGCCTCCGTAAAGCGCCCTCTTAATATCCCCGGGGCTTTCCAGCAGCCTTCGATTCTCCGCCTCTTTATGCATCCGTCCTCCGTCAGAAAAGTATCTTCTTGCGCCTCATGCTCACGCTCTGCACAAGCCCCAGCGCCATCAGCGTCGCCATCAGAGACGAGCCCGCCGCGCTGAAGAAGGGCAGCGGTATCCCCGTGCACGGCATCATGGCCATCCCCATCCCCACGTTTATGAGCACGTGGGTCATGAGGATCGACGATATTCCCACGCACAGCAGGTTTCCGAACCTGTCCTCGGTGGAAAGCCCGACGGAAAGGCAGCGCCAGATAATGACGAAAAGTATAATAAGAGCAAGGGATGCCCCTATGAAACCTAGCTCTTCGCCTATCACCGTGAATATGAAGTCGCTGTGGTGCTCCGGGACGAATCCGAGCTGCACCTGGGTGCCCGCTGTAAACCCCTTGCCCAGCAGGCCCCCCGACCCTATGCCGATCACCGACTGTATGACATTGTATCCCGCCCCGAAAGGGTCCCTTCCGGGGTTGAAGAAAGTGAGTATCCTGTTCTTCTGGTAGTCGTCGAGGAATATGAAATAGCCCAGCGGGGCTGCGACGAACAACCCTGCAGAGACCAGGCCGGCGACGAACTTGGTATCTGCGCCGGCGGCCCATAGCATTGCTATCACCATGGGTATGAAGACCAGGGCCGATCCCAGGTCGTTCTGGAGCACGACTATGCCCGTGGGCACCGCCGCCATGGCAAGGGCCACCATCATCTCGCCGAAGCCGACGTTCCCGCCCCGTCTCGACAGGTAACCCGCGAGGGCGATGGCCACACCGACCTTCACGAATTCCACGGGCTGCAGGGAGAACCCGCCGAATCTTATCCAGCCGAGCGCTCCTCTCACCCTTACTCCGACCAGGGTTACGCCGACGAGCACCAGTACTGACCCTATGTACACCAACACATAAGTCCTGTTGAGCAGGTTATGTCCTATGGCCATCAGGGCGAGCGCCAGAGCCAGGCCTATAAGCCCGGCTGCGACCTGCTTCTTGACCATGGAGAAGGGATCGTCCGAAGTGAGGGATGGCTGGGCGAAGGTCGCGCTGTACAGGACCGCGCAGCCGTAAGCGACCGCCAATACCGTCGCCACGATGAGCATCAGGTCGAGGTCCCTTATCATCTTCCTGTTTATGAGGTTCAATTCTCCTGCGCCCTCCTGGAAAGCCTTCCCGGGTCTCCTTCGTCCATCACCGGGCCGTCTGCTGCTAGCCGCAACGAAAACATCTTGACGCCCGAGCCGCGTTCGCCTTGCACTTTTACCTCCCTGCCGCCAATCACGTATGTGCCCGCTGCGAATCCTCCGGCGATTATCGCCACCGTCCTGTCGTCCGGGACTCCCGCTTCGAGCCTGCCTCCGGCTATCCCGGTGACGACTATGTCGCCGCCGGCCTTGACCGCGCCGCCCGGAAGCACGTCGCCTAGAATAACTACGCTGCCTTCATCCTCGACGACCTTGCCCGGGATGACATCTCCCCTGTATATGGCGGCTGTCGCCGATGGAAGGGCCGTTGTCCCGGCTCCTTTGCGCACAGGCGGGCCCTCGTCTGTAAGGGCGGTCTGGGTTATCATCGCAGCCGCCCTTTCAGCAGCTGACTTGGCATCTGCCACCGAACATGGGATGTTGTACCTGCGGAAGACGGCCCTTATCATCTCCGACCTGTCGTCAGGTATGAGCCCCTGCCTGCTTTCCACAGTTATCCTCTGCCCGGCATAGAAGGCGGGGTTTGAAGCCAGCTTCTCCTCTATTCCCAGAAGCACGCCCGAGAAGTCCGCCTCGTCGGATACGACCACCTTGAGAGACCTTCCGGTACCTTTGAAAATGACGCTCTGCTGCTTCATCAGATCCTCCTCTACAATCCCTCGGGCAGGTCCTCCGGGAGGACCTCCGGCACCGCGTACTCCCCGATCTTGTAGTAGAACTCGAGGAAATCCCTCGCAATGGGAGCAGACGAGCTTCCGCCCCCTCCTCCGTTCTCCAGCATGACGACCACCACAATCTCGGCATTCTCGCTGGGGGCCCAGCAGGCGAACCATGCGTGAGAATCGTTCGGGGGGGCCTGGGCGGTCCCCGTCTTGCCGGATACCGGCAGCGGGAAGCCGGCGAACGCCCTGGCTGCCGTGCCACTGGAAACCGTCATGCCCAGCCCCTTCCTGAGGGCGTTCCACGTAGCGCTCTTCAGCTCTATTACAGACGGCGCTTTGTGGGATT
>JAGOKM010000001.1 GCA_017994615.1 Bacillota bacterium | reverse complement strand
GCATCTGCCAGGATAAGCCAGGGGGAGCACGTGCACGTCCACAACATGGTCAGCTCAAGGGGCAGGAGGATATAACATGGCAGACGGTGCAAGGCAGCTCATGGGATACAGGAGGCCGGTAGGAAGGCATGGCCTGAGGAACCACCTGGCGGTAATCCCGGCTTCGGTATGCGCCTGCGAGGTGGCTCAGAGGATCGCATCGCAGGTGCCTGGGTCGGTTGCCCTGTCGCACCCTAACGGATGCTGCCAGATGGGCGAGGATTACGCCCAGACGGCCAGGACCCTGGTCGGAATGGGCATGAACGCGAACGTAGGGGCATGCCTGGTGGTGGGGCTAGGCTGCGAGGGGATGGACCCGGTCCAGATTGTGGACGGCATCAGGTCTTCGGGCAAGCCGGTGGAGCTTGTGGTCATTCAGAAGAGCGGAGGGACCACAGGGGCGGTGCGTGGGGGATTGGCAAAGGCGGAGGCACTGGCAGCCGGGCTGGCGCAGATGCAGCCGGAACCTTTCGACATATCGGAGCTGGTTTTGGGGCTCGAATGCGGCGCCTCCGACCCGACGTCTGGAATAGGCGCCAACCCGTCGTTGGGCGTGGCATCGGACATGCTGATAGCATCCGGCGGCACCTCGATACTGTCAGAGACGACGGAGCTCATAGGCGCAGAGCATCTACTTGCCGAAAGGGCCGTCGACGCCAGGACAGCCGAGGCGCTGATAGGCATAGTGGCCGCCACCGAGCGGAGGGCCAAGGCGATGGGGGCCGACCTGAGGGGGACGCAGCCCACGCCGGGGAATATCAGAGGAGGCATCTCCACAATCGAGGAGAAGTCTCTCGGCTGCATACTGAAGGCCGGCAGGTCCCCGTTGATAGGCGTGCTGAAGTACGGGGAGCCTGTTACATACGGCAAGAACGGGCTTTACATGATGGATACCCCCGGGCAGGATGTGGACTCCATGACGGGTATGCTGGCGGGCGGCGCTCAGATAGTGGTCTTCACCACGGGCCTGGGCACGCCGACGGGCACTCCGATCGCCCCTGTGATCAAGGTTACGGCTAACGCAGCCACCTACAGGATGATGCAGGAGGACACCGACCTCGACCTCAGCCCCGTCATGGACGGAAGCATCGGCCTAAGGGAGGCAGGGGAGACCATCTTTGATGAGATCCTCTCGGTTTCAAGGGGCAAGCTGACTAAATCCGAGTTGAACGGCCACAGGGAGTTCGGCATCATGAGGGTCGGCTGGTCCTTCTGACGGAAAGCAGAAGCCTGATACTAGGTCCGGAGCCGGCAATTCGACTCCGGACCCTTCTTTTCTGCGAACAGCCCTCTGCTCTACTTGCGGCACCTTTCGCCGATTTCCCTTGCCCAGCCAGTATGCCCCTGCTAGAATACTAAGTTGCTGCAGCTGAAGGCATGGAGGGCATCATGGAGGGCAAAGGCCTGTACAGCAGGATAAAGCCGCATGTCGCCGACAGGGCGTTCTACAAGCATGCCTTCGCCGTCATGGCCCCGATAATGTTCCAGCAGCTCATCACCACCCTGGTCAACCTGGTGGACAACCTTCAGGTGGGGCAGCTGGGGCCGCAGTCGATTGCGGGCGTCGGCATAGCCAACCAGTTCTTCTTCATATACATGTTGATGCTTTTCGGGATAGCCGGGGGCGGCGGCCTATATGTGGCCCAGTTCTGGGGCGCTAAGGACGGGGACGGCATGAAGCAGGCATACCGGTTCATGCTGATTGCATCGCTTGCCGTCTCGATAACCTTCATGCTCGGTGCCTTCTTCGGGGCGAGATGGATAATCGGCTTCTTCACAAATGATGCGGGGACCATAAGCGAAGGCGTGGATTATCTCAAAGTCGCCGTGTTCACTTACATACCGATGGCGTTCAGCGTGGCCACTGCGGGTTCCTTCAGGAGCATAGGCCAGGCCAAGGTAGCTATGCTGCCGTCCATCGTCGCAGTCTTCGTGAACACGTTCTTCAACTATGTATTCATCTTCGGCAACTTCGGGGCGCCCCGGATGGGCGTCCGGGGCGCGGCCCTGGCTACGATAATAGCAAGGCTGGTAGAGCTGGCCATGCTATATTACGCCATGAGCAAGGAGACCTGCCCGTTCGGCACCCGCCTTGCCAGGGTGTTCAACGTGAGGCCCGTCCTCTTCAAGACGATATTGGTGAAGTCATTGCCCCTCATAGCCAATGAACTCCTCTGGTCGTCTGGCGTGACGATGCAGTTCAAGGCTTATTCCACGAGGGGTGTCGTGGCGCTGGCGGCCCTTAACATCATGAACGCGGTCAACAACATGTTCTTCGTCGTCAACAGCGGGCAGGCCACGTCCATATCGGTGATAATAGGCCACGCGCTCGGCGCCAACCAGCTGGACGATGCAAGGCGGGATTCCAGGCGCCTTATACTGTTCGGCATCTTCATATCCTACTGCCTGCTGCTGGTGCACCTTGCTGCGGGATACCTGGTCCCGATGATCTACAACGTAGGCGATGACGTAAGGACGACGGCGAGGATCATTACATCCATATCCGCCTTCATGATGCCGGTCTACCTGACCAACGCCGGTTTCTTCTTCATACTCAGAGCCGGCGGGGACACCCGCTCTGTCATGACAATGGATTCGCTTTTCACATGGTTCGTGGTGGTCCCGTTCTCCTTGGCGCTCGCCCATTTCACGGACCTGTCGCTCATACAGCTTTTCCTAATGGTGCAGATTCCAGAGTTCCTAAAGCTGAGCATCGCCTTTACGCTTTTCAGGAAGGAACGCTGGGTAAAAAACCTCACCGGCGTGGCATAGGTACAAGTCAAGGACAGGGGCACCCGCTCGCGTGCCCCTGTTTGCATAAGCGTCGCATTTACTGCCGTCCTGCTGCATATAGTCGCCCACTCATACTTTATTCCCCGCATTTATGGTATATTGGGCAGAAAGCCAATCCATTAGCTCAATACGGGGTGGGTCGCTTATGAACTACGCATCGTTCTTCTCGTACACGATACTGCAGATAATTACGCCTGGACCCAACAACATAATGGCCATGAACAACGGCATCAGGCACGGAGTGCTCAAAAGCTTCGGCTTCAACCTCGGGGTCCTGACCGGGCAGACGATCAACATGCTCCTTGCGAGCCTTTTCAGCTCATACCTATATAAGCTCGTACCGCAGCTCAAGCCATATGTCACTTTCATCGGCGCGGCCTATATCCTCTATCTTGCATATAAGACGTTCAAATCAAAGCCGGGGAACGGTTCCTCCGGCGCCAGCATACAGAGGTTCCTCCCCGGCCTTGCGGTTCAGTTCATAAATCCAAAGGGCGTCCTGATGGCACTCACCGTTGCATCGGTATATGTCACCCCGAACTTCGACGCTTTCCTTCCCATAATGCTTCTCAGCCTGCTCGTAGGCTTCATGTGCCTTGCATCCACGGTCATCTGGGGCAGCTTCGGGTCCCTGTTCCAGTACTTCTACTCGAAGAACTACAAGGTCATCAATGCGGTGATGGCTGTCCTTCTGGTCTACTGCGCCGCATCGCTCTTCCTGTAGCCGCTACACGACCGCCGGCTCGATGATCATCTCGCCGCGCTCGAACCTCCTGTAGTCCAGCATGGATATGTCCATGGACGGCCTGCCCGTCGAAATGAGCTCTGCCATAAGCCTGCCTGTGAAAGGAGCAAGCATGAAGCCGTGGCCCGAGTAGCCGCAGGAGATGTAGAATCCCTCTGTTTCCGTCGCCCCAAGAAGCGGCTGCCTGTCAGGCGTCATGTTGTACATGCCGGCCCACTGCCTCACTATCCTTATGTTCCGGGTCCTCGGCAGCAGCTTAGTGAACACCTGGGCCATATGCCCGAGGAAGTCCCACGACACATTGTTGGCGAAGTCCTGCGGATGGCCTTCGGGGCTGCATCCGCCTATGATCGAACCGTGCGGCCTCTGCTGGATGTAGTAGTTGCCCGAGAAGCTCATCAGCATCGGGGGGCACACGCCCGGGTCCACCGGTTCGGTGATGACTATCTCGTGCCTTTCGGAGAATACCGGAAGGTCCACACCTGCCATCTTTGCGATTATCTGGGAATATGGGCCGGCGCAGTCCAGCACATTGTTCGTCCATATCGTGCCTTGGCTGGTCAACACCGACTCAACCCTGCCGCCGCTTATGTTTATAGCCTGCACCTCGGTGAAGCGCTCGAATTCGACGCCCATCCTCTTTGCAGCCTCGACGTACGCGAAGGTCGTAAGGAACGGGTCGGCGTGGCCGTCCTTCGCATGGAAGGTGAAGCCCACCGCATCCTCAGCCCACAGCCCCGGGCATATGCTGTAAGCTTCGTCCTTCGACACAACGCGGCTTTCTATGCCGCACGAGTTCTGCAGGCATATGTTCTTCTTAAGCTGTTCGAACTCCGAATCCTTGTACGCTACCATCAGATATCCGCACTGGTTCAGCCCGATGTCCATCCCTAGCTCGTCTTTGAGCCCCTCGAACGTCGCGATGGCGTTGGCGGCTATCTGGCAGTTCATGAGAGTGCCCCACTGGGCCCTTATACCGGCCCCGCACCTTCCCGTGGACCCGCCGCAGATGGTATCCCTCTCCACCACGACGATGTCCTTCACCCCGAGCTTCGCGAGGTTGTACGCCGAGGCGGCGCCGTTTATGCCGCCTCCTATGATGACGACGTCTGCCTTAGTCCTCACGGGAGGCACCACCTCTCCTTTTCCCCTCGTCGGCAAGGAGGGCCAGCTTGACGGGCTTCGCCGGCGGCCTGAAGCTCGGAGGCTTGACCTCGTCCACGCTTACTCCCTTCATCCTGGCTATCTCCCTGACAAGCATATCGGTGCAGCCTCTGCCCTGGCATGGGCCCATGCCGATCCTTGTCACCCTTTTGAGCTCCTCCGGAGTGTCATAACCCCTTGCTATCCATTCCCTGACCTCGTCCAGTGTGACTTCCTCGCACCTGCAGATGTAGATTACCTCTTCGTTATTCGGCATCGTGAGCCACCACCTTAACCGCGCGCACGTCGTCCTTCAAATCCGCCGGCACCGGCACCGACACGACGAACGTCCTGTCCTTGAAAGGCTCCAATACCTGTTCTATCACGGAGCGGTAAACCTTCCTGCCGATACGGTCCAGGCAGTCGACAGCCATGCCTTTTTGCGGCCTGGGCAGCTGCTCGTAGGGCAGCTTCATCATAGCCCAGCCTTCCTTCCAGGCGAGGTCCACCACGAAACAGGCAAGGCCCGGGCATCTTGCCACGCACCTGCAGCAACCGGTGCACTTCGAGAAATCGACTTTCGGGACGTCGTTTATGTCGGCGAACGGCAGCACCGCCCCGGTGGGGCAGCTGGTATGGCAGGGGTTGCACGGTATGCGCTGAGGGCATTCTATCACGACGTATCCGCCCCTCTTCGCCTTCCACTGGCCCTCTTCCGCCTTGCATACGCCGTCCCTAGGGCCGGTCAGCACGCCGGAATTGTATAGAAGGGCGTCATTCCTGTCATCCATCACTGCTCACCACCTTCGCAGAGCACGCAAGCTATCCCGGACCTTATCTTGTCGCAGACTTCGCCAGCCCTCAAGTTTTCAAGCCTCTTTATGAAGCTCAGATACCTGTCCGGCCTCTCGCCGTATCCGAGAGAAAGCGCGGCCCCATAGCCTGCAAGGCGCCCTTCCACCATGGCTGAGCTCGCCTCTTCTATCCCCGAGGAATCCCCGGCCACCCAGACCGAATGGTTTGTGGTCCTCAGGTTGCAGTCCCTTACCGGGACATAGCCGCACAGCTGAGGCACATACTTCATCTTGCAGCCTGCCTGCCAAAGAAGCTCCACCGTAGGCGTGAGGCCGACCGCCAGGCAGATCGTATCGCATTCTACGTGGAATTCCCTGCCCGTGGGGTTGAAATGTTCGTCCAGCTCCATAACGTCTGCGCCTTCGACCACCTTGTCCCCGCAGGCCCTCTTTATGCTGTGCATTAGATGGATCGGGACCCCCAGCCGCCTTATCTTGGCAGCGTGCACCCAATATCCGCCGACCCTTGGCATCGCCTCCACCACCCCGGCAACTTCGATCCCGGCCTGGATCAGCTGGTATGCCACTATGATGCCGATGTTGCCGGCCCCTATCATGAGAACCTTCTTGCCTGGGACGACGCCGTATACGTTCATGAGAGTCTGAACGGCGCCGGCCCCGTAGACGCCGGGAAGGTCGTTCCCCGGAAACGGGATCAACCTCTCCTGCGCCCCTGCGGCAACGACTATCCTCTTCGGCTTCACAAGGAAATATTCGTCCTCGGACCTTGAAAGCGAGACGGTGCCATCCTCCCTGTAATAGCCGACCACGGTCGTGTCAATCATGGCCTCGACCCTGTCGGATAGGCCTTTCAGCTCGTCAAGCAGTACGTCGGCTATCTTGAAGCCCCTCGTTCCGGCAAATTCGTCGCGGCTCCCGAAGAACTTGTGGGTCTGCTTAATAAGTTGCCCCCCCAGCCTCGGACCGCTGTCCACAAGGAGCACCGATGCTCCCATACCCGCCGCCTCGGCCGCCGCCGAAAGGCCTGCGGGGCCGCCGCCTATCACAAGAAGCTCGACCTCACGCATCGCGGCCTGCCTCCTCCCCTATCATGGGGATGGATCCCCTGCCGTGCTGGGTCTCAACGGCCATGCCGGCTTTGAGCGGAGTGACGCAGGTCCTCACGTTCGGTATGCCGTCTACGACCATGAAGCACGAGCTGCATTTGCCTATGGCGCAGAAAAAGCCCCGCGGCCTTCCGGCCTCGGGGCTGTACCTGTATATCTTGACGCCGTTGGCATGCAGCGCCGCCGCTATCGGCTCTCCCTCGAAACCTTCCATAGCCCTTCCGTCGAATGTGAAGCTTACCTTGCTGCCGTGCGAGAATTCCAGTATGGGGTGTGATTCGATTAGCTCCAAGGTATCCCTCCTAATCCGCGTAGCATGTCGGGGGTCATCCATGTAAAGCAAACTTATAAGGCCCGCTTCCGCAAGGCGGTCGCGGGGGCTCGTACCATGGGGGTTTTACTGCTGCTCTGTAACCGGCCTGTTCAGTTTGGCCTGGGGCTCTTCCGCTGCCTTCTCATCGGTCTTTGCCGGCTCCTCGTCGGGAATATGGGACTGGGGTACTTCCTTCGGTGGAAGCGTCTTTCCCTCCAGCACCATGTCGAGCTCGTCGCCCTCGAGGTTCTCCCTCTCCTTGAGGACAGCAGCCACCCTCTTCAGAAGATGTATGTTATCCTCGAGCAGTTTCCTGGCCCTGGCGTAGCACTCCTCTATTATGCCCCTTACGACCTTGTCTATCTGAGCTGCGACTTCCTCGGAGTAGTTGCGCTCGCGGGCTATGTCGCGGCCCAGGAACACGTTCTGCGAATCCGGCCTTCCGAATGTTATCGGGCCGAGTTCGCTCATGCCGTACTCCACTACCATCTTCCTGGCCAGGTTGGTCGCCCTCTCGAGGTCCTTTGAAGCTCCTGTGGACACGTCGTCCATGCAGAGTTCCTCGGCCACCCTGCCACCCAGGGACATGGTTATGTTGTTCAGTATATCCACCTTGGAGGAGTACCTGAACTTCCTCTCGTCCTCCGGGATGACAAGCGTAAACCCACCGGCGCTGCCTCTTCCGACTATGGACACCTTCACTACGGGGTCCGATCCGGGCAGCAGTTTCGCTAACAGGGCATGCCCCGTCTCATGGTACGCCACCAGGTCCTTCTCCTTGTCGGTGAGGAGCCTTCCCTTTTTCGCGGGACCCATCACTATGCGCTCTATCGCCTCGTCCGCAAGGTCCATGTCGATCTTCTTCTTCCTGTACCTTACGGCGAGAAGCGCAGCCTCGTTCAGGAGGTTCTCAAGGTCGGCCCCCGTGAAGCCTGGGGTCCTCTTTGCCAGCTCCTTGAGGTCGACTCCCTCTGCGAGCTGCTTGTTCCTGGCGTGGATCCTGAGTATAGCCTCGCGCCCCTTCGCGTCGGGCACGTCCAGCGTAATCTGCCTGTCGAACCTGCCTGGCCTCAAAAGGGCGGGGTCCAGGACATCCGGCCTGTTGGTCGCCGCGACCACTATGACCCCCGAGTTGTTCTCGAAGCCGTCCATCTCGACCAGAAGCTGGTTGAGCGTCTGTTCCCTCTCGTCGTGGCCTCCGCCGAAGCCTGCGCCCCTCTGGCGTCCCACTGCGTCTATCTCGTCGATGAAGATGATGCAGGGGGCGGCCTTCTTGGCCTGGTTGAACATGTCCCTGACGCGGCTTGCCCCGACGCCCACGAACATCTCGACGAAGTCGGAGCCCGATATGAAGAAGAAGGGCACTCCGGCTTCACCTGCCAGGGCCCTTGTAACGTGCGTCTTCCCGGTGCCTGGGGGGCCCATCAGTAGTATGCCCTTGGGGACCCTTGCGCCCATTTCCGTGAAGCGCCTCGGATATTTAAGGTAATCCACTATCTCTGCGAGCTCTTCCTGGACCTCGTCTATGCCGGCCACGTCGGCGAATGTGACCTTGCCCTTGCCGTCCACCTGCATCCTGGCCTTGCTCTTGCCGAACTGCATGGCCCTGTTGTTGGACCCTTGCATCTGGTTGAGCATGAACATGAAGAACAGGCCGAGCGCCACGATGAAGAAGAGGTTCGGCAGCAGCACCATCAGCCAGTCGTTGGTGTTGGGCTTCTCTGAGATCGTAGTCCCCGCGAACTTTTCCGGGTCCTTCTTCACGTCTTCTATGAGCCCTGCGGCATATGAATAGTAGAGCTCGAACTTGGTCCCGTCCCTCAGCTCGCCCTTGATGAGCCCGTCGGGCAGGATGTCGAGCGATTTGACGTTGCCGGAGTTCCACTGGGCAAGGAAGCCGTCCGACGTCATCTGCTCGGTCTTGTTCTGGCCGCTCAGGAAGTTCTGCCCTATTGTAACGGCGACGAGGAATATCAGGATCCACAGCGCCGCCCTCTGAAAACCACGGTTCAAATCCAATCCTCCTATCGGTCTACGACAATACCTTTTTATTATAACATCAGGCTACGGGTTTGGATTCACGGCCCCTTCCTTTCGAACGCCAATACCAGCGCAGACCTTGAATCCGATCCCAGCTTGGCGACGGCGCCCTGCCTCAGGCCGGGCACCCATCCTATGGCCCCCCCTGCGAGCGTTACAACAGGCCATATCTTCCTCTGGTCCTTCGGCACCTTGGCGTCGGTGAAGACGTCCTGGAGCTTCCGCCTTCCCTTCATTCCGAACGGCATCATGGAGTCCCCCGGTTCCCATGCCCTTATGGACGGCTCCCCGGCCTCCCGGAGGTCGAAGACGGCGAAGGCCGAACCTGCGCCGCTGCCTTCGGCATAGCCGTGGCCGAAGGCCAGGTCCGCCAACTGAGCCAGCTCCTGGTGCGAGTACCTGCGCCTGCCGAGCAGCTCGCGTGGGATCTCGCAGGAAGCCGCCCTTATCCTCATGAGCGGGGTGTCAACCATGCCCGGGACTGTAAGCGCGCTCGGATGCAGCCTCTCCTCGGCTTCCTGGGAAGAGGAGCACGACAGGGAGAGCTCCCTGCCGACCTTCAAGGCCTTGATGCCGCCGGGTAGATCCAGCCTCTTCATCCTTCCGCCGGGAGAGGCGAGGCCGGCCAATGCCGCAATATTCGAGGCGTACAGGTCCGACGCGGTCCCCCTTACGTACTGGTATGCCATCCTGAGCGCCCGGGACCTGGCAGCTTCGCTGAGGTCTTTCATGGCGTCGAGCTTCAGCGACACCGACCTTCCCCTCTGGCCGATTATCAGGGCGTCCAGGAACGCCTTCCTGCCCAGCTCGTCAAGGGCCGCGGATTCTTCCCTAGCAAGCTCGGCCGTCCTGCACAGCACGTCCACGATGCCCTCGGAGTAGCCGGCTTCCAATAGAGGCAGCAGCTCGTGCCTGATCTTGTTCCTCAGATACCCCGTATCTAGGTTGCTCGTATCTTCCCTGAATTCGATCCCGTTTTCCTCCGCATAGGCCTCAACGTCGGACTTCCTTACTGATATGAGCGGCCTGACAATGTAGATCCGCCCTGACTTCCTTATCCTGGGCATGGCGCCCATGCCCCTCGTGCCGGCGCCGCGGATAATCCTCATCAGGACGGTCTCGGCCTGGTCGTCAGCGTGATGGGCGAGCGCCGCGTACTTCGCACCGAACTCCTCCGCGACCTCGCTGTAAAGGGTGTACCTAGCCCTCCTTCCGGCGTCCTCGAGGTTGAGCCCGGTCTTCGAGGCAAGCTCCGACACGTCGATCGCCATCGACCTGAACGGTATTCCCAGCCTTTCGCAGAATGCCCTGCAGAATGCCTCGTCCGCATCCGAATCGGCCCCCCTGAGCCTGTGGTTCAGATGGGCCGCCACCGGCTGCAGGCCCAGGTCGGATCCCAACTCATAAAGGGCATGCAGCAAGACGGTGGAGTCGACGCCGCCCGAGAAACCCACTATTACGCTCTCTACGGCACCCTCCTCCCTGTCCTTGAGCAGGGAGGCGAAGAACTCCCTGACGGCCTTCGTAACGCACGAAGGGCCGCCCTGGAGCCTGCCGCTGCACGACAGCCCCTTTTTCAATGGACTACCTCCTCTTCTGGAAGAAAGTAGCTACCCCGAGGATTATCAGTATTACGGGCCAATATGTGACGAGGTCCAGCTTGATGTTGAGCTTGCCGTGCGTGCTGGCAAGCAGCACGAAGCCGACCGCAGCGTAGATGAGTCCGATGACCAGGCCTCTGGCTGTGCCGGACATGAATGAGTTGGACATGAAGGCTATTCCCAGTATCACTATGAAGACGGGCCAAAGCTTCTCGAAGCCGCCCTTCAGATAGCCGCTTTCGGTCATTAGGAAAAGGGTGCCCACAAGGAAAAGGATCACAGCCCCGAAAAGCGGGTCCTTCTCCTTGTTCCTGACGGCGTCGGCTCCTATTGCCGCGCCCAGGGCCATCAGCAGCACGGGCCATAGCTCGAGTTTGTTGGGCAGCACGCCCATGCCGAGGTTGTTCAACAGAAGCACCAGACCAACCGCTATGAGCGCTATCGCCAGGAAAACCCTGCCTCTCATCATATGACCTCCGTAAGATCAGATTTCGTCCTCATCTTCTTCGTCTTCCCCGTCATCCGCAGCCTCCGGTTCCACCTTGGTCTCAGGCTCGGCCGGCTTTGACGTGGAGAAGCTGACTTCGACCACGTTCTTCTTCCTGTTCACTTCGTCCTTCTTCACGAACATTGAGATCCCGACTATTATAAGTGCGACAGGCCAAAGCCTGAAGATGTAGTCGAACCTGAAAAGGCCCAGGTTGTCCCCGAGCAGGAGGACACCCAGGAGAATGAGTATAAGGGCGAACCAATCCTTGCCTTTCAAAATCAACACCTCCGATGCGGCGTGCCTGCCGCTTTTGACTTCCTAGATGTTTATCGCCAGGCCGAAGGCCTCCTCGGCCGCTTCCATTATCCCTTCGGGCAGGGTAGGGTGCGCGTGCACGGTGTGGGCAACGTCCTTCAAGCCGAGCTGGTTTGCCACCGCAAGCGCCACTTCGGCTATAAGGTCGGACGCGTGCGCACCCACCACGGTTCCCCCGATGACCCTCCCGTCGGCGTCGGCCACCAGTTTTACGAAACCTTCCGCCTCTCCCATCGTAGACGCCTTGCCGAGCGCCGAATACGGGAACCTGCCCACCTTGTATCCTATGCCGGACTCCTTGGCGCCGGCCTCGCTTACGCCCACCTGGGACACCTCCGGGGACGTAAACACGCAGTTAGGGACAGCGAAGTAATCCATCGTCCTGTTCTGGCCCGCCATGTTGGAAGCGCACACGATGCCCTGCGCCGAAGCCACGTGGGCCAGCTGCATCCTGTTGTTGACGTCGCCTATCGCCCATATGCCGGGCACGTTGGTCCTCATGCGGTTGTCTACGGTTATCTCGCCGGCCCTGCCGATTCCGACGCCCGCCTCTTTCGCTCCGGTGCCTTCAGACGCAGGCCTCCTTCCTATCGATAGGAGCATCCGGTCCGCCTCCACCCGACGTCCGTCTTCGAGGACTGCGGCCACCCTGGACCCCGTCTTCTCTATCGACCTGACGCCCACGCCGGTTATGACTTCCATCCCCCTCTTCTTGAAGGATGCTGCGATGAGCGCAGATGCCTCTTCGTCCACCATCGGCAGTATCCTGGGCATTACATCCACAAGGGTCACTTTGCTGCCGAACGCTGAATAAATGCTGGCGAATTCGCACCCTATGACGCCCGCTCCCACTACGAGCAGCTCTCCTGGCACTTCCTTAAGCGTGAGCATCTCGTCGGACGTAAGGACGAGCTCTCCGTCGTATCCGAACATGCCGGGGGTCACTGGGGCCGATCCCGTCGCTATGACTATGTTCTTGGTTTCGTACACGTTTTCCGTGCCGTCGGCCGAGGTGACCTTCACCTTCCCTGCGGACTCTATCCTCGCCCTGCCGTTGAGCACCGTTATTCCGTTCTTCTTCATGAGGAAGCCGACCCCGGCCCTGTGCCTTGCGGTTATCCTGTCCTTCTTGGCCATGGCCTTGGCCATGTCGAAGGAGACGTTCTCGCAGTTCACCCCGAAATCCGCGCCCTTCTTGGCCGCCATCAGCGTATCCGCCGTATGGGCCAGCGCCTTCGTCGGTATGCAGCCCCAGTTGAGGCATACCCCTCCCAGGGACCTCGCCTCTGCCAAGGCGACCTTAAGCCCCAGCTGAGCCGCCCTTATCGCGCACGTGTAGCCCCCCGGGCCGCCGCCGATCACCAGACAGTCGAACATCTCGCGCCCTCCATGCATTTATTAACGCCTTTTCGCATACGGTTGTTCAATATTCTGCACACGCGGTCCAATATCCTATAACCTACGAGTATTATATAATAGAAGGCGGCGATAACCGCATTTTATTGCTTGCACAGGGCGTACACATCAACGATACGGAGGTGTCCTGATTGTCTGGACTCAAAAGGACCCCGCTATATGAGATGCACATCAAGTACGGCGGAATGATGGTGGACTTCGGAGGATGGGAGCTTCCCGTCAGGTACAAGGGCAAGGGCGACCTTGAGGAACACAGGGCCGTAAGGGAGCGCGTCGGCGTGTTCGACGTTTCCCACATGGGGGAAATAAGGGTCAAGGGGCCCGATGCGCTCAAGTTCGTGGACCATCTCGTCACCAATGACATAGCAAAGGCCGAGCAGAACCAGGTCACCTACGCCATGATGTGCTACCCCAACGGCGGCGTGGTCGACGACCTCCTGGTCTACAAGCTCTCCGACGAGGAGATGTTCCTGGTAGTCAACGCGTCCAATTCCGACAAGGACTACGCATGGGTTTCAGAGCAGGCGAAGGGCTTCAACGTGCGCGTGGCCAACGAATCGCCCGACTGGGCCGAGGTTGCAGTACAGGGGCCGAAAGCGCAGGAGCTGGTCCAGAGGCTCACAGAATACAACCTCGACGAGCTGAAGTTCTTCTACTGCAAGCAAGCCGTCAGGATAGACGGCGCCGAATGCCTCATATCCAGGACCGGCTACACAGGCGAGGACGGCTTCGAGATCTACATCAGGCCGGAAGACGCGGTGAACGTATGGGAGAGCGTCTTGAAAGCGGGTGAGGACTTCGGGGTCTCGCCCTGCGGGCTAGGGTCCAGGGACTCTCTCAGGTTCGAGGCGTGCCTTCCACTATACGGGCACGAGCTTTCGCCCGACATCACACCGCTGCAGGCGTCGCTGGGCTTCTTCGTTAAGCTCGACAAGGAAGGGTTCATCGGCAAGGAGGCCCTGGTTCATCAGAAGGAGGCCGGCCTGGGCCGCAGGATGGTAGGCATCGAGCTCATCGACAGGGGGATCCCCAGGAACGGATACAAGGTCCTGTCGCCGGAAGGCGCCGAGATCGGCTGGGTTACCAGCGGGCTTCCGAGCCCGACGCTGGGTAAAAACCTCGCCATGGCCCAGGTGTCGACCGATTACGCAAAGGCTGGCACCGAAGTGGCCGTAAGCATCAGGGACAAGGCCTTGAAGGCCATGGTCGTAAAGACCCCGTTCTATAAGAAGGCCTATAAGAAATCCTGACACATACCAGATTGATGACCGGAGGTAGGTAAGATGTTCAAGTACGCAGACAGCCACGAATGGGTCAAAGTCGAAGGCAAGGTAGCCACTATTGGCATTAGCGAATACGCCGCCGAGCACCTCGGGGACGTGATTTTCGCCGAGCTGCCCGCAGTGGGCAAGTCGTTCAAGAAGGGCGATAAGCTGGTGGACCTGGAATCGGTCAAGGCGGTTGCGGAGGTGTTCGCACCTGTGGGCGGCAAAGTCGTGGAAGTCAACGGCGACGTCGAGGCGAACGCAGGTGTCATCAACGAGGCGCCGCAGGCGGCAGGCTGGATAGTCAAGCTCGAAATGTCGGATCCATCCGAGCTCGACGGGCTGATGGACGAGGACGCATACCACAAGTTCCTTTCCGCGCAGCACTAGTCCATTGATTGGAGGTAAAGACAACATGGCAGTCCCTCGCAACTACCTTCCCGCCACAGAGCAGGAAGTACGCGAGATGCTCGATGCCATAGGGGCAAGGTCGGTCGACGACCTCTTCTCTGACATCCCCGAGGCCCTGAAGCTGAAGAAGCGGCTGGACCTGCCCGAAGCCCTCTCTGAGCCCGAACTGATGGCCGAGCTCGAGAAGATGGCGTCGATGAACAGGACGGACGCGTTATGCTTCGCAGGAGGCGGCATCTACGACCATTACATCCCCGCGGTGGTGGACCACATGCTCTCAAGGGGAGAGTTCTACACCGCCTACACCCCGTACCAGCCCGAGGTAAGCCAGGGGACGCTCACCGCGATATTCCAGTATCAGACCATGATCTGCGAGCTTACCGGGATGGACCAGGCCAACGCGTCCATGTACGACGCCGCTACCGCCTCGGCCGAGGCTTCCATAATGTGCGCCGCGCAGACGGGCAGGAAGAAAATCGTCGTGACGCGGGCCACCAACCCGCGCTACAGGGACGTCATAAGGACCTACGCGGGGCCGAGGGGATTTGAGCTGGTCGAAGTCCCGTTCGACCCCAAGACGGGGCAGACCGATATAACGGCCTTGTCCGAAGCCGCAAAGGGAGCCGCCTGCGTGATAGCCCAGAACCCCAATTACCTGGGCGTGATCGAGGACATGCATGCCATGGCCGACGCCGCCCATTCGGACGGCGGCTTCTTCGTCGCAGCGGTGAACCCGGTTTCCTTGGCGGTGCTGGAAGCGCCAAGGAACTACGGAGCCGACATAGCAGTCGGCGAAGGGCAGTCCATGGGCAACGGCATGAGCTTCGGAGGCCCCCTGCTAGGGTTCATGGCGACGACCTCCCAGCTTATCAGGAGGATGCCCGGAAGGCTGGTCGGACAGACCCTGGACAACAGGGGCCAGAGGGCCTTCGTTCTCACCCTCCAGACGAGGGAGCAGCACATCAGGCGAGAGAACGCGACCAGCAACATTTGTTCGAACCAGGCGCTTTGCGCGCTCGCCGCCACCATATACCTATCCGTCCTCGGCCCCAAGGGGTTGAGGAAGGTGGCCGAAGCCTCCATGCAGAAGGCGCATTACCTCGCCAAGGCCCTTTCTGAGAGGACCCCTTTCAGGCTGAAGTTCGCGGGCCCGTTCTTCAACGAGTTCGTCATAGAGGGCAAGGGCTGCTCCAGGAAGCTGAGGGAAAGGCTCCTTGAACACGGCATCCTGGGCGGCATCCCTCTGTCCGGCGCATATCCCGAGCTTAAGGGCAATTCCCTCTGGGCGGTGACGGAGCTGAGGACCAAAGAGCAGATGGACAGGCTCGTGTCCCTCATGGAGGTGGAAGTGGAATGAAAAAGTTGATGCCTCTGCTTTTCGAGATGAGCTCGCCTGGAAGGACGGGCTTCAGCCTCCCTGAGACGGACGTGCCCGTCCAGCCGGTGGAATCCATGGTCCCAGACTCGATGATAAGGAAAGAGGCCCCGGCCCTTCCGGAACTCTCCGAAGTCGACGTGGTGAGGCATTTCGTCAACCTGTCGCTTTTGAACCACGGTGTGGATACGGGCTTCTACCCGTTGGGAAGCTGCACCATGAAGTACAACCCCAAGGTGAACGAAGACGCAGCAAGGCTCGCCGGCTTCGCCCGCCTACACCCCGAGATGCCGGAAAGCGGCTCGCAGGGGGCGCTCAAGGTCCTGCATGACCTCGATATGTGGCTTTCCGAGCTCTGCGGGATGGACCGCTTCACACTGCAGCCTGTGGCAGGAGCCCACGGCGAGCTGACGGGCCTGTTCATAATCCGCGCATACCATTTCAAGAGGGGCGACTGCGCAAGGGACAAGGTCCTCGCGCCCGACTCCTCCCACGGCACCAACCCGGCCAGCGCCGCGGCCGCCGGCATGACAGTGGTACAGGTGGCGTCCGACTCCAGGGGCAATGTAGACATCGAGGACCTTAAGTCCAAGGTCGGCCCCGACACAGCGGGGCTCATGCTCACCAACCCCAACACCCTGGGTCTGTTCGACGAGCATATCTGCGAGATTACCGACATAGTCCACAAGGCGGGCGGCCTCGTGTATTACGACGGGGCGAACGCAAACGCCATAATGGGCAAGTCGAGGCCAGGGGACATGGGCTTCGACGTAGTTCACCTGAACCTGCATAAGACGATGTCCACCCCGCACGGCGGAGGCGGGCCCGGAGCGGGCCCCGTAGGCGTCAAGAAGCACCTTGAGCCGTTCCTTCCCAAGCCGCTAGTGGCGTTCTGCGACGGTAAGTACGTATGGGACAGCGACAGGCCCGACTCCATCGGGCACATCCACTCGTACAACGGCAACTTCGGCGTGCTGGTAAGGGCATGGGCGTACATGAGGTCAATGGGGCCGGACGGCTTGAAAGCGGCATCGGAGCTGGCAGTATTGAACGCCAACTACATCATGCACGCCCTCAAGGACGACTTCACTCTCGCCTACGACAGGACCTGCAAGCACGAGTTCGTGCTCTCGGGCGCCAAGCAGAAGAAGGAAAGCGGCGTAAGGACGCTGGACATGGCAAAAAGGCTGCTGGACTACGGGATCCATGCCCCTACGGTGTACTTCCCGCTCATCGTAGACGAAGCGATAATGATCGAACCGACGGAGACCGAAAGCAAGCAGACCCTCGATACCTTCATAGACGCCATGAAGACCATCGCCAAGGAAGCAAGGGAGAACCCCGACAACCTGCGCTCTGCGCCGCACAACACCCCTGTCGGCAGGCTGGATGAGACGCTCGCCGCAAGGAAGCCGGTACTGAGATGGACTAAAGAGGACAATGCGTAGGATAACGTTCACACGGCCGGCCGCTACGATGGCCGTATCCGTGACCGGCCCTCAATGCGGGCTGGATTGCGCCCACTGCGGCGCTAAATACCTGAAGGGGATGAGGCCGCCGGATGAAGCGCTGGCGGCCTTTCCCGCTGCCCGGGCCAAAAGCGTCCTCATATCGGGCGGCAGCGACAGGGAAGGCAGGGTGCCGGTCGAAGGCTGGGCGGAGAGGTTCCGGGAGAGGTCGCCCGGGCTAAGGGTGAACTGCCACACCGGCATCATGGACGAGGACAGGGCCGGAAAGCTTGTCGGCAAGGTAGAAGTCATATCCTATGACTATGTCTCGGACGAAAGGGTCGTAAAGGGCGTATACGGTTCCGCGTCGTCGGCTGAGGATTACGTAAGAGGCTTCATAACCGCCTCTAACTGCGCCCCGACGGTCCCCCACATCACCGTCGGCCTTCTCGGTCCCGGGGAGGAGCCGGCCCTTTCCATAAGGTCCCTGGAGGAGATCAGGGCACTGGCGGACGGAAAGGGGATACCGGAGCCGCCAGCTGTAGTTATAATCGCCTTCAAGCCGACGCAGGGCACAAGGATGCAGGACATCGCGCCGCCGGACGCGGATTCCGTTGCTGAGGCGATAAGGGCCGCAAAGAGGCTGTTCCCATCTTCGAAGACCTGCCTGGGGTGCATGAGGCCTTCGGGGGAATACAGGGACAGGCTGGATGTGCTTGCCGTCGAATCAGGGGCAGACGTAATCGTGATGCCTTCGCGCAAAGCCGTAAACAGGGCCGAGCAGCTGGGCTTAGAAATCACGTACGCCGACGAATGCTGCGCTTTCTCCGCCCTGGACGGAGGTGCCGGATAGATGGCCCGCACTGAATGCAAGCTCAGGTTCAGGCCCTCGTCGGGCACCCTTGCCGCCTTGGGGCTAAAGGCCATCAAGGCGTCCGCGCTTCCGACCACCGCCTACATCATGCTTGGGGAGAAATGCGTCAGGGACTGCTCCTTCTGTGCGCAGGCCGCGTCCAGCAGCGCAGGGGCAGGAAGGTTGTCCAGGGTCACATGGCCGGAGGCGGAGGAGCGGGAGCTCCTGGAGGGCCTCAAGAAGGCTACAACCGAGGGAAGCATAAGGCGCGTGTGCGTACAGACCGTGGGGGGAAGGGCTGCGCTCGAAGATGTATGCCTGGCTCTGGCGAAACTAAAACCGGCCTGTTCGCCGAAGACCGCATTCTCCGTCTCATTCAGCGCAACCGCAGGCATCGAAGACGTAGGAAGGCTCCTTGAAGCGGGCGCCGACAGAGTGGCCCTTGCGATAGACGCGTGCAGTCCCGGGCTTCACAGAAAGATCAAGAAGTCAGAACTTGAAAGGTCGCTGGATCTCATAGAGAAGGCGGCTGCCGATTACCCGGGCAGGATATCGACCCATATGATATCAGGGATGGGCGAAACCGACAAGGACCTGCTCACCTTGGCGGTGAGGCTAAGGAGGATCGGTGTCGGGCTGGGGCTCTTCGCATTCACCCCACTTAAGGGGACCGCGATGGAAAAGCACCCCAAACCGGACCTTGCATCCTACCGCAGGGTGCAGCTGGCCTTCTGGCTGGTAAAGCACCACGGGCTGGATGAAGGAGGTATGCAGTTCGACGAGGCAGGAAGGCTCATAGGGCTCACCCTGCCTTCGGGGCTGCCCATGGAGGCGATGCGACGAGGCGAGCCTTTCATGACATCGGGCTGCAGCGCCTGCAACAGGCCCTACTACAACGAAAGCCCCGGAACCGAGCTGTACAACTATCCTGTCGAACCTACAGCTGAAGAAGCTGCAAAGGCGATGGGCCGCGCCGCAGAAGGCTTGGCAATAAGGGCTGCGGAGGTGGATGGATGACCGACTGGAGGCTTATCATATCGCCCGCGGCCGACGGGGCGTGGAACATGGCGGTGGACGAGGCCGTCCTTGAGGCCGTGTCCTCGGGCTCGGCCCCGCCCACGCTGAGGTTCTTCACATGGGACCCCGCATGCCTTTCCCTGGGCTATAACCAGAAGGCCGCGGAGTCGTGCGACATGGGCTACCTTAAGGCGCGCGGCTTCACCATGGTGAGAAGGCGCACAGGCGGCAGGGCGGTGCTGCACGAAGACGAACTCACTTACAGCATATCGGCAGATTCATCGCTGTTCGGCGGAGGCTCCGTCCTTGACGTGTACATGATGATAAGCGGCGCCCTCTCTGACGGCCTGCGGGCATTCGGCGTCGCGGCGGACCTGGTGCCAGCTTATTCCGACAAGGGCAAGGAGAAGTCGGCTGCATGCTTCGACGTGCCGTCCAGCTTCGAAGTCGCATGGAAGGGCAGGAAGATAGTCGGCAGCGCGCAGTTCAGAAGCGGGAGGTTCTTCCTGCAGCACGGCTCAATCCTCATGTCGGCGGACGTAGACGCCCTCGTCAAAGCCTGCGCCCTGCCCGAGGGCATGAAGGCCAGGCTTGAAGGTGGAATAGCGACAGTCGGCGAAGCTTTAGGCAGGAAGGTCGGAAGGTACGAGCTCGTCCCGTCCATTGCAGGGGAGTTCCGCAAGCTCGTGGGCTCAAACTTGATAGAATCGGGCCTTACTTCCGCAGAGAAGGCCAGGGCCAGGGAGCTCCTGGGCAAGTACGGGGACGATTCCTGGAACCTTCTGAAGTAACCTCGGGAGGTTTGCTCATGGTGAGGATAGGCAAGGATAAGTGTATTACGGCCTTTGGGCCCAGGATGACGCCGGTGACCGAGGCAGAACCCGGCGATACGGCCACCTTCGAGACTCACGACTGCTGGCACGGGCAGCTGGAGTCCGCCGGGCAGAAGATAGAATGCGTCGACTTCAGCTCGCTAAACCCTGCCACCGGCCCGTTGAAGGTCCTGGGCGCCGAGCCGGGGGACCTGCTTTGCGTCAAGGTGCTGGGGATAAGGACTGCGGCCAGGGGCGCAGTGAGCATCATCCCGGGGGCGGGCGTCCTGGGCGGCAAGGTCCTGGAATCAACCACAAGGATGCTGGATATCGCAGACGGGAAGGTCCGGTTCGGCGGCCTTACCATCGAAGCTTCGCCGATGATCGGCGTGATTGGTGTCGCGACATCCGACGGCGAAGGGGAGGTGCCGACGGGAACGCCCGGAAGGCACGGCGGCAACATGGACACGAAGGCCATCAAAGAAGGCTCTACCGTATACCTGCCTGTGAAGCAGGGCGGGGCCATGCTCGCCATCGGCGACGTCCATGCGGCCATGGGCGACGGCGAGGTCTGCGTAACCGGATGTGAAACGGGCGCTGAAGTGGACGTCCAGCTGGACGTCATAAAGGGCGCCGCCCTTGATTGGCCTGCAGTCCAGGACGAGCAGGGCTTATCGATTATCGCCTCGGCAGAGAGCCTGGACAGGGCGGCCTATGAGGCGACAGACGCCGCCGTGCGTTTCATATCACTTTATTGCGGCATGTCATGGGAAGACGCCTACATGCTGGCTAGCCTGTCCGTTGACCTGAGGATCAGCCAATGCGTGGACCCCCTGAAGACGGTCAGGGCAGCCATCCCCCTATTTGTGCTGAAGGGGCATCCAGGTTTCCTGGGCCTCTAGGCCCGAAGGCGGTGCCTTATGGAGTTCACTGAGCTTAAAGAGGCTTACCTGCCCGGTTTCATCGATTTCTGCCGCAGGAACAGGGGATTGCTCGACGATTCCTATCTGGGGGATGAGGACCTTGCATCCTTTTCCATAGGTCCCAGGAACCCCACTTCCATCAAGGTTTCGGCCGCAGGCGAAGTTGTCGGTGCGTTTTCCGTCATCCTGGACGACAGGGCCATAGGTTCCGGCAGGGCGCGTATAAGGATACTCCATTCCGAATCGGGCAAACCCTACTCCTTGAAAAAGCTCGTCAAAACGCTGGTTTCGAAGCTTGAGGGGATGGAAGCCCTCTATGTCTTCTGCCCGGATGTCAACCAAGAGCTCATAGGTCTTCTTGAGGGAATGGGGTTCAGACTTGAGCGGCTGGTGCTCCGCATGGTGCTTGACAGCTCCGAGCGAAAGAGGCTCGGCCTTCCGGCAGGGTATGTAATGAGGCATTTCAGGGCAGGGCATGACGAGGGGGCATGGTGCAACATAAGGAACTCCGCCTTCGAGCACGTCAAAGGCAACCGCCCCGTCGCGCCTGAGGAAGTGTCCAGGATGGCAGAGGACCCTTACAGCACTAACGGCGGGATGCTCGTGCTGTTCTGCGATGGCGAACCCGTAGGGGTAGCATGCGGCGAAAAGGACGAGTTCATGGGTAAGCCGATCGTCAGCATCGGCCCGGTTGCGGTATTGCCGGACCATCAAGGCAAGGGGCTGGGACGGGCGCTTCTGCGGGCTGTCATCAACAGGGCGCTGGACGAGGGGATCGGAGCAGCTTACTTGAGCGTCAATTCCGACAACCTCTCTGCTGTCGGCCTTTACGCAAGCGAGGGGTTCAAAAAGGAAAAGGGGTTCGCATGCCACGTACTTGACCTGCGAGACCCCGAAAACGGGCCTTTCTGACCGTTGGCTACTTTATTGCCAGCTTGGCGAGCTTGCCTGAGCTCAGCACATATGCGAAGCCGGGGGTATAAAGGGACATCGCCCCTTTGTCCAGCCACGCAGCCCTATATTCCGCAGCCTGGGCCAGGCCCTCCCTTAGGATCGCGGCATTTCCTTCTCCGATCATGAGCAGCCCGTCGCCGCCGAGGCTCAGGGGTTCTGCCGCAATCTTGAACTTCGACTTGCCTCCCGAGATCTTCTTGCCGTCCTCAAGCGAATGGACCGACATGGCGATGCCGTCCTTCTCGACTGCGACCAACCCGCACGCAGCATCATATGCGAGGTAAGACGGCGTGTCCATGGTCTGTGACCAAAGCACCGACGTGCCGCTGATCCCGTCCCACATGACGAGCCTCTTATAATCGCACGCCACAGCGATCCTGTTCCTCGATACCACCTCTACGGCCGATATGTCGAAGGGCCAGATGTAATTGCAGTCATAGTTTGTGTCACCATGCCTGAGGCTTGCTATCGTCAGGTAGTCGAGCGGTTCCATGTCGCTGAATATGCCGAAGACCTGGCCTAACACAAGGATGTCGTCCCCTCCGAGGTATCTGAGGGACCATACAGGCCCCAATGCGATGGGTATTCACGTATCGCAACCGGTGGCAGGGTCGTAGAGCCACCTGAACTTGCCGAGCCTGTCGACCAGGATTGCACCTTTTTCGACAGTGGCAGCTATACCCCCGTCCTGTACGGGCTCCAGGGAGGTTATCTCCTCCTCCCAGCCGTAAGTCCAGAGCAGCTTACCGTTCTGACTGATCCTATATATTCGCTTGCCTGACGAAGCCCAGCCGCCTCCTGAGCCATCGCCAGCTATGGCGGATATGGCGGCAGCGCCCGGGCTCCATTCCCAGACCGTATCGCCTTCCTTGTCGAGCCTTACCAGCTTGTTGCCTGATGCCGCGATGATCCCGCCGTCGCCCGAGAGCGCGGGCTGTACCGCTGAAAAACCGTCCTTCAGCCATGCCATGCTTATAGTCCCCTGTGCTGAGGCCGCAGGGTTCACGGCAATCGTTAAAAGGACGGCCACAACGACAGCCGATGTGCATGCGCTCCATCCGGTGTTCGAATACATCACACTTCCTCCTAAAACCTCTCGTTGCAACGCGCCAGGCTAATACAAATCCACGAGCTCTCCGTCATATTTGACGCTGATCTTCCTGAAGACTACATGCGCATTGGAATACTCGTCAGTCAAGAAGCTTACGAAGTTGACAAGGTCGGGATCGAAAACCGATGTGCCGATCTCCCTTATCAGATCGCCGTTCAAGGAAATCTTGATTATGCTGCCTGCCTTGTCCAGCTTGAACCTGTTGTTCCCGTACCTGAGCCCTGGGACGGGTTTGATGGGCCCGATGGTGATATCCCCGGGATTAAGGCCTTCCTCGTAAATGAACAGCTCCTCGTTAAGGCTGTCCCCCAGGTATTTGAACTCGCACTTTATCAGGTTGTTAGGTGATGAACCGTCGTCTTCGCCTATCCAGATGTAGAATGTGGCAGGATGATCTTCGCTTATATCGAGGTACATATCCAAAGTGAGGATGAAGTCGGCCGGAAAGCCCACAGGCGTTGTGATGTGGTCTATGTAGACATCTACGCCTTTCACCGGCTCTTCCACCATGTTCCATGATGTATTACCGCCCCAGTTCACCAGCTCCAGCTCGGCATCCTCGGTCCTTGTGAAGTCAACCGTCCACGTTTTCATGCAACCGGCCTGCATCAGCGATAATACCATGAATGCTGCAATCAGCATTACCCTGTAGATCCTCATAAGATCACCTCCACGGATCAAGATGTTTATCTCTTCAATGCATTCCGGCGCGATTCCTTCATCACATGAATATTTAGCTTTGCATAAAAGAAAAAGGGCCGTGCTCCAACCGGGCACGGCCCTTTCAATGCCGGGCATCTCAGCCCAGGAAGATTATGTCGCAGACTTCTTGGAAGCCAAGCTTTCTGACTAGCGGCATCGACATGCCGTTGCCCTTCTCGATGTGGGCAATCGGCCTCTTGCCGAGTCGCCTTAGCTCTTCTATCAGCGCCAGCGTCATGTCCAACGCGATGCCCTGCCTTCTATACTCCGGTAGCACCGTAAGCATGCCCATGGAAAAGTCGTCGTGCGTAAGGGCCCAGCCGACGAGGGCCCCGTCCCTGAAAGTCCCTATAGACGGTCCGTTATCCAGCCTTTCCTTTATGTAATCCAAGCTTACGGCACTTGCCCTCTTATAGTTCCTATAGACCGTTTCCGCGTATTCAGGTCCTATGTGCACTGCATCGGCGGAGGCCTTGCCTATCTGTGCCCCGTCCGGCAGGTGCATCAGAGTGCAGTGCAGAATGCAATCGGGCTTCCTTCCACCCAGCGCGGCGTCCGCGCTCCAGCTGAAAGCGGGGCTGATGGCCACGTTCAGCATCCCGTCGAAAAGGAAGGAGAGCTCCTTCGCCTCCTCTTCTAGCCTTGAACTCAGGGCGCCCCACCTGTCCTCGCCCACTTGGAAGACGGCGCCGCACGATGAGCCGCAGATGCCCGACCGAACCAGTTCGTATGCGCCCAGATATTCGAGGAACCCGCAGTTTGCCACGGGTTCCTTCGACAATATCCCGATCAGGCCATCCCTGTCCGCCTTTTGCATCCGGAAGCCTACTTCCTCTCCAGCCTCGCCCTTGCAGCCTTGATCGTGTTGTACATGAGCATGGTTATCGTCATCGGCCCAACGCCGCCTGGCACGGGCGTTATCCAGCCGGCCACCTGGCTTGCAGCTTCGAAGTCCACGTCACCTACCAGCTTCTTGGAACCTTCCACCTTGTTGGTGCCGACGTCTATGACTACGGCTCCTGGCTTGATCCAGTCGCCCTTTATCATCCCGGCCTTGCCGACCGCTGCTACGAGCACGTCGGCCGTCCTGCAGACTTCGGCAAGGTCCCTGGTCCTGGAATGGCAAATAGTGACGGTAGCGTGCTTCTCAAGGAGCATGACCGATACTGGCTTGCCTACGATGTTGCTCCTGCCCACCACTACGGCGTGCTTCCCTGTCAGGTCCACTCCGCTCCTTTTTATAAGCTCCATTATGCCGGCCGGCGTGCAGGACCTAAGGCATGGCCTTCCTATGAAGAGGTTGCCGACGTTTATCGGATGGAACCCGTCCACGTCCTTGGCAGGGTCGATGGTCCCGATGACGGCATCCGAGTCGATGTGTTTCGGCAGCGGCAGCTGCACCAGCATGCCGTCGATCTTCGGGTCGCGGTTTAGCTTCCTTACCAGCTCCTCCAGCTCGGCCTGCGTCGTTGTGTCGGGCAGGGAGTGCTCCTCTGAATACATGCCGAGCTCAGCGCACCCTTTCTTCTTGTTGTTCACATAGGTGCGGCTGGCAGGGTCTTCGCCGACGATGACGACCGCAAGCCCGGGCTGCCTCCCGAACTCCTTCTTGAAGGCCTCCACCTCAAGCTTCAGGCCCTCCCTGATCTCAGACGCTACCGCCTTGCCGTCGATTACGATTGCAGACATCGGTCTACCTCCTGTTTTTCATTATCTCGGCGACAAGCTCCTTGAAGCGCCTGCCGCGTTCTTCGAAGTTGTTGAACATGTCATAGCTTGCGCATGCTGGCGACATTAGCACGATATCGCCTTTTCTCGCTGCCCTGTCAGCAAGCCCGACCGCTTCGTCGAAGCTCGAGGCCCTCTCGATAGGGGGAGGCTCGATGCCCGTCCTCGCCGCCGCCTCCCTGAACGCGTCCTCTATCTTGGATGCGGTCACGCCGAGCGTGACGAGGTGCTTGACCTTGCCCAGGGCAACTTCCGCCATCGCATCGAATGGCAGGTGCTTGTCATATCCTCCCGCTATGAGGACCAGAGGGCTTTCCATCGCCTTCAAAGCCGCAATCGTCCTTGTTGGGCTTGTGGCTATCGAGTCGTTTATGTAGATGACGCCTGCGGCCTCCCCCGCCGTCTCCAGCCTGTGCTCCACTCCGCGGAACTTCTTTATGGCCCCGGCCATGTCCGAGGGTTCGGCCCCGTTGGCTGAGCTTATCGCTATCGCAGCGAGGACGTTGAGCACGTTGTGCATCCCCGGGATCCTTATATCCCTCCTGGATACCGCCTCTTCATCCGCCTTGCCAGGCCTTCTCAGGACGAGCTTGTCGCCTCTAAGGAAAGCCCCGGCTTCCACTTCCCTCTCCGCAGAGAACCACAGCACCTTCCCCTTGGCCTTTCCGCACAGCGACGACGCGTTGGCATCGTCGAGGCCAAGGACTGCGGTCCCTGACTTCTTCTGGTGAGAGAGGATGTTCCCCTTCGAGGCGATGTAGTCATCCATGCTCGGATGGACGTCCAGGTGATTGGGCGTTATGTTCAGGACGGCCGCAGTGTCGGGGCTGGTCTTCAGGAACTTGAGCTGGAAGCTGGACATCTCGAGCACGATGAAATCGTCGTGGTTCGACGAGAGCACCTGTTCTACGAGCGGCTGCCCTATGTTGCCGCCGACCATCACCTTGCCCTTCCCGCGCCTGCGGCAGGCCTCCTCCAGGATCATGCCCGTGAGCGTAGTAGTGGTGGTCTTCCCCGAGCTGCCCGTTATCCCTATTACAGGGCACTCGGCCAGCTGCATCGTAAGCTCTATCTCGTATCCGAATTTCACGCCGGCCTCGCGTGCCGCAAGGAAGTCCTGCCTGTCCGGGTTGATGCCGGGGGACGGGAACACGTAGTCGAATCCGTCGATCCCCTCGAACACGTCAGAACCCGCCTTCAGCTCGTAGACGCATCCTGCAAGCTGCGCCGTCTGGGCTTTCAGCTCCTCTGGCAGCTTCCTGTCGAAAACCGTTATCCTGGCCCCTGCCATGGACAGCACCCTGACAAGGGGTATGCTCGTCCTTGCCAGGCCGGTCACGGCTATGCGGGCGCCATCGAAGGCGCTGAGTATCTCCTTCTGTCTTCTTGTGGGCATAGGACCCTCCGTCGGCCCTCCCAAAGGGCCGTAGCTATTTAAGCCCCCTTGCGGACACGAAAGTCCTCAGGGCGTTCTCCGCCGTATCGGCAAGCAGCGTCGGCGCCTCCCGCAAGGAAGTCTCAAGGGAAATCGGCCCGTTGGGTATCGCAAACAGCGCGTCCACCCCGAGCGAGTACAGGTCCCTGTAGCCCGACGCAAGGCTGCCGCTGATAAGTATAACAGGAATGTCGTGCAATTTCGCAGCCGCGGCCACTCCCATAGGGGTTTTCCCGAATTTCGTCTGGAAGTCCGTCCTTCCCTCGCCAGATATCACCAGGTCGGCACCGAAGCACTTCTCCACGAGCCTGGTGGCCTCGACCACGATTTCTACGCCCCTTCTCAGCCTGGCGTCGCAGAATGCGATGAGTCCACCTCCCAGCCCGCCGGCGGCGCCGGCCCCGGGTATGTCGTTTATATCCTTGCCTAGCTGCTCTTTGACTATCCTTGCATACCTGACCAGCGCAGCGTCGAGGAACTCCACGTCGGCGGGGTTTGCGCCCTTCTGTGGCCCGTAAACGGCCGACGCGCCTTTAGGCCCCGTCAGCGGATTGTCCACGTCGCAAGCGACCGTGAACTCGGTCTCCTTGACCCTGGGGTCGAGTCCGCTTACGTCTATCTCGGCCAGCTCGTGCAGGGCGCCCCCGCCCGCGGTCGCCAAAGGCTTCCCGTCCTTGTCCAGGAACTTGACTCCGAGCGCCTCCGCCATCCCCCTGCCCCCGTCGTTGGTGGCGGACCCTCCTATCCCCATGATTATCTTGCTGCAGCCCTCATTGAGCGCTGCCAGCACAAGCTCCCCGGTCCCGCGGGTGCTGGTTATCCTGGGGTTCCTCTCCCCGATCCTCAGCAGCGGGAGCCCGGAGGCTGCCGCCATCTCTATCACGGCTGTCTTCTTGTCGCCCATTATGCCGAAGAAGGACTTTACCTTCCTTCCCAGAGGGTCGCTTACTGTGACTTCCAGTATCCGGCCGCCGCTTGCGTCCACAAGGGACTGGACCGTGCCCTCCCCGCCGTCCGCCATAGGCACCTTGACGACCTCCAATCCCGGAAGGAACCTCTTAAGCCCCCCCTCAAGCGCATTGCAGACCTGCACCGCGGTAAGGCATCCTTTGAAAGAATCCGGGGCCAATACTACCTTCATTGTCTGACACCTCCGACATCCTGTCCCTTGAGATAGACCCATGCGAGCATCGTAAGCCTTTCCTTGGTGTTGAGGTCGGGAGAATCCAGCACATCAAGGAAAAGCCTGTTTAAAAGCGCCTTTACCTTGGGTCCTGCGTTGCCGGTCAGCTTCACCAGGTCGGTCCCCTTTATGGCCATCTCCTCGAATGTGAGGGGCGGCTTCTCGCTCAAGACCTTCCTTATTCTTTCGACGTCGGCCTCCCAGTCGCCTTTATTCCTGATATTCCTGTCGTACCATGACCTTATGGCTATGCCGTCCTCGACCGCGCCCCACCCCAGAAGGGCGGCCCAGCGCCTTATCGACGGCCCGTCACCAAGCTGGTAGCCTTCGTAGAGCGACTCGGCAAGCTTGGCCATGTGCGACTTCGCCGTCCTTGAGAGCTTGAGCTCGTCCGCCCTTGATTTTATGTTCGCGTCCACCCTGTGGGGTCCGGTCGGATCTCCGCACGACAGCAGAGCTGCCAGCCTCACCAACGGATCGGGCGGCAGCTCGTCGATATGCCCTGCGGCCTTCTTCAACCCCTCTTCGTAGAGACCGGGAAGCACCAACGCCGCAAGGCCGGTATCAACGAAGAGCCTGATCGCCCCGCCGGCGCACTTGCCTGCGATCATCCTTCCCAGCTCAATGGACTTGCGCTCCGCCGACACCTTCCCGATTCCTGCGCGTGCCTGCTTTATCGCCTCGATTACTTCGTCCCGGATGGTGAAGCACAGCACCGACATGAACCTGAGCGCCCTCATCATGCGGAGGGCGTCCTCTGAGAAACGCTCCAGCGGGTCGCCTACTGTCCTTATGCATCCCGACTTGAGGTCGCCGATCCCTCCGAAAGGGTCTATGAGCTCGCCTGTATCCGGGTCCCATGCCATCGCGTTCACCGTGAAATCGCGCCTTGCCAGGTCTGCTTCTATCGACCCCACGAAGGAGACGTCGTCTGGCCTCCTCTTGTCGCTGTAGGAGCCATCCGTCCTGAATGTCGTGATGTCAACGGTGCCGTCGTCGAAGACCGCCATCACAGAGCCGTGCCTCTGCCCCATCGCCGAGTTCCTCGGGAAGAGCTCCATGACCCTGCCCGGCAGGGCCGACGTTGCCACGTCCCAGTCGTCCGTCCTGCCCTCCAGGATCAGGTCCCTCACCGCGCCGCCCACTATGTAGGCGAGATGCCCGTCTTTCCTAAGGCGCGAGACCGCCTCGGCAACCCTTACGGGAATGGCCGATCTGTCAGGCAGTGGCTTCAAGGTCCTCTCCATCTTCGTCGTCGGGCACCTTCCTTTTCCGCCATCGGCATGGCATGGCAGGTTATAATCTACTGTAGGAATACGGGAACAACCCTCATTTCCCTTTCGTTATTCTGAACTGAAAGGTTTTTCTAGTCAATCAAACGGGCTTGAGCCCGCGAACTGGAGGATAAGGGATGTTGCAGCTGCTTGCCGAACGGACGCTCACCGCTACCGGCGGCATGTCCAGGATCGACGAATTCGAGGCGCTGATGAAGAAGCACCAAGGTTCGGTATACAACGCGGCGCTTAGGATGACGGGGAACCCGGAAGACGCCAAGGACCTGGCCCAGGACGCATTCGTGAGGGCCTATAGGTCTTTCGACAGCTACAAGAAGGACACGGCCTTCGACAAATGGCTGTACCGCATAGTCACGAACCTCTTCATAGACGAAATCAGGAAGAAGAAGCGCCGCCCGGAGACCGAATCCTACGACGCTCCGGTCCGTACGGACGAGGGCAGCATGCAAAGGGAGCTTCCTGACAACGACGCAGACCCTTACCTCGTGCTCGACAAAGCCTCAATGGACACGAGGGTCTCGTCTGCGCTCGGATCGCTCCAGCCGGAGTTCCGGATGGTGGTCATACTCTGCGACATCGAAGGCTACTCCTATGAGGAGATCGCCCAGATAATGGGCACTTCGATAGGGACTGTCAGGAGCAGGCTGCACAGGGCAAGGAAGACCCTAAGGGAGGCGCTCCTGCCGCTCAGGGATGCGCAAAGGAGGGACGGCGGCCATGACCTGCAATAAGTACGAGAGGCTGCTGTCGGCCTACCTCGACAGGGAGCTGACGGCGGAAGAGACCATGATGGTCAAAAGGCATATAATGACATGTGCCCATTGCGCCGAGGCGCTCGAGGGATACGAGAGGGTGAAGGCGGTCCTGGAGAGCCTTGATTCTGTAGAGGCTCCTGACGGCCTATTCGACATGGGCGTCATACGGGCCAAGGCCCTGGCCCTTGACATGGGGAGGGATGAGGCGGCCGGCTCAAGGCGCTTCGGCCTGTTCGCTTTCCTGGGAAGGGCCTTCATACCTGCAGCACTAGTCGGCACGCTCGTCGCCATGCCCATATTGCAGCTCGCCTTCAAGGTGAACATAACCGGGGCCATAGCGGGGCTGGTGAGGAAGGAGGCCTCGGGCGCGTTGACGGCCGAGGTCGTGGTGCCTGAGCTCAACACCCTTGGATACGGATCCCTCGAGGTCAAGGAGGCTTCCGCCTCAGCGGACACAAGCTACGGCTGGATTTCCCTGGGCAATACGGTGACAAGCCAGGACCTCACTTTAAGAATAGAGGACCCCAGGCTGTCCAGGTACGTGCAGTCCTTCGGCGTCACCGGGTCAGGCGCGAGCCGGGCTTCTTATTCGAGGAACTGGTAAACCGCAATATCAACATATAGATACTCGGGAGTGATACAATGGCGGAAAAAAACGGCGTCTACAAGGTTATCTCTTTCGTAATCATATTGGCGTGCCTTCTCGCTGTCGGCATGATCCTCTACGACGGCTGGGATAAATGGGCCCCGACCAAGTCCCGCGGCGAAACAGAGGGGATATCGACAGAGACAGGCACAAAGGAAGGAATGGGTTCGCAAGAGGATGGGCCGGCGGGAGCCGCCCTTCCGTCCGGCATATCCGGCATCGCATCGTCCCTGCCGCCTATCGCCGACATCGCCGAGGCGGTGAGCCCGGCCGTAGTCAGGATAGACGTAGTAATGAAGGTCTCGTCCAACCAAAGCCAGGGCGGCTCTCTTTTCGACGACTTTTTCAAGAACTTCGGCAGGCAGGAATACGAGATGTCGGGCTCGGGTTCAGGTTTTGTGATATCCAGCGACGGCTACATAGTGACAAACCACCACGTCATCGACCAGGCGACCCAGATAAAGGTGACCATGCTGGACGGCAAGGTATACGACGCCAAGCTTGTAGGAAGTTATGCCGCATTCGACGTGGCCGTCTTGAAGATCGAGGCCCAGAACCTGCCATATGCAGTGCTCGGCACATCCGACGACCTGAGGCCCGGTGAATGGGTGGTGGCCATAGGCAACCCGCACGGATTCGACCATACCGTCACGGTCGGCATAGTAAGCGCCCTCGACAGGAACCTCTCGAACGTCGACGGGGCCGAGGACATCTCCCAGGCAGAGCTCATCCAGACGGACGCCGCCATCAATTCTGGCAACAGCGGAGGCCCCCTGATCGACATGGAAGGGCGCGTCGTCGGCATAAACACGGCGATAATCCCCTACGCGCAAGGAATAAGCTTCGCAATATCCATAGACTCGGTCAAGGATGTGATATCCCAGCTTAAGACCACCGGAAGATATGACAGGCCATGGCTGGGGATATGGTATTACGCCCTTAACCAGGAGGCCGCCGACCAGCTCGGCATAAAGGAGAGCAGCGGGATATATGTCGCCGAGGTCGCAGCAGGGGGCCCGGCCGAGAAGGCCGGCATGAAGAAGGGCGATGTAATAAAGTCCTTCGACGGCAAGACGGTGGATTCGAAGTTCAACCTCAGCCAGGAAGTCAGGGATAAGGGCATAGGCGAGAAAGTCCAGATCGGCGTGGTCAGGGACGGTAAGACGTTGAGCCTGACGGTGACCCTGGCGAAAGCCCCCGAAGACATGTAGCGCATCCCGGATGATAGGAAAGCGCCGCGGCTTTGTGGGCCGCGGCGCATAATTTTGCCCGGCGTCCTATTTCTCCTCGGGCCTTATGTATCCGCCTGAAACGACAAGCTTCAATGCCTGCTCTACGCTGATGTCCAGCACCGTCATCTCTTCTTCCGGCACTAGAGCCAGCCAGCCTGTGGTAGGGTTAGGTGCAGAGACTACGAATACGGAGGCCAGTTTCTTGCCAGTCTTCCTCCTGATCTCTTCTCCTATCTCGCCTACGTCCTCTGAAGTGACGAATCCTACGCTCCATATGCCCTGCCTTGGATATTCAAGTAAAACTACCTTCTTGAACAGGTTCTTGTCGCTTCCTGACAGCATTGCGTCCGTTAGCTGCTTTATAGTCATATAAAGCGGTCTTATCAGGGGCAGCTTCGTCACCATGCGTTCGGCCCACTTCATGATGCGGCGCGCCAGCCATCCTCTGGTAATGAACCCTGCAAGAAGCGTAATCAGCAGGCCTGCGACCAAGCCGACGCCAGGCAATCTCCTGCCCAGCATCCTGTATATGAACGGGCCTAGGATGCCGTCTAGAAGGTTGAATGACCATATTAGGACGTAGATGGTGATCACTATGGGGGCCAGTATCAGAAGGCCCGCCAGAAGGTAATCTTTTATCTTGATGAATACTGACTTCGTCCTGCTCAAGTCGACGCACCTACTTCATCGAGAGGGTTATCTCCGGGTTGCTCGATATCGTGACCGATACGGTACAGTATTTCTTTGTAAGCTGCGCAAGCCTCTCCTTCACGTCTTCTGCCAGCTCTGGGCCGCCTTCCAAGCTCATCTCGCATTCAATCCTGTTGCCATACCGGATCTTCTCGTCGACCATGTAGAGCTTCCCTGATAGCACAACCTTCTCGTACCCGATCTTCATCTTCTCGAGCATAGCGACGGCTGTGTTCGCCATGCAGCTGAGGACGCCAACCAGCAGATAGCTTATCGAATTCTCCGGGTAGTTGAGCCTGCCGGTCTCATTGTACATCTCGGCGTTGCCGTCCCTGTCGATCTTGACCGTGTAGTTATATACATCCTTGTTCGCCATCTCAGGTCCTCCTATGCTATTTCCTGGTATAGAGGCATCTTCCGTTCTGCTCCACCCTGACGGCCCTTCCTGAGCCTACGAGCCATTTCAAAGAGGCCATGACCTCTTCCGATGTGGCGAGGCCGCATAACTTTTCCTCAATCGCCTGTATGCTTGCCGCCTTTGACATCGCTTGCATGGCTATCTCGTCGACCGCCGTCCTGCGAGGCGGGAGGGGGCCGTCCGGCAGGACTATCGTCATGCCTTTGTTGCCCAGGCTCTCCCCTTTAATATATCTTACCTTGCCCGGGTATGCATCAAGTAGGGCAGCAAGCGCCGCCTTGATGTCCCCACCGACGCCTGTCGAACCATAGCCGTGGACTACCTCAAGCCTGTCGGCCCCTTCCCTGACGGCCCTGTTATATTCCGATATGAACCTTTCGACGGCATCCCTTGTCCTCATGCCGTGAAGGTCAAGCTTCATCTCTAAGCCCCCGCATCTTGGAAATCGCAAAGCCGCAGGGATTTCGTCAATCCTCCGCGGCCTAAAACCATGGAGCCGGTGATGGGAGTTGAACCCGCGACCCGCGCATTACGAATGCGCTGCTCTACCACTGAGCTACACCGGCACCGATGCAAATTTGATTTTATCAACCGCGCGCCCCTGTGTCAATTTACCGCGCTATATCTGCATGAGGCCGCCTTGAGGCCCCACGCTCATGAACATCCTCCAGGCTTTGTCCGGGGCGTCATACCTGAGGTTCAGGGGGCCTGCGACTATGCCTTGTATCGCCTTCGGTCTGTGTCCTGGTATCCAGTGCCCCTGGTTGTCGATATAGGCGGCTACGAGCATGACCCTTCCCAGGGCGTCCCTGTAGGCCAGCTGGGACCCGCCCTCCTCCAGCAGCTGCCTTGACGGCTGCTTCTCAAGCCCCATGATCGTCGCCCAGTGGTCGATGCATTCCTGGGCTGCGGGCACGCTGTCCCAGGGGTTCTTGCCCTCCTTCCCCTCTATGGGCAGCACCGGGTCCTGCATGCCGTTGAAGATGATTGTCGGTATCGGGGGTATGGACTTGGGCAACGCAGTCTTGAAAAACCGGCCCATGAAGGAGGCGATGCCTGCGAAGCGGCCCGGGTATTTCCCCACCATGAAGTGGGCGAAATAGGCACCGTTGGAATGACCTGCCACGAAAGTCTTGGACGGATCGGCCCCTATCTGGGCAGTAACGTCCTTTATCAGACGGTCGACGAAGGCCGAGTCGTCTATGTACTCCTTCCTGTCCTTTACCTGTCCCATATCCCAGACCCTGGGGTTTAGGAGCCAGGCACCGTACTTTGGGTTTACCGGCATGCCGTTGGGTATCAGGAGGGCGGTGCCGTACCTGTCCGATGCTTCGATCAGCCCCGAGCCTTTCCTGTAGTCCCTGTAGCCCAGCGTGAAGCCGGGGAAGAAAACGACCAGCGGCCCTCCCCTCTTCCAGGCGGCGGGAAGGTACAATGCGTACTCCCGAGCGTAACCGCCGTAATTGAACTTGGTCTCCGTCCACGTCCCGTCCTCGGCCCCTGATGAGCCGCCTGAGAATGCGAGGAATATGAGCAGTGAAAGAAGAAGGAAAGCCGCTGTCGTCCTTCGCACGGTGCACCTCCTATTCACGAATGCATCTAATAATATCACCTACCCACGGCAGCGCAAGTTGATCTGCGGACAGCCGGGTTTTCGTGCCTTTGCGCTCCAGGGGGATCGGCCTGGACCTAAGGAAAAAGACATCTTTTATATTATAATAACGGTGAAGCGGGGATTGTTGTATCAGTACATCATGATTCCATGATTTGCTCTGTGGAGGCTGCCGATGAAGTGCGTGGAAGTCGACGCAAGGGGGCTCGGGCCTAAGCTTGCCATAGCAATAGCCAGGAGGGCGCTGACGATATCGTGCGGGAAGCCCGTTATAATGTCGTTTGATTCTCCCGAATCGAGGGATAAGGTAATCGAATTCGCGCAAGGGCGCAAGTTAAGCTGCATCGTCGGCGAACAGGACGGTTGCTACAGGGTGGAGATTGCCAGACATGCAGGATAGGCCATGATGATGGAGCGGATGACGGGATTCGAACCCGCGACACATGGCTTGGGAAGCCATTGCCCTACCACTGGGCTACATCCGCTCGCAAGAGATATTATAGCCACAAGGTTTGGGAATTCGCAATAATTGCTATTCATGTCAGGGAAACAGTTTTTGTCGGTCTAGAAAAGAACCCGGGCTCACATTGCGTGACGCCCGGGTTCTGCTTCTGAGCCGTCAGAGCTTCGGAACCGGCAGGTTCTTCGGTATGGAGTTTGTTCTTGAAGTCGGCGCCGCAGGATCTTCATAAAGGTTCATCTTGAGCACTTCATCAAGCACGTTTGCACCCGGGCTGAGCGTCACCGTCATATATCCCAGATAATCCCCGTATGAGATGTTTGTGCTCGAATCGCAGTCCATCCAGCCCCAAAGGTTATAAGTGCCGCTGGTGACGGTATCCGGGAGCACGGCGTTGAAGCTCCGGTCGAGCGCAGCCAGCCCTATGTTGTATACAATTTCGGTGTTCGCCGTATTGGTGATATAGATTACCGCATTGTCCATCGAGTAATCGTTCACGGCCGCGTAGGCGTTGATAAGCCCGCTTCCATAATAGTTCGGGTTCATTTCGTCCAGCTGGGCGGTGTAGCGCATCGCGGCTAAGGCCTCGTCCCTGGTCGCGCTCCTGGACCTCAACATGGCTATAAGGGCAGCTACATGCGGCGAGGCTTGGGAGGTCCCCGCAAGGCCGCCCACCCCTCCCATGGCCATCGGATATGTGCTGTATACGTACTCGCCGCTGCCGGCTATTGTGCTGCCGCCTGGAGCTGCGAAATCTACCTCGGGTCCGTAATTGGAGAAGTTCGATATCGAGAGCGTGCTGTCCACAGCGGATACGGCAATCACATTCGGCAGGTTGGCAGGGAAATCAACTACGAACGGGGCATTGTTGCCCGCTGCGGCAATTATCGCTATACCTGCATCATATGCCCTTTGTACAGCGGCCGCGACCGTAGAGTCATATGCCCCGTCCGACCAGCCCAGGCTCATGTTGATCACGTCTGCGCCTGCTCCTATCGCAGCGTCGATGGCTTCGGCTATATCCAAGGCGGTGAAGCCGCTTCCGTCGGTATAGGCCTTGATCGGCTGGATTAAGACGCTCAGGTTGTTCATCCCGGCAATGTAGCTGCTGTTGTTGACTATGGCGCCGATTATTCCGGCCACATGTGTCCCATGACCCAGAAGGTCTACACAATAATTGGGGCTGCTGGGCGGATATACCGTATCTATCGGAGGCAACAGCCTTCCCGCGAGGTCCGGATGGGACACGTCAATGCCCGAATCTATGACGGCGACTGTCATGGCGGACCCGAAAGCCCCCATCCCCCACACGTAAGGCATGCTTGTTGCGTACATATTCCACTGAAATCCCGAGAAATAGGTGTCGTTCGGGATGACTTTCGTCGCGGTGGGAAGCGCATAGCTGTTGGGCTCCACATAGTTGGCCCAGCCCTCGGCCTCTATCTGTCTTATGAACTCCTCGATGTCCATCCCCTTGGGCACGTCCGCCAGTATGACGTTCATGTCGAAATGGAGCTCATTTATCTTCGTGCCCTTTTCCAGCAGGAATCCTTCAATCCTGTCCAGCTTGGCGCTTGCCTTGGGTGATATGATCACCTGTGTCGGCTCAGGGGCCACCGCCTGTTTCACGGATGAGACCCTTGAGACGCTGCTTATCGAGCCGGCAGGCGGCGTCAGGTTCATCAGGGTCGCATATCCGCTGACAGATATATCCTCAGGTACCGCCTTATCCATGAATAAGTCGACGTTGACCGACGTGTCGCCGTTGAAAACGAACATGCCGTTTTCGTCGATGTACCCGGCCTTCGAGGCATAGTAGTCTATCTCGTCGGCCATCTTCACGCCGCTTATCGTCACGCTGTAGGCGCCTGAGCTGTTAGTCACTCCGCTGCCCTTGTTTACTCCGGAAATAGAGAAATAAACAGAAGCCGACGGCAAGGGGACAAAGGTCAGGCTCTCCTTGACAAAACCGCTTATGGTCAGCGTGTATGTCTTTTCGAAGCATCCCGTCAATGTTACAAGGACAATCATCAGGACAGCTCCTGCAACGAACCTTCTCATAGGATGACCCCCAATCTTGATGGCCTACTTATCTGACGTCCCTTATAAACCTTTGTTCAAGACAATCCTACCGCATCTCCTTGACGGCCGGCACGAGTTTTATATCAACCTGGCCCAAGGCCGCAGGCTCATAGAAGCTCAACCTTAGCATGGATGGCAATTCGGCGGTCGTCCCGCTTTCTATGTAGACCTCGGCCAACCCCAGGAAGTCTCCGTATCGCGGTTCTTCCGCCCCTGTAAGACCTATCCAGCCGCAAACCCATGCGCGCCCCTCGTATTCCCCGAAGACCGTCATGTCCCTCGAGCCGTCTGATCCCCTGAACGCGTCGGTCAGCGGCATCCCCTCGTCGTCGCACAGCCAGAATATGGCCCGGCCCCCCCTGGCGCCCGCAAGGGCTGCGTATGCGTTGACCAGTCCCGTATCGTAGCCCTCTATGTACTGGGACGAGGCAAGTATTGCCGACTTGGCGCCGTCTACGGTCAACCCATCAGCGATGAGCGCCCCCATTATCGCGGAAAGGTGCGGCGCTGCCATCGAAGTGCCGGCCATCCTCGCATATCCGCTAGGACTTTTCGTGTAAGGCACGGTGCTTACTATGGACTGCACGCCGCTTCCTCCGCCGGGTGCGAATATGTCCGTGCCCGGCCCTGTGTTGGCATAGGAAGGGGGAGAATAGAACGGGCCCACCGCTGACACCGCGAAGCACTTGTCATACTTGGCAGGCATGGTAAGGTCCGTGGCCGAGCCGTCGTTCCCTGATGCGGCCACAAGCGCGATGCCCATCGAATCGGCATAGTCCAGCGCCTCTTTCAGCAGCCTGAAGGCGCAGTCGGAATAGATGAGCGGCCATCCGAGGCTCATGTTTATGACATCTGCGCCGTTTTCCGCAGCCTGCCTCACCCCTCTGGAAACGCTTGTCATGGTGCCGGACGTGATGAGCCCTGTCTTCTCAAGGGCCTTGACGGGGAGGATGGCCGCAGCTTTGTTCACCCCCGCCACACCTTCGATGTTGTCCATCGAGGCGCCGATTATCCCTGCGACATGCGTGCCGTGCCCGCTGTTGTCAGTCATGTCTGAATTTATGGTGTTGAGCATCGGAAGGCACCTGCCGGCCAGGTCAGGATGTCCCGCGAACACGCCAGTGTCAATGACGGCTATCGTAACGGGATCTGCGGAGAAGCCGTACTCCCATGCCCTGTGCATGCTCACCATCCTCGGCCCCCACTGCATGGGCCACAGGAAATCGTCCGGGACGTATCCACCGAGCGGGAAGCATACATAGTCTGGTTCGGCGAAGTCCACCCATGGCTGGCTCATCAGCTCCCTTGAGAAGCCTTCGGCGTCCTTGCCCTCCGGCACTCCGACCAGCATATAACCTGCAACAGGATCCGATTCTATGACCCTGGCTTTGTAGGAGGCGAGGGACTCCATGCTCGTCCCGAAGCCCGTACCCCTTGCCGGGTATATGACCACGCCATCGGCTTCGACCGGTGCCTGTGCGGATGCATAAGAAAGAGCAGCCGTTGGGACCGGTATGTCGTAATCACCCAGGAAAGTGCCCGCTTCATAGTCGTTTACCAGCGTGAACTCGAAGTCCACAAGGGCTCGGCCTTTCGATTCCGGGAACAATGTCGCATCGACCTGTATCCATCCGCTTGTGCTTACAGGCACCTGCTTTATTACGTCGAGGTAACCTGCCTTGCTGAAGGTGACGGTAAGCCTGCCCGGCTTCATGCCGAACCGCGCGGTCTCAAAGCCCCCTGCCGCGTCGCTTAAAGCTGAGATGCCCTTCTCCTCCACTTTTATGCCGACCCCTGGCACACCTGAGCCCGTTGAGGAGGCCGTGACGCTTCCGTAGATTACCACCATGCATGTCTCCTGCGGTACGCACCCCGGGAAGAAGACCAATGCCGATAGGAGCAGAGATATCAAGATATGCCTTCTGATGTAGGGCCACATTTGCAAGCCTCCGGCTTTTTTCCATCCGAGTTGGAAGGTTTTACGGTTTTTTGACGTAATATGTTATAGGTAGACTCTTACTTGGTAATATTCTTTGCCGCCGGTGCTTATCCTGCACAGCGGCTCTGGAGGAATGCTGGATGCAAACCCCGGCGCGGAACGGTATCTTCGTCATAATCGCGGCTTTGATGTTGCTTTCAGCTGCGACGGCCCCAGTCGTGGCGGCGCCCCGGGAGGCAGGCGAAGGCTCGTCTCCCATGGCGGGCGACTTCCTCACTGGCATATTGCCCCAGGTCGAATCGCTGCCCTCCCCTGCCTGGCTCAAGGAGGGCTTGCGGGTATATTACAGGAGCTCCTCGGGGAAGCTCCCGAAGTCGGTATCGCAGCCCATATCGGACCTTTCCGAGACGCCGCTTATCAAGCCCGAGGACCTTTCGCTGTCGCCTTTCATACTAAGGACTGACATCACCTCTGTGTCTGCGAAGAAGGTCACCAGCTACAGCACGGTCTTCGTAGACATGCTCATGATGCCATGGGACGACTACAGCGAGATTTCGGCCGGCGGCATGGGGTCTTTCTGGATCCACCCGAACCTGCTGAAGCCGAAGACGACCGACGGAGCCGGCATCAACATGACGGAAATGGCATGGAAGATCCTGGACGTCGAATACCAGGCTGTGAGGCTTGACTACTACGACAGGGCAAAATCCGGAGTCTATTACACATGGATAGTGGACAAATCCACGGGGCTCATGCTCTACAGCGCGAGGATTTCCAGGCCTAAGGCCGATGCGGAGATTGAGTTCACCGCGGCGGAGTTCTATTCCATGAGGTACATGAGCACCCCTTGGGCGACGCAGGCTTTGCCAGCCTTTGCAAAGCCCGGCTTAAAGCTTTCCTATGACGGGAACATACAGACATGGAACCAGAAGACGGGCCCGGGGCTTTCGGTCCCCGCCCTAATGCTGCTGAACCTGGAACTGGTCGATAAAAGGTACGTGCAGGCCAATCTTAACCGCGTCTATTCCGAAAAGGAAGTGTACGACAACAGGGTCTATATAGGCGTCGCCCAGCTGGGGGGCTCTTTCTGGCTTCCTGTCGGTTATCTTGCCGGCCTCAAGGAGGGCCAGGTGATCGACAAGGATCCCATAACAAACAGCATCCTTGAGGTCAGCTACATCGGCAAGGGCGCCGACAACAGCAACAGGATAGCGATATTCGAGTTCGGCAGGAACTACAAGAGGGCATGGATATACAGATCGGGCGACGGGATACTGGTCTACTGGATGGAAGACAAGATAATCGACCCTATGACGGGCACTTCGCAGAAATCGGAATGGTTCCTCAGATAGTCGCAGGCCCAACGCCGGTCAATCCCAAACCCGGGCATGACAGCCCGGGTTTTCATATTCCCGGCGGACTGAATACACCCTGGCCATCAAATATGCCTTTTTTCTGATGCTCCCGGAGGAAACCGGCACATCTGCATAGAAGACATATTGGGCTGACAATCGTGCTGACATATCACAATATCGACATTACGAAAGGAGTGAACTGCGAAGGGCGACCCTGCCAAGGTTCCGGTCTTCGAGGCGACCTGATATTGTCCGGCAACGCAAAGGCTTATTCTCCGCACGGATGTACTAAGTAATGTCCAAGGACATGGAGGTGGCATCTTGATTAACGTTCTCAAAGGCAAAGGCTTCCGCAGAATGGCGACCTTAACCCTGGTGGTCCTCACTCTAATGGCGACAGTCCTTGTGGGATCCGCAGCCGAAAAGACGATAAAGATCGGCTGTTTCTACCCTCTCACAGGCTCCAACGCAGCCAAAGGCCAGTACAACAAGAACGGAACGGACCTTGCGGTGATGGACATCAACGCAGCCGGTGGCGTGCTCGGAATGAAAATCGAGCTTGTCTACGAAGACACGCAGTCCAACAAGGTGAACGTGCCCAACGTGGTCCGCAAGCTGATCGAACAGGACAAGGTGGTCGCGCTGTTGGGCGAGATCGCAAGCTCCAACTCGATTGCGGCAGGCCCCGTCCTGATGGAGCTGAAGCGCCCAGCAATAGCGCCCACAAGCACCAACCCCAACGTCGTGAAGGACCCCAACGACACGACGAAGCTCAACCCCTATTATTTCCGCGCCTGCTTCATCGACTCAGTACAGGGCACGGTCATGGCCAACTTCGCTTTCAACACGCTGAAGAAGACCAAGGCCGCCTTGCTATACAACATCGCTCAGGACTACAGCAAGGGGCTTTCCCAGTATTTCAAGGAGCGTTTCCTGCAGCTGGGCGGGACGATAGTAGGCGAAGAGACCTTCCCGGACCTCACCCAGGACTTCAAGCCCCAGCTCACTAAGCTGAAGGGCCTAAAGCCCGAAGTCATAATCGGGCCCAACACCTATGACGCCAACGGCCTTATCCTGCGCCAGATGATGGAGCTTGGCATGTCGAGCATCCCGTTCGTAGGCGGAGACTCGACCCATGCGCAGAAGATCATCGAGATCGCAGGGGCTGAAGCTTTGAAGAACCTGTACTTCACCACGCTTTACGTCGACGACGACCCGGATCCGAAGGCGTTGGCCTTCGCGCAGAAATATGTGAAGCAGTTCAATTCGGAGCCCAACTCCAATGCATGCTTCTCATATGAAGCCATGATCGTCCTCGCCGAGGCAATAAAGAAGGCAGGCAGCACAGATCCGGAGGCCATAAGGACGGCGATAGAGAACATCAAGGACGTCTCTGTGCCCTCGGGGACCTTCACGATGGACCCGAAGACGCACAATCCGCTGGACAAGCCGGTGCTGGTGGCAAAAGTCAAGGCGGACGGCAGCGGGTTCACCTTCGTCGCCAAGGTCAAACCGTAAAAGCAGGCCGTACGATATTCCCAGCCGTGCCCTGCGGCCGGGTGACAAGCCGCAGGGCACTTTCCTGTAATCGGCGCATGAAGGGCGTTTCCCGGTTCGGTTGAAAAGCCAACGATACGATTATTGGACGCATTCTCCCTCATGATGCTTCGATGGGCGCATGACAGGCTGCTTGCACTGGAAGGAGGGATTGGATGGGAGAGTTTCTTCAGCAGTTATGGAACGGGCTGTCCATAGGCAGCGTCTACGCGCTGGTGGCGGTCGGCTACACCCTGGTGTTCGGGGTTTTGAAGTTCATCAACTTCGCCCATGGGTCCATATTGACTCTGGGGGCATACATAGCGCTGGTAATAGCGCTCCAGAAGGTAGTGCCCTTCCCGGTGGCGATGGGGGCCAGCATGGTGCTTTCTGGGCTCTTTTCGATGCTCACGGAACAGAAGATATACAGGCAGCTGCGAGTAAAGAACGCGCCGCGCCTGAACATGCTGATCACATCGATCGGCATCTCGCTGCTGGTGGAGAACTCCATCGTGGTGTATTTCTCCGCCGACTACCACATCTACCCTCGCATACTGTCCGGCATACCCATAGAGCTGGGGCAGGTCCTCATCCCCCCCGTAGACATATTCCTGGTAGTAGGGGCGGTCATCCTGATGCTGGCGCTTTGGTTCTTCGTTAATAGGACGCTCACCGGGCTTTCCATAAAGGCTGTGTCGATGGACCGCGACGCGGCTTCGCTCATGGGCATAAACGTCAACGGGGCCATATCGGTCACCTTCTTCCTCGCAGGCGTGATGGCGAGCACGGCGGGCCTTCTGATAGGGATGAAGTTCAGCGTGAGCCCGTCGCTGGGAGGGCTATTCGGGCTCAAGTCCTTCTCCGCTGCGGTCCTGGGCGGGATAGGCAGCATACAGGGGGCCTACATCGGAGGATACCTCATAGGCTTCCTGGAGACCTTCGGGGCCGGCTATATATCATCCAACTTCAAGGACGCGATAGCTTTCATACTTCTGGTGCTAGTGTTGCTGTTCAAGCCGTCCGGGCTTTTCGGCAAGGGCACGAAAGAGAAGGTGTGACGGCATGAGCACTGGATTTGCAAAGAGGTTCGCGACGTTGATAATCCAGGTCATCGCGGCATGGGGCCTTTCTACGGTGCTGAAGGCAAACCTTCAGGCCTATCCCATAGGCATAATGACCATATTCTGCATAAACGCCATACTGGCGATCAGCTGGAACCTGGTCGCGGGTTTCACGGGGCAGTTCAGTATGGGACATGCCGGTTTCATGGCCCTTGGTGCCTATACCTCGGCGATACTCATGATGAAGGCGGGCTGGCCGTTCCTTCCGTCGCTGCTTGCGGGGGGCACACTCTCAGGGCTTGCCGGGTTCCTCATCGGCTTCCCGTCGCTGAGGCTTGTCGGCGACTACCTCTCGGTGGTTACCCTGGGCTTCCAGTACATAATAACCGCGATACTGAACAACACAGTGAAGCTGACCGGAGGAGGCCTCGGCCTTGCAGGCGTCCCGTTTGAATCTACCCTGCCCGTTGTGTCGACCATCCTCGTCATAACAATCTGGTTGGTGACGAACCTGGTCAACTCCAAGCACGGCAGGTCCTTCGTCTCTGTCAAGGAGGATGAGATAGCCGCCCGCTCGGTCGGCATCGACACTACGACTTTCAAGGTCATGGCGTTCGTCATTTCATCGTTCTTCGCCGGCATAGGCGGCGCCCTCATAGGGCATTACATGATGTACCTGCACCCGGACATCTTCAACTACCAGAAAACAGTGGAGGTCATCTCCATGGTCATCCTGGGCGGCATAGGAAGCCTCACGGGATCTTTGGCCGGCGCCCTGGGCATCACGCTGCTGCCCGAGATATTCAGGAACGGGGCCACGCTGCTTACCGGATGGGGCATGGCAGCCGCCGGCGCTTTCGTCAAGAAGGGCTGGACCGTGTTCTACGCAATCATGTTCCTGGTCATAATGCTCACCCGGCCCCAGGGCCTGATCGGCCGAAAGGAGCTGACGTGGGAGGGCGTGATGAACTCCAGGCTGTTCAAGAGATTTCAAAGGAAGGAGGCATGACGATGTCATTTTTCAACGTAGAGAACCTCACCATTAAGTTCGGCGGGCTGACTGCGGTCGACAGCGTCAGCCTCCACGTCGACGAAGGCGAGATAGTAGGCCTCATCGGTCCTAACGGCGCAGGCAAGACCACAGTATTCAACCTTATTACCGGCGTGTACGTCCCCGACGCAGGGAGCATGACGTTCAAGGGCAGGAGCCTTCTGAAGCTGCGCCCCAACCAGGTGGCCGAGCTGGGCATAGTAAGGACGTTCCAGAACATAAGGCTGTTTAAGGGCCTGAGCGTCTACGACAACATAAGGACCGCCGGGCATCTCAGGATACCCTACTCCATAATCGACTCCCTGCTGCATACGGGGCTCTATGAGAGAAGGGAGAAGGAATGCCGCGAAGAATCCCTCAAGCTGCTGGAGATGGTAGGCCTTCTGGACAGGAAGGACGAGATGTCGGCAAGCCTGCCCTACGGGCTGCAGAGGAGGGTGGAGATTGCAAGGGCGCTGGCCCTGAGACCATCGTTGCTGCTATTAGACGAGCCGGCAGCCGGCATGAACCCGCAGGAATGCGCGGACCTGATCGAATTCATACGAAGGGTGAAGAACGAATTCTCCACCACTATACTGATAATCGAGCACCACATGGACGTCATCATGAACATCTGCGAGCGCATGTACGTTCTCAACTTCGGCAAGCTGCTGACCCACGGGACCCCCTCGGAGATACAGAACGACCCTAAAGTTATCGAGGCCTACCTAGGGGAGGAAAGAAAAGATGCTGAGAATTGAGAACCTGGACGTCTACTACGGCGGCATACATGCGCTGGACAAGGTGTCGATCAGCGTCGAGGACGGCGAGATAGTCACCATCATAGGGGCGAACGGCGCCGGCAAGTCAACGCTTTTGAGGGCGATATCCGGCATAGTGAAGTTCCAGTCGGGCAGCATCACCTTCAACGGCGTCAACATCGGGAAGACCACGCCCCATAAGATAGTGGCCGCGGGCATAGGCCACGCCCCCGAGGGCCGCCGGATATTCTACGACCTCACGGTCGAACAGAACCTGAGGCTCGGCGCTTTCCTGAGGAAGGATTACAAGCAGATAGAAGCCGACAGGGACCGCGTCTTCCGCATCTTCCCGAGGCTTGAAGAGAGGCGCGAACAGATGGCGGGTACGCTATCGGGCGGCGAACAGCAGATGCTCTGCATAGGAAGGGCCATGATGTCCAGGCCGAAGCTGCTCCTGCTCGACGAGCCTTCGATGGGCCTGGCCCCTGTGCTCGTCCAGGAGATCTACAGGCAGATAACCGAGATAGCCAAGGACGCGACCATACTGCTGGTGGAGCAGAACGCGTTCCAGGCGCTGCATACGGCTAACAGGGGGTACGTGCTTGAGACGGGGCGCATCGTCAAGGAGGCCAGATGCTCCGACCTCGTGAAAGACCCCATGGTGAAGAAGGCCTATCTGGGGACCTGACGGAACAGGCTCAAAAACGAAGGGCTGTATCGGACGTTCCGCCCGGCACAGCCTTTTTCCGTAGTATCGCCTATCGACCTTCCTAGCCCAGCAGGCCTTCGATGACCGCCTGCGCCAGGAGGAGCCCCGCTACGGGAGGCACATAGGATATGCTGCCGGGAGGGCCTGCAGGCCTATCCACCGGCTTCGATACAGAGAAGACCACCTTGAGCCCCTTTTCTATCCCACGTTTCCTGAGGCCCGTCCTCACGACCTTGGCAAGCGGGCAAGTGTGGGTATCCGAGATGTCCGCTATCCTGAACCCTGTCGCGTCAAGCTTGTTGCCCGCCCCCATCGAAGATACGACCGGGATGCCCTTTCCAATGCACGAGGCTATCAGCAGCAGTTTGGAGGATACGCTGTCTATCGCGTCCGCGACATAGTCGTAATCCGTCGAAAGCATCCTTTCGGAATTTGCTTCGTCAAACCACTCCTGCACTGCATGGACCTTGAGCGAAGGGTTTATGTCAAGCGCCCGCCTTGCCATGACCTCCACCTTGGGGGCCCCCATGGTGCTTTCGAGGGCCACGAGCTGCCTGTTGGCGTTGCTGAGCCGGACGGCGTCCGAATCGACCAGCGTGAGCTCTCCCACGCCGGCCCTCGCCAGGGCTTCCGCACAGAAGGAACCCACGCCTCCTATTCCGAAGACGGCCACATGCGAGGAGGCGAGCCTTTTTAGCCCGGCGCTTCCTATCAGCAGCTCTTCCCTTCCGAACCTGCTCTCAGGCGAGGGCATCATCAGTGATACCTCCTGTTTCCAGCTCAGACATGAGCATCATCAGCCTGTGGACCTCCCTGCCGGTGGCCTCATCTTCGAGCCTTCGCGCATCGTCCTCCAGCCTTATGTCGAACGGACCCGAGGCCCCTCGCCCCTCGCTGTCCATCAGGTAGAACCTGTCGGCCATCAGCGCCACGTCAAGCGGGCTGTGCGTTACCAGGACCGTCGTCCTTCCTTCTGATGATGCCCTCTTCCTGAGCATGGGAAGCAGCCACGATTTCATGGCCAGGCCTATGGAGTTGAACGATTCGTCTAGAAGGAGCAGCTTGCCGTCCGATGCGAGCGCGCGGGCCAGGTTGACCCTCTGCTGCTCTCCCCCCGACAGTCGTCCGGGGTACCTTCCGAACGAGTCCTTCAGGCCCAGCTCGTCAAGCAAGGCGCGGGCCCTGTCGGCACCATGTCTGCCCAGGCAATACTCCATGTTCCCGTCGACTGTGAGCCATGGCAGCAGCCTGGGCTCCTGGAATGCCACCGAGCATCCCATGCCGGGCGGCATCCTTACCTCCCCCGAATCCTGCTTTTCAAGGCCGCAAAGCACCCTTATGAGCGTCGTCTTGCCCCTCCCTGATGGCCCAAGGACGGCTGTGACTTCCCCTTGCAGGAAAGTCATGTCCACCCCTGAGAAGACAGGCCTGCCTTCGTATGATTTGCACAGGCCGGTTACCTTAACCTCTGCCATAGCCGGCCCTCCCTCCAGCCGAAGGCCCTCGCCCTAATCGCCTCCAGCAGGGCGTCTGTCGCGAAACCCAGCGCCACCAGCAGCAGCGTCCATGCGAACAGCTCCGGCATCTCGAGGAACGCCTTCGCGGAATCCATCCTGCCGCCTATACCCCTTGCCGGCATCGAAAGCACCTCGGCTGAGACCACAATCTTCCAGGACATGCCCAGAGACTGCGATGCCGCCGAAACCACATATGGCATCACGGACGGAAGGTACAGCCTGTAAGCCCTTTTCGAAAAGGGCACCGAATATACCGAGGAGAGCTCTTCCAGATCCGTATCAACAGATCCGATGCCTTCCATCACGCTGGACGCCACGATCGGGAACGCCATCAGGAAAGCGACGAACACCGGCACCGTCCCCGACGGGAACCAGATGATCGCCAGTATGGAAAGCGAAATGAAGGGGACGGTCCTCAATGCGGCAAGGGCTGGGGAAAGCAACGCCTTGGCCTTCCATGAGAAGCCGCAGGCGGCGCCGGCCGCAGATCCCAGCAGGAATGACAGGGCGAACCCCTTGAACACCCTGTATGCGGTCGCTAAGAGCTCTCCTGCGAAACCGGGGTCGGATACTATGCCCGACAGCGCCGATATGGTCTCTGAAGGGGTAGGCAGCAGAAGGCTGTTGCCCAGCAATACAGAACCCGCCCACCATGCGATGGCCAGGCTTGCCAGGCCGATGGCCGAAAAGAGGCTAATTGTCCAGGTAGAACGCCTCATCCGGAAGCTTCCCCCCGATCATCGTCGGAGCATATTGCAGCACTTTGCTGTAGAACTGGGAAGATGCCGCTTTCGCCGCAGGCCCGTCCAGGTAGGCGAAGTTGCACCTCGGGACGGCCTTTTCTGTGGCGGCCGGATCCATCGACAGCTTTTCGGCAGCCATGGCCGCCGCCTTGCCAGGGTTCGACTTCACCCAGTCTACGCTCTTCTCTATGTCCGAAAGCAGCTTCTTTAGGGCATCGGGCCTCTCGTCGGCGAACTTCTCCGTGACCACAACGCAGCTGAGCGGGTAGTCGAAGCCGAACTTCGCCCTCCATTCGGCCTGTATGTCAGATGTGATCCTAAGCCCCGCGTCCTTGGCCAGGACCTGGCTAACCCACGGCTCCGGCAGAAGCGCCGCCTGCGCCTTGCCAGCTAGAAGGAGGTTTGCCAGCTCCACCGGCGAAGAATGGTGCTGCACGCCTGAGGAGGCCGATTTGTACTCTGCAAGCAGGATGGCAAGGGTGACGTCGGGCATGGTTCCCTTGCCGGGCACGCCAAGGTAGGAGGAAGCGCTCTGCAGGAGCCCTCCTTCAGCCCTTGATACGACGTAAAGGGAGCCGTAATTGGTCACGGCTGCGATTCTTATGGGGACGCCCTTGTTCCTCAACAGGGCTGCCGTGGATACGGGAAGAGCGGCGATCTCCGCCCCGTCCGAAGTGAGCCTCGCCACGGCGACGTCCGCGGATTTGCCGACTTCGATTTCGTAGTCGCCAGATTCGAACAGAAGGGCGAGCCCCAGTCCGGTCACGCCGTTTAGGGCCACCACCTTCGGCTTAGGCGCGGCTTTGCAGCCCTCCATCCCCGTTGCCTGAAGGACCACTATGAACAACAGCGCAAGGATCGCCCAGCCTTTCCTCATATTAAACACCTTCCCAATCATCGGCCCATTGCCAGGGTGCCGGGGACTACGTCCCTCCTCTCGCAGAGGCACAGGTCGCAGTATGCCGCAACTATCTGCTCCTCGTCGGGGAACGCCGAACAGGCCACCCTCCCGTCAGGCTCGGCGATAAGGCTAAGGCCCGAAAGAGCCCTTAGGCCCGGCTGCCTGGCTATCATCATAGCCGGGTTGGCCGTTATCATCCATACCCTGCTCTCCATGGCCCTGGCCCTCGTGATTATGTCATGTTCCGGCACTAAGCCCGACGTTATCCACGCGAACATCCTGACGCCCATGCCTGACAAGCTCGCCACCATCCTGTGCTCGTGGCCCTCCCTGCCCAACACCAGCCCCAGAGGGCCGAACGGCGTCTGCACTACGGGCGCAGTCGCCACCGAATCCCCGAATCCGCAGTTGGGGCAGCCCCTCGTCCCCTCGCGCACGGTCAGGGCGCCGTACTGCTGCAGCGACTTTCCGTCGAACACCACGTCGGCCCCTCCAATAGGGTTGCCGCACTTCTCGCACCTGCCGCGGGGTATGACGAGCATCTTACCCCTCATAGTGGGCTCGTCAAGCAGCGCCCTCGCCTGCGGGTCCAGCCCCGTCATGGCTTCGAAGGTCCCTGAAAACACGACTATGTCCGCGCCGAGGGCATCTATCTTGGCAGCCAGCCTCTTCATGGCGGCCCTGGCGACAAGCCCTGTGCCCGGCTGTCCGGCAGATTCCGGGGACTGCTGCACCACCGCTACATAAGGGTGCGACGGCTTCTGCGGGAAACCCTGTATCCTTCCTCCATCAGGCTCGGGGGTGCCATTCCCCCCTTCGTCGGTAAGCCCTGACGCAGATTCGTAGAATGCAGGGTTGCTCAGCCTTACTATCTTAGGCTCGGGAAGCTCTATCCTTCCCTGTTCGTCCAGCGGGATCTCGGCCCTGATCGCCTCGACCTTGTCGGCCGACGCCCTCTTCACGAGCGTCCCGTCAGGGGCGACCAGCTGGGAGCCCCCGCAGAACGCGATAAGCCCGTCTTCCAGCCCCACCTTGTTGGCGGAGGCGATCCAGAGGTTGTTCTCGACGGCCCTCACCCTTATAAGGTAGTCTGCCTGCGGGTTGGTCAGCTTCGACCTGTCGGGGCCCGATGTGACCCAGTTTGTGCAGTTCAAGACGAGCCTTGCGCCGTCCTCGGCCAGCTTCTCCACTATGCCGGGCATCCTGGCGTCGGCGCATACCATAAGGCCAATATTACCCCATTTGGTCCTGAAGACGACCGGTCCTTCGCCCTTCTTGAACCATTTACCGTCGAAGTGCCAGAGGTTTATCTTCCTGCCCGAGGCTACGAGCCTGCCAGCCTTGTTCCAGGCGAGTGCCGCATTGTAGATTGGGCTTGCTGCCGGCTGCATCCAGCCCTCCATGAAGGGCAGCATCTGCGCCGTCGGCCCGCTCTTGTCTGGTTCGGGAAGGCCTGCGACTATGAAGCAGCCCATCTTCCTTGCGGTGGAGGCGAGGCGCGCTTTCACGTCGTCGGCCTTCTCCTGCATGGAATAGTCCCAGCCGTGAAGGAAATAGCCGGGCCATACGCACTCGGGCAGCAGCACTATGTCGGGCTTGAAATCCCTTTCCATCTCGAGCATGTAGAACATCTCGTTGTCCGCGTGGTGCGGGCTGAGCATGTCGTAGGCCTGCGTCTGTATTATCGAAATGCGGAGGACATCCGCCATCTGGGCACCTCCGTTGCAACCGCCGGCTTGCCGGCGGCACTCCTTCATCTCTCTTAATCTGATTATATCCTTTATTGGACAGGTATGTAACGAAGGGGCGCCTAATCAAGCGCCCCTTCCTGATTGTCCCGCGGCCCCTTACTTCCTGTCGGCGGGGGCTATCCTGATCTCCACCAGGTTCCTCGCCCAGTATTTGCTCTCCGTCATGAGGCCTCCCTCCACATCGGCGATGAAGGCGAGCCTCGGCAGGTCCTTCGCCATGTCAGGCTCGGACCATGTGATTATAACGGGCACCAGCGCCGGTTTGCCTTCGAAGGCGGCTCCGTCCGGCCTGGAGGCCGCAAGCTCCCCGTTGGCCTGCGCGAAGCTGAGCTCGGTCACGTAGCCGTCCGAGGCCGTGAAGATGAGCTTCTCCTCCGCCGTCATGCCCCCTGCCAGCTTCAGCAGGTCGGCCAGCTTGACCCCCTTTATCTTGAACGGGCCCGAGACAACACCCTTGGAGTTCCTGTAATAGGCGACGCCCTCTACTTTTTCGAGCTTCTCCAGCTCCACTGTCAAGGGGGCTGCGTCCCCTTTGACGAGCCTTACCGCCAGGCCCTCCGCCGAGGCGGCCGTGGCGGCGATTACGATTACGAGCATTGCTGCAAGCGCTATGTACCTTCTCTTCGACATGGATCTTCCCTCCGTCCTATTTAACGCCTATGAGCTTTATCGATACGACATTCCTGAGAGTCCTGGGGGATCTGGGCCCTGTGAGCACCAGCGGCCCGTCTTCCTCCCCGATGAGCTTCCCGTCCTTTGTGAAAGCTACGAAGACCCCCGATTCGAAAATGAGGTCCTTCGAGTCGAAATCGACGTATGTTCCGTCCTTGGACGTCACCCTTACGGTATATCCCGAGGCGGCAAGCGCCCTGTCGTATGTGTAATGGGAGTTCTCCGGCTCCACGTTGTCTACGACGGACACCAGCGTCCAAAGCGGGACCCCCGCATATGTCCCGTCGGTCGCGCCCCAGTCGGCTCCGGGGTGCGGGGAGAGCGGGCATGTGGCCAGGCTTTCGAAGGTCGACCTGTCCATCTTCGCTTTGACCACCCCCTCCAGCTCCAGCTCCCATTCCTTAACCATGGGGATCACCTTGACCTCGACGATCCACTTGACCCAAGTGTGCCCGTCGGTCAGGGGCGCCTTCGGGCCGGCAAATACCGCCCTTACCCCCTCCTGTTCGAATGCGGGGCTGTCGGATGAAACCGCAAGGATGAGAATCGGCCTTTCGAAATCCTCCATGGCTTCGCCCTTCCCGTCGTAGACGGTGACCTCCCCATGGACCTGTCCGTAAGTGAGGCTCATCCTGTATCCGTCCTCGGAGATTAGCTGCACCGCGTCGTTCTCGTTCATCCCGCCCATGAGCGCCAGGACCGAGAGCAGCGAAGGCCCCCTGTAGCTGAACGGCCCAACTATAGCCCCGGTCGAGCGCTTGTAGGACGCCTTGTAGTCCAGCTGGGGCAAGGACAGCAGGTCGACCGACTGGGACGTGCCAAGCCTGTCGGTGAGCTTGATTACAGCCCCCGCGGCGTGCGTCACTGCGGGTAACGCCAGGACGAGTACGAGGGCGATCGTAGCGCCAAGCAAAGCGGGATTCATCCGGACCCTTGGATTCATCTGCATGCCTCCTGAAATGAAATGCCGTGCCCTTCAGGAAGGGCACGGCAAAAAAGGCCGGTTGCCGCCATCCTTTCCAAAAGGGAGGTCAAGGCGTTTCCACCTTGGCCCTGTCGGCCGGGGACCCTGGCTGTGTGCTTTAGGCCTTCCGGCTCGGAGCGCGGTTATCTACAAACGATGATACATTGTGCGATAATGTCTTTACAACCTTTATGACGAAGGAGGCCCCTTTTATGGACAACAAGGTCGGAACCTGGCTCAGGCATATTGAACAGCTGTCGGTGACGATAGGCGCCAGGGGCAGCGGCACCGTCGACGAGCAGAAGGCGGCGGAATACTGCGAGGGCGAGTTCAAGGCTATGGGCTATGAGCCCACGGTCGAGAAGTTCATAAGCCAGTCGTCAGTGTTCAGGCCCCACCTTATAGCCGCCGTGGCTTTCTCCACCGCTTATGCCATCTTCCCGAAGATGCCGGGCACCGCATTCGTCGTATCCCTCATCGCGCTCATCTCCGAAGTGCAGGAGCTCCTCTTGCGCCCGAACCTTCTGAGGCTGTTCGGGGCGAAGAACCTCAGCCGCAATGTGTTCGCCAAATCGGAACCGTTCGGAAACCACAGGAGGGACCTGATCCTCATGGGGCATATGGACACCCAGAGGACACCCATGATCTTCTCGTCAAAGAGATGGCGCAAGGTGTACGCCGTGTGGTCGAACGTGGCGATGGGCCTGCTGGTGCTGCAGACTGTGCTGTTCGGCGCAGCCCTCATCTGGCCTGCGCATTCGAGGCTTATCTGGAACGTGACGTTTATCTCGCTGCTTGCCGCAATGTCCCTCATCGCCATAACGATAGAGGCAGACTCCACCCCGTTCACAAGGGGCGCAAACGACAACGCGACAGGCGCAGGGCTGGTCCTGACCTTCGCGGAGCTGCTGAAGAAGGCGCCGCTGGAGGGCACTCGGGTCTGGCTGGTCTGCTCCGGAAGCGAGGAATCTCTGCACGAGGGGGCCGTGGATTTCTTCAAGCGCCACAAGAAGGAATTCGTTGACCCTGTCACCGTGAACTTCGAGATGCTCGGCTGCGCGGGGCCGTCATACATCGCCAGGGAAGGGCTGCTCCTTCCGCTGCGCCCCGACAGGAAGCTCCTGGAGCTGGTCGAAGGCGTGGGCAGGGAGATGGACTTCGAGGTATATCCTTCAAGCCTTACAGGGGGATGCACCGAAGCGAGCGATTCGATAATAAACGGCATCCCGGCCATCACGCTCATAGGCCTCGAGCGCGATGGCTTCGCGCCCCATTGGCACATGCCCTCTGACACTTTCGACAAGATGGACAGGGACACCCTCGACAAGGCCCTCAGGTTCGCCGAGAGGGTCGTCATGAAGCTCGACAAGCTCTATTGACCCAGGGAATGCCTTGAGGGAAGCCCCCGCCGCACGGCCATGGTCTGGCCGCAAGCTGCGGGGGCTTCTACAATCAGACTGCAGGTTTTACCTCAGGTAGCTCGATATCCCATTCTGCATCAGCGCCTTGTAGCTCGGAACACCTTCTATCGCAAAAGGGGCCCCGCCCAGCTCAACCGAGTACTTAAGCAGGGTCAATATCGTCTCGAGGTGTGTTCCGACGCGCCTTTCGATAGGAAATTCCGCGCTCACGATCGGATCCAGCTTCAATCCGGCCTCCATGCCCGGGTTCACCGTCTCGAGAAGGAATGCGGCAGTCCCCATCCTGCTCCATTCCCAGTGGCTGTAGCCGGCAAAGCCCGCGCCGCTCCTGTCGGGGCTCATCCTGATTCCCTTCTCTTCCAGCTCGAATGCCGAAAGGACTGCGATGTCCAGGGTCTCGTTGGGAGATATGATAGTCCAACCGAGGCTGCTTTTGGGGTTGGCCTCATGCAGGTCGATGGCAGTATCTATGCCCTCGGCCCTCAATATCTCCATGATCCCGAATGCGATCTTCTCCGTCATGGTCCCGTCCGACTTGCCTGGGTAAACCCTGTTGAGGTTCCTGGCTTCTATGCCGAGCGGGTCGGACTTGTAGTCGGGCTGGTCGGCCTCGCTTGTGTACCTGTCGCCGTACTTGAACACCCTGGGCGCCGAGAGCGAACCTATCGTGACATGCTCGAGTTTCAAGCCGCCCCTTGAATCGGGCGCCATCGACGCGCTGTTGTTCGCGTGGGGTATGACTATAAGCCTTCCGGCCTTCACTTCTGACCGTTCTACGAGCAGCGTCGCAGCCAGTATCCCCGATATCTCGTTGGCGTGCGTGCCGCCGAGCACCAGTACGTCCATGCCGGGCACGCCGCTTTCCAAGTAATAGACCATCGTGTCGCCGGGCGTCCCCCTAAGCCCCGGGCAGTAATCGGATAGCCAGCCTATGCGGGTCACCCCGTAGCCGGGCCGCACGTCGTGGTAAGGGGGCGGCGCCTGGGCCGAAACGAGGGCCAGCGTCGAGAGGACCAACGCCAAGGCCGCAATCGTGGCCCTTTTCAAAATGACCTTGAAAGACATGTCCGATACCTTCCTTCCCTAGGGGATTATACCATGCATCATGCCCCTGCCAGACTTGGTGTAGAATTGATTCATCTCGAACCGGGGGGATACGATGAAGAACAGACATGTCAGGCTTGCCGCAGCCATCCTGCTGCTGATGGCAGCTTTTCCGCTTGCATCTGCTCAAGGGCTAGCAAGAAACCTCATAATAATCGTCGTGGACGGCATGGGCCCTGCGCACAGGCAGCTCGGAGAGCTTGCTGTGAAGGGCGGCCTTTCGATGAACCGCATGAGTCACCTGGGGATGATGGATACGTCCAGCTACGGTTCCGATATCACAGATTCGGCGGCGGCAGCGACCGCCATGTTCACGGGTAAGCGGACCTACAATGCGGCGATCGGGTACGACCACGACCTGAACAAGCTAGAAAGCGTCATGGACATCGCATCCAAGGCCGGATTCTCGTGCGGCATCGCTACCAATTCGGAGCTGTACGACGCGACATCGGCGGCGATGTACGCAAACTCCCTTACCAGGGCGGAATACAGGAACATCGCAAAGCAGCTCATGTCATCTAGCCTCGACCTTGCGATAGGCGGAGGGGCCCGCTATGTCGACCCGCTCATCCAGCAGTCCATGCTGTCCGCCGATTCGAAGCCACGCTTCAACGCCTACTATGACCTGAAGTCCCTGGCTTCCGGCGGACTGCCGGCTATCTGCCTTCTAGATGACGCATATCTTCAAATGGAGATAGACGCCGGAAGCAATGCCGCAGCATTCGTCGACATCATATCAGCGGCGCTGGACAAGCTTTCCGGAAAGGGTAGACCCTTCATCCTCCTTGCCGAGACGGGCAGCGTGGACGGGGCTTCTCACGACAACGACGCAGCTGCCGCCTTAAAGGGCGTAATCGCCGCCGACATGGGCGTCGCAAAGGCCCTGGAATTCGCCCGCAAGGACGGCGATACCCTGGTACTGGTCGTGTCCGACCACGAGACTGGCGGCCTGTCCCTCGGCGCCAACCAGGGATACAGGATCGACGTGCCCTTCCTCGCGAGGGTGAAGTCAAGTTCTATGAAGATGGCCTGGCTCGCTGAGGATAAACCTGCCTCTCTGGTTTCGATAGTAAAGGCCTCAACAGGGTACGAGATGTCCGAAGAAGAGGCCGAGTCGATCAGAAGCTCCAGCGACTGGGCTAGGTCCATCGGCGCGTTGATCTCCCGGAAGGCCAACATAGCCTGGGGCAGCGGAGGGCACACGGCTTCCAACGTGCTTGTGACCGCGGAAGGCCCCGGCTCTTCCATTTTCGCGGGGCGTTATGACAACAGCGAGCTGTTCGCCAAAATGCTCGAAGCCCTTGGGATAAGGCAGTGACCAAATAAGGGGTTCAGAAGGGCGCAGCCCGAGCAAGTCGCGTTTATCTCATGAGCCTCCTGGCTATCGGCAACAGCCTTGCAGCTATCAAGGCCGCGACTCCGGCCAGGAGCATGTCCTTTACGAAAAACGGCGCCATGCTCAGCGCCGTGGCCGCAAATGCCCAGTCCTTGCCGGAAACGGTGACAAGTATTATGTGCATGTATGGGATGCCCGCAAGGTAGATGGCGGCAATCCCTGCCACGCTGGCGGCAAGGAGCTTGGGGAAAGACGGCTTCCCTTTGTAGGCGATTGCGCCGGTCACTACGGTTGCGGCCAGGAAGCCGAGTATGAAACCGAATGAAGGAGACAGCACCTTGACAATGCCGCCTGTGAAACCTGCGAAGACCGGCACGCCTGCCAATCCTATCGCCACATAGGCAGCCACTGCCAGGAACCCGAGCCTGGGCCCTATTACAGCGCCGGCCAGTATGCTTACGAACGGCTGGAAGGTCAAAGGCACGGTGCCAGCTAAAGGGACCGATATGTAAGCGCCAGCTATCATCAGCGCCGTGAAAAGGGCGACTACGGTTAGTTTGCCTGTGCTAAGACCCATGCCATGCCCCTCCTACATGCCCTTTACCGTCTCTTCCAGATGCTTCAGATAGCCTCGTGCAAGCTCTGAAAGCCCTGGCGAATGCCTCCTGGCCTCGGCTTCGAGAAGTGCTTCCTTGAGCCCCTGCACGGCTTTCGCGCGGGCGCCGGGCCATCCGGCCGTCCCGAAGTAGCCCCGGTATGCCGCATCTGCCATTGCCTCGGAGGCCACAGTGAAGGCGGGCCTGTGGGTCAGTATGTGTACAACAAGGCTTCCCAGGTCCTTCCCCTGGTCCCCGTCGCCCGCGTCGGCAAGGTCTATGAGGCTTATCGAATTTGCTCCGGACACGATGAAGTTGCGCAGGTTCAGGTCGTTCAGGACCAGCCCATGACCGTTTCGGGAATCCAGGTTATGCGCTTCGGCCAGCATGGCGCCCACCTTCGAGCACAAAGACGAGGCATAGCCGACATCCCCCCATCCTATCGCCATGTCCAGCTCTTCGGCCGCGGTCTTCCCCTCGATATATAGCCTGACGAGCACCTGCCCTTCGACGAAGAGGGCCTTCGGGCAGCTTATCCCCATCTCGTTGAGCCTTTTTGCGAACCCGGCCTCGTTAGCCGCCTTTGAGCTGTCCTGAAGGATCTTCACGAACAGCGCAGGCATACTGCAAGTGTCGAGCTTGAAGCACCTGCCCTTCCTCGATTCGAGAGGATGCAGCCCCATGAAGCCCTCGATTCCCCTCAGGCTCTCCTCCGGCCTGTCGCCGTCCCTGATGGAAGAAGCGCACACGGAGGCCACAATGCCGGCCAGGGCTTCCACGCCGGGGGCATGCGCTGCGTCCTGCCTCACTTAAGCCCACCCGTCTTGTCGACCGCTAAAGCCCTTACCAGCGCAAGGTCGGCCAGTTCCGCCGCCTCCGACGTGCAATCGAACGCCCTCAGGCCGCGATAGGATCTGACCGTCGAGCCCATTACGCCTGAGAACGCGAAAGTGTGGCCGTCGGTCCTTAGATCCGCTTCTTCGGCGTTTGAGCCGCATGTTATCCTCGGATAGGGCTCATCGTGGCCTCCTTCGATAACTAGCACGTCGACGTCGAAGAGATCCACCAGTTCTGCCATCCTCATCCTCCCGGCATATATGACGTCGGTCTCATCAAGCCCCCTGGCTGCGACAACAGATGCACCGGCCTGCCGATGCCTCCAGGTGTTGGTGCCCTCTTTGTCGATGGTGAACCCCTCGTAGTGTATGTCCTTGATGGTGCCTACCTTCAGGCCCCTTGATGCGAACTCCCTTACCAGGTGCTCGACTACCGTTGTCTTGCCCGTGCTGTGCAGGCCCGATACGGCAAACACCTTCACTTTTCGGTCACCTCCGGTAGTTGATTGCAAGGAAGGCGGCAAACGCAATTGCCCCGGCCAGCAGGACCAGCCAGTCCGACATGCCCATCTCCAGCTTGCGCCAGTACGTCCTCGGCTTCCCCGGGTTGAAGCCCTTCAGCTCAAGCGCCCATGATATGCCCTCGGCCCTCGACATGGCTGTCACTGTGGCCGGCATGAGGACGTCCACATAGAGCCTGAGCCTTCGAACCAATCCCATCCTCCTCAAGTCGGCCCCCCTCAGCTGGGCAGATATCAGGCTGTCGGACATCTCCTCAGCCAGAAGGGGGAGGAATTTCGCCCCCATGGCCGACATGAAGGCAAGCTCGTAGGGCACCCTAATGGACCTCATCGCTAAAAGGAAGTCCGAAAAACCGATGCTGTAGAGGATCGAACCGCAGCTTGCGATTATGCCCACCCTGGCCGCCATGAACAAAGCCGCCTGCAGCCCCCCCGTCGTGACCAGCCGAATGCTGCCCAGCAGAAGAAGCGGCCGCCCCGCCTTCACGAGCAGGACCTGAAGGACCGATACGACCAGGAGGGCGGGGACGAGCTTGCGGAGAATCCTGAACGGGGCCGACAGCCTTACCCCGAATAGGGCGAGCGCGGCTATGGTCAACGCTGCCAGCAGAAGGGCGCTTTCCCCCTGCCTGATTAGCAGGGCCATCGTGGTAAGGCAGAAGACGGCGAAAAGCTTTGACCTTGGATCCGCCTCAACCGACAAGGGCTGCGCCCCCCTTCTCCATCGTTATCTTGAACGCCCCCATCTCGTCTGCAAGCTCACTTGAATGCGATACTACGATGACACCGTGCCCTTGGGCCGCCATCTCGGCCACCTTGCCCAGCACGATGCCCTTTGAGCAGATATCGAGGCTCGAAAGGGATTCGTCCAGTATCATCCAGTCGGGCTTAAGGACCGTCCAGGAAGCCATGGCCAGCCTAATCTGCTCTCCCTTGGACAGCCTCTGGGTGTATGTGCCGGACGCTTCCGACAAGCCGTAGCTTTCAAGGGCTTCGGCGGCGAAAGCGCCCGCGGCATCCCTGTCCATGCCCCTTTGGACGAGGCCGAATGCGACCTCGTCAACAGGACGGGAGCATATCAGCTGCCTTGAGGGGTTCTGCATGACGATGCCGACCGATCTGCCTACCTCTGGCAGGCTCATTTTGCTGACTTCGTCCCCCCCGATTAGCACCCTTCCTTCGTCAGGGCATATGATGCCCGCCATCAGCTTCGCGAAGGTGCTCTTGCCGCATCCGTTTGGTCCGAGCAGCACATACGCGCGACCCGGCTTCAACGTCAGGCTGAGCCTGTCGAACACCCTGGGGGCGGGAGCAAAATCCCTGTCCGCCGGGTAGGAGAATACCACCGATTCGAAGACAACCTGCTTCAACTTCCTTGAGCCTCCGTGAGCGAGCCGTCCTGCAGCCACAGCTTCCTGTCAAGCCAGAAGGGGGCGATGCGGCCGATCCCCAGATGCTCCACCATCAGGATGGCGGTGCCGTTCTTCTTCATCCGGCCCAGCTCGAAGACGACCAGCTCCCTCTTGTCCTCATCCAGGCCCGAGAATGATTCGTCCATGACCAGAAGCGGCGGATGATGGGCGATGGCCGCGGCTATTGCCACGAGCTGTTTCTCGCCGCCCGAAAGCTTCTGCGGATTCCTCCCCGAAAGGGACCGCATGCCCAGGTCTGCCATGAGCTCTTCGACCCTTGCGGTTATCTTCTCCGGCTCCCATCCCCTGTTCTCAAGGCCGAAGGCGATCTCGTCCTCGACGGTGGGCATGAGCATGGAGAATTCCGGGTCCTGCATCACATACCCTACATAGCCGGAAGCCCCCGAGGGGCCCAGCTTCGCAGTCGCCTGCCCGAACAGCTCGGCCTTTCCGGAGAACTTGCCTACCAGCCTGGAGGGGATGATAGCGCACGCTACGAGGCATAACGTGGTCTTGCCGCTGCCTGAGGGGCCTGAGACCTGCACCGCCTGGCCCGGCTCCATGTCCAGGTCCACGCCGTCCAGCACGGGCTTTAAGGCGCCTTGATAGCTGAACCGTGTTTTCGAAAGCGAAAGGGCTTTCACTTCTTGACTTCTATCCTGTTTACGTACTTGACCCAGCGCTGGCCGAATTCATCGTTGCGGATTATTAGGCGCAGGGGGCCGTGCCCCTTCTGGGCTTTCGGTTTTATCGGGGCGCCGTTCATCAGGTAGCAGATATAGGCGTTGTCAGCCAGTTCGGCCTCCTCTTTCGCCAGTATCGTCTGGTATCCGTCCTCGGCCTTTACGATTATGGCCTTGTACCCGTCGGCGACAGCAGGGTATGCCTTCTTCACGATGTCCATTACAGGGACCCCGGTGAACTCCGCCTCGCTTGTGCCCTCGCTGGAGCTCCTTATTACGGCCTTGAAGCTGGATGATTTCATCGCGGAGAGCTCCGTCGCGGTGAAAGCAGCCACCTTCTCGCCGTTTACGAGGACTTCCAGGTCGCCTTCGAGCTTCTGCTCGGTGGCGCAGGAGTTTATTGCCCCAAGGGCCACCATGAGCAGCCCCAGGATGATGATGATTCCTATTGCTAACCTGTCCTTGCCCTTCATTTCCATCCTCCGGTCATCTTCCCATTATCTTGCCCAGCCTGTCAGACGCCGCGCTTGCAAAGGCCCCGCCTGCCGCCCCCGAGAACGCGGCGGTGACGGCAGTCAAGGCCAGCGCCAGTGGCGGCAGCCTGAAAAAAGTATAGTTCGTCGCGACGGACCCGGCGATGTTGGCTGCCATCCCGCCTAATGCGCACCAGAGCAGCCGCCCCTCGCCGTCCTTCTTATGCGGTATCATCGCAAGGTCGCACGCTATCCCAGGCAGAGTATAGGTTATCACGGTCAGCGCGCCGTGGGACCCGAAGGAGCCCGTCGCAATGACTATGATAGCCTGCACGGCAGCTGCAAGCGTCGAAGAGCCCGCCTTGCCCGTGAAGGCCCTCGCAAGGACTATCCACAGCATGTAGAAGCCGCCCGCAAGAGACCCGCCGGGCACACCTATAGGCACCGTCACAAGGTGCGCCAGCGGGCCGACGATGTTCTTCGACGCGATGCCCAGCGCCGCTATAAGCCCTATGACCACCATGTCGTAGGCAGAGAAGCGCGATATGAAGGCGCGCCAAGGTCCTCTTCCCATCTACCTTGCGCCTTCCTCTGCGAAAGAGATGCCTTTTTCAGGGTCGAAAGGAGTGGGCGCCGGCGCGAACTTGTGCCTGGAGCCCGAATGCATCGACTCAATCCTCGCCTTAGTCCGCTCATCTGCGACCCCCGTCGCAATATATCTGTCGAGCTGGGCATAAGTGAAGCCCATCTCCCCTTCGTCCGTCTGGCCCTGCCACAGTCCTGCAGTCGGAGGCTTTGCGATTATCTCCTCGGGCACGCCCAGATGCCTGGCCAGCTCTACCACTTCGCCCTTCAGCAGGCCGATGATCGGCTGCACATCAACGCCGCCGTCGCCGTATTTGGTGCTGTAGCCGACGTACCACTCGCTCCTGTTGCCGGTTCCAACGACCATGTAGCCCAGCGTATTGGCGAAATAATATAGGGCGGCCATCCTCAGCCTGGGCTTCAGGTTCGCAGAGGCAAGCCTCGGCGGGTCGGTCAGCCCCGATTTAGCCATCTCGGACGACATCGCCCTGTAGGCCGATGTAAGGTCCACGAAGCGCCTGTCCAGGCCGAAAGCCTCGGCCACCAGGACTGCGTGCTCTGAGTCAATGATTTGGGATTCGCACGGCATTATGAGCGCGAGGGCGCGTTCCCCTGCCGCCTTCTTCGAAAGACCTGCTACCACAGCCGAATCGAGGCCCCCTGAAAGGCCGAACACCAGCCCCTTCGAGCCTGCAGCCGACATCTTCTCCTTCAGCCAATCGACGATTACGGCCTCAACCTTCGCGCAATCCATCCCATCACCCCTTACCAGGATATATTAACACAGCAAAGCAGGTGAAATGAGAACCGGCCCGACATCATCGGGCCGGCAGGCATCACCGCATATCCTACATGTCCTTGAAAAGGTCGGGCCTCTGGAAAATGGTGATCTTGTTAAGCGGCCAGAACCTCGCCACCGCCTTCCCAAGGATCCTGTCTATCTTGAGGAAGCCTACTGAGCTCCTGCTGTCGTCGCTGTGGTTGCGGTTGTCCCCCATCACGAAGACGTATCCTTCGGGTACGTAGTACGGCCCGTAGTCCCACCAGATATCCTCGCTTACATAGGGCTCCTCGAGAAGTTCGTCGTTCAGGTAGGTGCGGCCCCCCTTCACCTCGACCTTGTCCCCGGCTATCCCGATCACGCGCTTTATGTAGGGCCTCGTGGACATGTCGGAGACGAATATGTCCTTCACGAAGCCGAACGTGTCGTAGAACCAGTTGCCGTACTTCTGCTGCCTGGGGTTCATGAGCACTACGATGTCTCCCCTGTCGGGGTCCCCGAAGTAGTAGCTTATCTTCTCTACGAGCACCCTTTCGCTGTTGAATAGCGTCTTCTCCATGGACGCGCCTTCTACCATGTATGAACGGCCTATGAATGCCATGATGACGATTGCTATCAGGAAGGCCATGAGTATGGCCTGGAGGTATTCCACAACGACCGCCATGAAAC
>JAGOKM010000135.1 GCA_017994615.1 Bacillota bacterium | reverse complement strand
ATAGGCCGGCAATGCAAGCGCAGCAATGCGCTAAGTTCACCGGTACTAATAGGCCGAGGGCTTGACCTTTCAGCACGCGGTACGTCGAACGTCCCGCAAGACGCTGTCGGTAAGGCCCGTAACCCATGCATCGCGCCCCATCCCCTTCACCCCGCCTTGGCCCCTATCGTCCCATCCCTTTCCTTTGCGGTTGCCAAAGGGCACCAATACTGCGGCCCGGTCATACAGATCGGGCCGTTAATTCTATCCATATCGACCGCTCGGAGGTAAAAATGGCATCCAAAAGGACCGCACAGCTTACTTTATCAGCTATGTTCATCGCAATGGCTGTAATAATCCCGATGCTGCTGCACGGCATACCGAATGCGGGCACACTGCTCCTGCCGATGCATTTCCCGGTGCTTCTGGCCGGCTTCTTCGTGGATCCGTTCTTCGCCCTGCTCGTAGGCTTGCTAAGCCCCGCTGTCAACACCCTCATAACTGGCATGCCCCCGGTGTTCCCCGTGCTCCCGTTCATGATGGCTGAGCTTGCGACATACGGCTTCGTCACGAGCGTGCTCTACAGGAAACTAAAGATGGACAGGAACATCGTCCTTGTCCTTTCGATGGTTTCCGGCCGCCTGGTGGCGACCCTTGCCGTCTGGGTGCTGACATCGATGTTCGGCGCAAGGCTCCCCGCCCCGTGGGCCTTCTTTTCGGGAGCCTTCACGGGCAGCCTGGCAGGCATAGCCATACAGCTTGCGGCGATACCGGCCATCATGGCGGTCGTCGGCAAGGCGAGGAGATAGGAATTACGTGAAAACCGACGGGCCCCGCAAAGGGCCCGTTTCTTCATATCCTGCGTCCTATTTGACCGTCCCTTTCCTGAGCTTCAGGGCGTCGATCTGCTCTTTGGTGTATTTCGGAGGCTCGAACAGGAGCTCAGGATGCTCCATGTATCTTTTGAAGGCCTTCAGCGAGTTGCTGTAATAGGTTCCGTCGGCAATCCTGTCGTCGAGGGTGAAATATATGTCTAGCACCCTGGCTTTTCTCTCGTCCGCCGTCCTTGTGTCGTACAGAGGCACTTTCTTCACCCTGCCGATGGCCATTATCACGCTGCTGTTTCCCCAGTTGAACAGGTGGTGGAAGACCCCGTCCACCCCGATGCTGCCGAGGTTTGTTATGAGAGCCGTGGAGTATGACGGGTCGTTGTCTATCATGAACCCGGGCATGAGGTTGTTAGTGTCGAGCACCTTGTAAAGCCACATGACAAGGGAGGTTATCGGCTGCGGGAGCGACATTAGGAAGTCGACTTCGCGCTCTGAGCTGCTGCCCGCGTCGCTCTTCCCCACAAGGACCGCCTTTTTCATGCGGGCTGCCACCTGTTCGATCGTATCCATGGGCGAGAACTTCACCTTTACGAGCCCCTCGATGCCTTCGTCGCTCATCTGCTTCTTCGCCACCAGGCTGAAAGAGATCTCGTTGCGCTGGTAGAACCTATGCCCCGATACGAAGGTGTTGACCATGGGCCTTTCCACGACGGTCCTGACATACGCGGCTACTATAAGATGGAAGATCGTGATCCTGTCTTCGGGCGACTTGCCCCTGTTCTTCTCCAACAGCAGCGAAATCGCTTCCTCGATTTCGAGGGTCTCCTTGAAGTATAGGGATGATTCGTCCCTTGTGGGACAGGTATAGGTCAGAACCTTCTTGAAGCTCGGGACTTTGATCAGCGTCCCATCCGGGCGGTCCCTGAAAATCATCTGTTCGCCTCCAGAGGAATCCTTTGAGAACCTGCCGGTTCGTCAGTCCGGCATATACTTCAGCCCCAGCGCGTCGATCTGCTCTTTAGTATAGCCGGGCGGCTTAAGAAGGGATGTGGGGTCTTCGACGTACCTCTTGAAAGTCGCAAGGGAGTTGCCGTAGTAATAGCCGTCGGCAATCCTGTCGTCAAGCGAGACCCTGATGTCCATGACATGCGCAGTCCTGGGCTGTCCGCTCCTGCCGTCGTAGAGGGGCCCCCTCTTGACCTTGCCGATTGCAAGGAACGTCCCGCAGGTCCCCCAGTTGTAGAGGTGGTGGTCGATGGGCTCGAGCCCGATGCTTCCTAGGTTGGTTATGAACGTAGTGCAGTACAGCGGGTCGGTGTCTATCATGAAGCCCGGCAGCATGTTGTTGTAGTCCAGGAACCTGTAGAGCCACATGAAGGCCTTGATGCCGAACCTGGGCAGGGCCATGACGATGTCTATCTCTTTCTCGGTGGAGTTTCCCGTTGCGCTCTTGGCTTTGGAGACGGCCTCCCTGGTCCTCCTGGTGACATCGAAGAGCGTGTCGTTCGGATTGAACCTCACTTTGAGTATGGTCTCCTCTCCGTCGTCGCTGAGCTCCTTCTTGGCGACGAAGCTGAAGGAAAGCTCGTTCCTCCTGTAATACCGCTGCCCGGCCACGAAGGTGTTAAGCATCGGCCTTTCGACTACGGACCTGAGCAGCGCGGTCAGAAGGACATGGAACAGTGTGACCCTCTCTTCCAGGGCCTTCCCCCTGTTCATCTCTAGCAGCATGCCTATCGCGTTGCCAATGTCCAGCCTGTCCTGGCAGTACAGTATGGATTCGTCCCTGGTGGGGAACATGTAGGGGTTGATTTTCTTGAAGTTGGGGACCTTCATCAGCTTTCCGTCCGGCCTGTCCCTGAAGATCATGAAGCTACCTCCCGCCGATTTATACCAGATGATTATACAACATTGGATGCCTAAGCAATAAAAGGGCAGCAAAATGGGCGCTATCAAGGTGCCTCTGTGATAAAATGTCGCTAGACGGCTATACGACCTGAATGGAGGTGCTCCCAGATGAACCCGGAGCCCGTATTGAGGTCCCTGGCGTTGACCATGCCGCTGGCCGCGGCCGCCGCGCTCATCACCGTCTTGTACCTTGTCAGGTGGCTCTCCTTGAAAGACAGGGGCAACGACAGGATGCAGAAGGTATCGGGCGCAATAAGCAAGGGCGCCGACGCCTACCTCAAAAGGCAGTACAAAACGGTCACCTTCTTCTTCGCAGCCATGTTCGTCATACTTGCCCTCGCGTCCTTCTACTCCAAGATGAGCATGTTTACCCCGTTCGCCTTCGTGACAGGAGGGGTGTTCTCCGGCCTTGCCGGATATGTCGGCATGAAGACCGCGACCTCCTCGAACGTGAGGACGGCCCAGGCCGCGTCCAGGAGCCTGGAAGAGGGCCTCAAGGTCGCTTTCTCAAGCGGCTCGGTGATGGGCCTTACGGTAGTTGGCCTCGCCCTCATGCACATATCCCTCTGGTATTT
>JAGOKM010000134.1 GCA_017994615.1 Bacillota bacterium | reverse complement strand
TGCTTGACCAGAGCATCTCGCGCCCCTTGAAATGGGCGAACATTATGTCGGAAGTCTTGTTGGCCGTGAACGACATGATGTTGATGTCCTGCGGCCATGAGACGTAGAACTCGCCTTCGCGCCCCGTGTCGATGGCAGGGTAAGACCCTGACGCGGTCGAGTAAGTGCCGAGGACGACGCTTCCTTGTGACGACAGGTCTGCAGGGTCTAACCATGCCAGGTTGAGGTTGGCCTTCTCGAAGCCGGATTCGACCCAGAGTAGGGCAATCTCGTCCACTCCGTCTATATATGCGATCCTGGGGGTCGACATCGCCCTGTCGGGTTCTATCCTCTCATATGTGACTTTGCCGGACAAAGCGACGGGCCCGCCTCCTAGTTCGACCCGCCCCGCCATCACGTCCAGCGTCCTTCCGCGCCAGTCAGACCAGGCAAGCACCAGGTCGCCGTCCGGAAGTTCCGCCGCAGTAAGGTCCCTTATGGGGCCGTTTCCCGTCTCGAGCAGGGTGTCTTCGATGACGGCCGCGCCCGAGCCGTCCAGCCTGGAATACCTTATCGAATACCTGGTATCATCGGGCCTTTCCACCCAGAACACGTGGAAGCCCCCCGACTTCGAGGCCATCACGAGCGGGAATACGTTATGGCTGTCGTTTGCCGAAACCTCCCTGGACCATCTCTCCTGCGGGCCGTCCTTGCCAAGGCTGAACGCCCTTCCCCTGATCTTGAGGGAGTCGTACTGGCCGTCGGAGTAGGCGATGAGGAGAAGGTCGCCGGATATGTCCACGCTGAATGCGCCGGTAAGCCTAGAGTATTCGCACAACAGCTGCTCCCTTGACCAGCCTGCGGGAGGGAAGCCCAGCGCATCATCCGCCGCGGAACATGTGATTGCGGCGAGCAGCATCATAGCCGCCATGCAAAAGGACGGCAGCATCCTCCTTGCGTCCATCCTCATAGTCCTCTCACGCCCTCTTCGCCGCGCCCGAAGTGTTCCTTGAGGAACTCCTTAAGGTCCAGAGCCGGCCTGGCCCCCCGGGCGCCCGCCACGAGGGATCCCAGAGCGCACCCTGCCTCGGCCGCCGCCTTCATATCGCCCGAGGCCAGGTATTTGCTTACGAATGCCGCCCCGAACGAATCCCCTGCCCCGTTGACGTCGACCGCATCGGCCGGCGGCGCTGGGACGAAACCGCAGCTTCCCTTCCTGTCGGCGAAGTATGCGCCGCTTGCCCCCAGCTTGACCGCAACCATCGGGAAGGCCTTCAAGAGCGCCGCTGCGGCTTCCTCGGCGTCCTTGTAGCCGGTGAGAAGCCCCGCCTCCTCCATGTTGGGAACGATAAGGTCCGTCCCCCTTACCGCGTCCAGGAACCTTTCCACGCCGAGAGAGCCTATGAGCGAGCAGGAGCCCGGATCGACGGATACAGGGACGCCTGCCGACCTTGCGGCCTTAATGCATGATCTGACAGCCCGCCTTGGGACGTCCTCGATCACCGTGTACCCTGAGATGTGGACCCATGATGCATTGGCAATGGCTGATATGGGAAGATCCGTTTCCGAAAGGCGGGCGTTGGCCTTCCTGTCGCAGATCATCTCCCTGCCCGATCCGCCGCGGCTTTTAACCACTACGGTCCCTGTGGGCATGTCATCGTCGAAGCTCAGGAGCGGGTTTACTCCCTCGGATACGAAATCCGCCAACGCGGCCTTGCCGACGAAATCCATCCCGACCCTTCCGACTATGGCGGAGCCTGACCCTATCCTGCTTGCCCACACGGCGAAGTTGGCCGCGGAGCCACCCCACCTGAGGGATGTGCGCCCCACGGTATCGGTATCGGAGTTCAGCTCAACCGGCTCGTCTATGTATATGTCGAGCATTACGTCGCCCACTGATATAATCAGCATGTGGCCCCCATACAGAAGTTTGTAATTTTTGGAACAATTGTACAGCGTTTTGTTTAGTGTATACATAATACCATCTATTGCATTGTTGAGCAAACAATACGGAGGTAAGCATGGAATTAATCCTTTGGTTGAGGTCTATTTCTTCTCCTGCTTTGGACGCCGTCCTGGGCTATGTGACCGACCTGGGCTCCACGATGTTCTACCTTGTCGCCGTACCCGTAGTCTACTGGTGCATCAACAGGCGGGCGGGCTATGTGATAGGGATGACCGTGCTTGCAGGGGGCGTGTGCACCGACCTTGCCAAGGCGGCGATGAACGCCCCCAGGCCCTTCCAGGTTGACACAAGGATAACGCCGAACGAGCATTTCCTCGATACTGCCGTCGGCTCCGGCATGCCTTCAGGACACGCCTTCAACTCGATGGGCTTCTGGCTCGCCTCGGCCGCGCAGGCGAGGAGGGCATGGTTCACGGCATTGTCGGCGTCGCTGATACTGGCGATAGGCTTCACCAGGACGTACGGCGGCGTGCATTTCCCGCTCCAGGTGCTCTGGGGCTGGGTGGGGGGGGCAGCCCTCGCGGTTGCGGTAGGCTTCGTTGCGGACTACGCGGACAGGCATCTGAAAGGCGGGTTGGCCGACCTTGCGCTGATATCGGCCGGGCTGGTCCTTCTGGCATATGCTTTCCTGCCGGGGCTCTCCTCGGAAGCTGCCGATGATTACATCGGGCTGGTGGGCATAATCGGCGGGATGTCCCTCGGCTATTACCTTCACAACAGGTTCGTGCGCACTACGGCGGCGGGCCCTGCCGTAAAGCAGGCCGTCAAGCTGGCCATCGGCTTTGCCGGCTTCCTTGGGCTCAGGATGCTGGCTGACGGAGCCGTCGGAATATATCCCAGGCTGCTCCTTCCTCTATACTTCATCCTTGGAGTCTGGCCGTCATTCCTGGCTACGATGCTTTTCAAGGCCTTGAGGCTGGAAGAAGGGCAGAAATGAAGGCCCCGCCTTAGCGGAGGCCATTCGCAAAGGCGGAGCCTATGGTCGGTCTTCGGCGTGGAGGACCAGCCTACCAGGTCAACTGCACGGGAAGAGGCCTCGGGGTCCAGCTGCCGTCGCCGAGCTGTCCGCTGTAGTTATTGCCCCAGCCCCACATCTTGCCGCTGCTTTCTAGGCCGAACGTGAAGTCGTATCCCCCGTATACGTTGACTATATCCGAGACGTTGGCGACCTGCGTCGGGTTGAGGATCTTGATGTCTGTGCTGTTCACGCCCAGATAGCTGCTTGAATTCTTGCCCCACGCCCATAACGTGCCGTCGCTCTTGACGACAAATGAGGAATCCCCTTTGGCTGCGAAATCTAATGCGTTGTCGAATCCGGCTAAATGCTTGGGAGTGGCGCAATCATCGGTCGTTCCGTCCCCCAGCTGCCCCTGCCAGTTGTATCCCCATTCATAG
>JAGOKM010000133.1 GCA_017994615.1 Bacillota bacterium | reverse complement strand
GGGTCGGAAATGTATATAAGAGACAGGCGATCTGCCCACTCCGCTCGCCCCGTAAGAAAGGGCCATTATGGATATGAACGGGGGTACCATGCCCGAGGAGACGTAGGCGAGCACGCCGTCGGTAACGGCGCAGCGGTAGTTGTGCCTCAGGCTTTTCCTTCTGAGGGTCTCCGGCTGTACGCCGGATGGCGCAACCCCCTTTTCGGCGACGGCTGCATTCGCTTCTGCCATGTGGTGGGTGCGGGTTATCTTAAACCCGCCATCTCCTTGAGCTTCCTTAACGTAGGGGCCTTTCCGCATGACATCGAACCTTCGGGGCAGTATCCGAGCTCCTCGCACGAGGCGCCCGTCCTCCAGAATATGTTCGGGGCTATTCTCCTGTATTCAGCAAGAAGCCCCTTAAACAGAGCCCTGATCTCCCACTGAGCCCTTTCGCAGCACCTGAGGTTGAACATGTGCCTCAGCTGCCGCGCGTTGGTGGTTATCACGAACCTGGTCTCGGTGGCGTTGGTGAGAGCGAACCTCACGTCCTCGGCGGGGAGCCCCGCAACGTTGAGCCCGTAGTCCTGCAGCTCCTGGACCTCCTGCTGGAGCTTCTGGAAACGCTCATAGAACTGCCGGTCGGACTTAAGGCTCGGCGGCACCACGTAATTGAAGTTCGACTCCTTGACGTATCGCTGCGACTGCTGCAGCTGGGATGTATCCGCCGACCCCTGCTCAGGGTCGCATACGTAGCCCACTGCGCAGCCGTGGTCCTTGAACATCTTCATTATCCTGTGCCTGTCGTTCTGCTGGCTCGAGACACGGGAATAGCCCTCCACGGCGAAGCTGGTGTACCAGTGTTCGAGGGCTCCTAAATGCCCGGACGATATGAGCCCCCTTACGAAGCGCCCCGCATCCTCGTCGCTGACGGTGCCCTCTTTGCCCAAGACGGTGTCGGCCATGGCGTCTGCGCCGATCGGGGAGTAGCACAGGCGCGCCATGAGCATCAGCCTTTCGGTGTTGATGCCCGTGCCCATGAACGGATAGTTTATTATGCGGTATTTGAGCTCTGTTTCCATTTCGCCTCCGCTTACGGCATCTCCGTCAAGGTCAGCTCGACCGACTTCCTTCTGCCGTTCTTGTCCAGGTAGGCCAGGGCCATCTTGTCTCCTATAGCCGATGTGTTCAGCATGTCCCTTATCTGGGATCCGCTTCTTATCTCCTTGCCGTTCGCCTCGATGATTATATCCCCGCGGACCAGCCCCGCCTGGGCGAGAGGACCCGACCGGTCTACGCTGTAGACCATCACCCCGCTCTTGGATGCCAGGCCGTACCTTGCCGCTATGCCCTCGTTCAGGTCGATGTATTCTACAAGGCCGATGTACGCCCTCCTGACCTTGCCGTACTTGATCAGCTCGCCCGCCGCGGCCATCGCGTCTTTTATAGGTATCGCGAAGCCGATGTTCTCGGCCCCTTCCACGACAGCCGTGTTTATCCCTATCACCAGGCCTTCCGATGAAACGAGGGCCCCTCCCGAGTTGCCCGGGTTTATGGGCGCATCCGTCTGTATGATGCCCGCCATCGTCACCCCGTTGTCCATCTCAAGCGACCGGTTGAGGGCTGAAATGACGCCTGCGCTGACCGTATGGTCGTAACCGTACGGGTTGCCTATGGCCACTGCAAGCTCACCCACCCTTATGTAGTCGGAATCCGCCAGCTTGGCAGCCGGCAGGTCCTTGGCGTCCACCTTGAGGACCGCTATGTCCGTATATTCGTCGGAGCCTACTATAGTTGCCTCGAACTCCCTGCCGTCGTTCAACGTCACCTTCGCCTCCGTCACGTTATTTACGACATGGGCGTTGGTGATTATGTATCCGTCGGAGGATATGATGACCCCGGAACCGAGGCCCTCCGCCTCCTGTACGATGGGTATCGCGAAGAACGAGTAGACGACCTCCTGCTGTTTCGTGGAGACCTTGACCACCGAAGGCCCTACCGCCTGAGCCACGTCGGCCACAGGGCTCAGAATGGAATCGGTGTTCGGCGTAAGAAGCTGCGTTGTAATCTGGCTGCTCTGGGCTGCCGTCCCGGCGCCGTCGTTGAAGAGCTCCACTCCGAGCACGTTCACCAGGATGGCGCCAACGAGCACGGCTCCCACCAGTACGCCCGCCAGAGACGCGATGAAATATCCGATATAGCTCGGCCTGCCGTTTGCCCTGTTGTCTTCGTAGTATGGCATTTGCCCTTTCCTCCAGGGGCGCCCGTCCGGGCGCCTAACCTAATACTCTATCCCCCTGCGGGCCCCGATACCCTTGTCGAAAGGATGCTTTATGGGCCTCATCTCGGTCACGAGGTCCGCCAGGTCCATTATCTCCTGCGGCGCGTACCTTCCGGTTATTACCACTTCGACGCCCCTGGCCCGCGAGTTTATGAGCTTTATGCAGTCTTCGGTCGTCAGAAGGTCGAAGTAGATGGCGTTTGTGAGCTCGTCCAGCACCACTACGTCGGCCTCCGCCCCTTTCAGCGTCTTAAGGGCCAGCACATATGCCTCGGCTGCGAGCTCGAGGTCGGTCCTCGTCACGTTCCCCTTGGTGACGAAGCATTCCATGCATCCGTCGCACTTCGCCTTGCCGTCCCTTATCTCGTCCTGTATCCTGCAACCCCTGCCGAACTGGTATATCTCGACCTCGGGTGCCAGCTTCTCAGCCGAATAAAGCTCCCCGTAGTATGTGGAGCCCTTCATGAACTGTATGATCCTCACCTTGAACCCGTGCCCGGCGGCCCTTAAGGCCAGGCCCAGGGCGGCCGTAGTCTTGCCCTTGCCGTTCCCCGTATACACCTGCACCAGGGCATCTTCGATCTTCCCCTTAGCGATTTTCAAGGTTGCCCTCCTACTGCCACATGAGCTTTCAATAATTATAAACCAGAAGGGGCCCTCCATTCACCGCATACTCCAATAACGAAGGTCGGCCGCCCAAAATCGCCCGTAAACGGCTGAGTTCACATCTTTTTAACAGTCCGGCGGCTGACTGGATGGGGTCCTCCTTGCTAGCTCTTCGAGCTCGGGGTGAGCATTACTATCCCCGGCCTTGAGGTTTCCGGGTTGTTCTTTACAACCGCCCTGACGCCGTATACCTCTAATATGTTGTCCGCTGTCAGAACGTCGTCAGGAAGCCCTTCCGACGCCACGGCGCCGCCTTTCAAAGCCAGCAGCCTGTCGCAGTACAATCCGGCGAGGTTCAGGTCGTGCATCACTATGACCACGGTGGTCCCCCCCGCCGAAAGCCTCTTTAGTATCTCCATGATGTCAAGCTGGTATGAGATGTCCAGATGGGACGTAGGCTCGTCCAGCAGGAGGAC
>JAGOKM010000132.1 GCA_017994615.1 Bacillota bacterium | reverse complement strand
CCAGACGAATTCACAAGATACATAGACGGACTGAGCTCGCTTCCCGTGGAAAAGCGCGAAGTGAGGCAATATCTGCGGATGATCCTGGCCAACGCCGTCGAATGCGAGATGGACAGCCAGGGCCGCGTCGTAATACCCCAGGAGCTCAGGGAGTCGGCTGCGATTAAGAAGGATGTAGTCATCATCGGCGCAAGGAACCGCTTCGAGGTGTGGGCCCAGGACGTATACGACAAGTTCGAGCAGGATACGTCGCCTTTGCTCGAGAAGCTCGCCGAAGGCCTTGCTGACATGGGCCTCAAGGGCAGCTGATGAAAAAGTTCGAACACGAGCCGGTCATGGCCGGCGAGGTCTTTGAAATGCTAAATCTCGGCCCAGGGGACATCTACCTCGACTGCACCCTCGGCGGGGCCGGGCATGCCCTGAAGGCTGCCGGCATCGTAGGGCAGGGCGGGACGATAATCGGGCTGGACGTCGACTCCGACGCCATAGAGGCCGCCCAGCAGAGGCTTTCGGGCGCAGACTGCGAGGTGTTCATAGAGAAATCGTCCTACACGCAGCTGGAAGAGGTCCTCGCTAAGTTCGGCATCTCAAGCGTGGATGGAGTGCTGTTCGACCTCGGTGTTAGTTCCTACCAGCTGGACGAGGCCGAAAGGGGCTTCACCTACAGGGAGGACGCTCCACTTGACATGAGGATGGACAGGCAGGCGAAATCCGACGCGGCAAGCATCTTGAACAACTACGACGAGTGCAGCCTCGCGAGGATCATAAGGGACTTCGGGGAGGAGAGATGGGCATCAAGGATAGCCAAGTTCGTGGTTGACAGGAGGGCCAAGGCCCCGATGACGACTACAGGGCAGCTCATCGAGGCGATAGAGGCCGCCATCCCGAAGGGCGCAAGGGAGAAGGGCCAGCATCCCGCCAGGAGGACCTTCCAGGCCTTGAGGATTGCGGTCAACACGGAGCTTGAGAACGTAAGGGATGCGCTGCCAAAGGCTATAAGGGCTTTGAAACCCGGAGGGCGGCTGGCTGTGCTCAGCTACCACTCCCTTGAGGACAGGATAGTCAAGGACATCTTCAGGACCAAGGAAAACCCATGCAAATGCCCGCCTGAACTGCCGGTGTGCGCATGCGGCGCTAAGGCGGAGGTCAAAGTACTGACCAGGAAACCGATACTGCCCAGCGACGAGGAAATCGAAATCAACCCGAGGTCAAGGAGCGCGAAACTGAGGGCCGTCGAGAAGATAAGTCAGGAGTGAGCTTGATGAAGATATACGCTGATTCCAAGCCGATAGCGCTGAAGAGCCGCCCAGTAAAAAGGAGAAGTGCGGACAGCAGGGCTCAGAGGAGGGCCAGGGGGGCCAACCCCAATTCAATCATGCTCTCGGTTTCTGCTATAATATTCATCGCGGTGCTGATCGCGATGGGCTATCTGGCCCAGCGCTCCGCAGTGATTGCGGCCTACTCGAACATCGAAGCCCTTGAAAGGCAGATACAGGGCCTTAAGCAGATGTACAACGAGAAGAGCATGGAGCTTGCAGATTTGAGTTCCATGGCCAAGATCGAGAAGGTGGCCAGGGAGAAGCTGGGCATGGTGGACGCCACTAGGACAGCGCTCCTCCTCGTGGAAGGCGAACCCGAAGGGGTTGTGGCCGCGGAAGCGGAGCAGCAGGCAGGGCCTAAGGGAACAGCCAGGATAGAGATCGAGGTGCCGACGATGTTGGCGGTGTTCGGCTCCTGGCTGAGGAGCACGGCGATAAGCGCTGCTTCCAGCATGATTTCCACCTGGCATGCGAATGCCAACGGAAGCCTTCCTGAAGTACTGCAGTGATGCTTGGGGTTGATCCGATGTGAATCCGCCTAAAGGGCGCAATATAAGCGGGGATAGCGAGAATATCACCAGGAGGACCAGGGTCAAGGGCATTTGGATGTCATTGATCCTGGTTATTTTACTCTACCTGATATTATTCACGAGGCTCGCCTACATCCAGGTCTTCAAGGCCTCCGAATATGCGTCTGAAGCCCTTTCCCAACGGGTAAGGGCGGCCGCGGTTGACCCCGTAAGGGGCAGGATCCTCGACAGGAACGGAACCGAGCTGGCCTACAGCATCACCTCCAATTCCATCTACGTAAGGCCACAGGACCTCAAAGACCCTGAGAAGACGGCAGTGAAGCTTGCCCCCATACTCGGCATGGACGCCTCCAAGCTCACCAAGCAGATAGGGCTCGGCCAGCGTCCAAGCATAATAGCGAGGAAGGTAAGCTTCGACGCCCTGCAGGCGATAGCCCACCAGAGGATAACGGGACTCACCATTCTGCAGCAGGGACAGCGCTTCTACCCCAAGGGCAGCCTGGCAGGCCAGCTGATCGGATTCTCCGGCAGCGACAACCAGGGCTTGGAGGGAATGGAGGCCCAGTACAATACATACCTAGCCGGCAAGCCCGGCCTTCTGCAGGCGGAAAGGGACGCCAAAGGCAATATAATCCCGGGAGGGCAGGAGGTGTTCACACCCCCTGTAGACGGGCTCGACGTTGTGCTAACGATAGACGAGAACATACAGTACAGCTGCGAGAAGAACCTGGAAAGCGCGATAGCCGAGTTCGGAGCGAAAGGCGGCTTCGCCCTTGCAATGGACCCTATTACAGGAGAGGTGCTGGCAGCTGCCACTTATCCGTGGACCAATCCCAACGACCCGTTCAAATCCCCCACGAAGGCCAGGCGGCTGACCCCGATTACGGACTCCTATGAGCCGGGTTCGACCTTCAAGCTGATAATAGCCGCAGCCGCCATCGAGGAAGGGCTTGCGGACCTGGACGACAAGTTCTACGACCCTGGCCACATCAGGGTAGCAACGGCCAACATCCGCTGCTGGAAGGCAGGCGGCCACGGGGAGCAGACGCTCGCGGAGGCGATGGCGAATTCATGCAACCCGGTATTCAGCAGCCTCGCCCTGAAGATTGGCCCTGAGAGGCTGATGCACTACATAACGGCTTTCGGTTTCGGCTCGAAGACCGGAGTCGACTTCCCCGGAGAGGCGACGGGCCTGCTGCATCCGATGAAGGACTTCAGGCTGGTCGAGCAGGCTACTTACGCTTTCGGGCAGGGCATATCCGTCACCGGGCTTCAGCTGCTGTCCTCGCTTTGCGCCATCGCAAACGACGGCACCCTCATGCGGCCATATATCGTCAAGGAGCTGAGGGACGGCTCGGGCGCAGTAGTAAGGAGCTTCCGGCCCACTAAGATAAGGAAAGTGCTCTCGGACTCGACGGTAGCCAAGGTGCAGCAGATGCTCCACGACGTCACGACGATAGGCTCCGGCACCAAGGCGGTGCCTGCAGGTTACAAGGTGGCCGGCAAGACCGGGACTGCCCAGAAGCCTGAAGCAGGAGGC
>JAGOKM010000131.1 GCA_017994615.1 Bacillota bacterium | reverse complement strand
CCATCCAGCCTTAATCCGAAGAACAGCGCCGGCTGGGAGCGAGCCATATCATTGTTCAGGACGAACTTCTCTGTTGTGTTCCAGATGAGGGCGGACATGCCGGCAGCGATAGGCGGCCTGGTGTGGTTCGCATATGACAAGCCTGGCACATCCTGCTACATACCGATCTACGCCGGTGCCAAGTACCTGCCCAAATCGTTCGAGACGGGCAACAGGGGAGCCAACTACGACGTGTTCAGCCGCGAATCGGCATGGTGGGCTTTCAACTTCACGTCCAACTACGCCAACCTCAGATACAGCGACATGATAAAGGACATCAAGGCAGTAAGCGGACCCCTGGAGGCGGAGTTCTTCGCGCTTCAGCCATACATAGAGAAGGCGGCGGCAGACCTCTACGCCAAGGATCCTGAGCTGGCCAAGGACTTCATAACCCAGTACACCAACTCCGCTGCAAACAAGGTAGTATCCGCATACTGGAAGCTGGCATCCACATTAGCCGCAAGGTACACCGACGGTTACGTGTACGGCTACGACGACGGCAAGCTGACAGGGCCCGGATATCCAAAGGAATGGCTGGAGGCAGTGGGCTTCGGCATAAGCACAATCAGGCCCGAGCTAAGGCAGAAGTAACCGGGCAATCTATCAGCGATGCGTAATAGGGGCTCCTCCTCAATGGGGGAGCCCCTTCAATCGACACTGCGACTAGAGTGCGATATCATAATCCTTACGATACATGAACGGAGGGATCATCTTGAGAAGGATCGCCGTGCTTACAAGCGGCGGGGACGCCCCCGGCATGAACGCCGCGATAAGAGCTGTCACAAGGACCGCCATACAGAAGGGGGCAGAGGTAGTAGGGGTGCAAAGGGGCTTCCACGGCCTTATAAACGGCGATTTCATAGAGCTGAGGTCCCGTTCGGTGGCCGACACCCTGCAAAGGGGCGGCACCATCCTGAAGACTGCACGGTCCGAAGAGTTCAGGACAGTAGAGGGGCAGACAAGGGCCATGCTTGCCATGAAGAGCTACCAGATAGAAGGCCTTGTCGGAATCGGCGGCGACGGCACATATCACGGCCTTATGGACCTGGTCAAGCTGGGGATGCCCGTAATCGGGGTGCCAGGAACGATAGACAACGACCTTGCCTGCACCGATTACACGATAGGTTTCGATACTGCCTGCAATACGGTAATCGACGCGGTAAATAAGATCAAGGACACCGCCTCGTCCCACGAGAGGACCTTCGTAATCGAGGTCATGGGCAAAAGGTGTGGCGACATCGCACTTCATACAGGACTTGCCGGAGGCGCCGAAAGCATCATAATCCCAGAGGTGCCATACGACCTCGACAAGATTTGCAGCGATATAAAAGACGGCTTCGCCAAGGGGAAGAACCACAGCCTGATAATCGTGGCGGAAGGCATAATCGACAAGGTGAATGACCCGATGATGGCATCCCACGGCAGCGCACATTTCATCGCCGACCAGATCCGCATCAAGACCGGCATGGAGTTCCGGGTGATCGTCCTCGGGCACATACAAAGAGGGGGCGCGCCTACCGTAAGGGACCGTGTGCTTGCCACCAGGCTCGGGGCCAAGGCTGCCGAGCTGCTGCTGTCGGGCGTCAATAACGCCGCCGTAGGGGTGCGCGGCGAGGAAGTCGTGCATTATCCGCTCGCGGAGGCGCTTGCCATGAAGAAGAAGGTAAACTCGGGGATTTACGACCTAGTGAACCAGATGTCGATATAATACACCCTGGAAAAGGCAAAGAGGGGTGGATCTCCCGATCCACCCCTCTTCTTATGGACTCCTACTTTATCAGGTGACAGGCCGCCCTGTGCCCCGGTTTGTACTCCTTTAACTGCGGCTCTTCCACATCGCAGAGCCCTTTTACGAACTTGGGGCAACGAGGATGGAGCCTGCATCCGGCAGGGGGATTGATCGGGTTCGGTACTTCGCCCTTCAGCACCTCTCCGAGCTGCCTGTTGTTCGGATCCGGGACGAAGACCGCCTTGATGAGCGCCTGGGTATAAGGGTGCAGGGATTCCCTTACTATGTCCTCGGCTGTGCCTTCCTCCACTATCCTGCCCAGGTACATGACAGCGATCCTGTCGCAGATGTGCCTAGCGGTGGCAAGGTCGTGCGTGATGTACACGAACGTAACGCCCTTTTCCTTGGCCAGGTTCTGCATGAGGTTCAGGACCTCTCCTCTGATGGAGACGTCCAGCATCGATACCGGCTCGTCGGCGACTATGAACGAGGGGTCCAGCGCAAGCGCCCTTGCGACCGAAATCCTCTGCCTCTGCCCTCCTGACAGCTCGTGGGGGTACCTTCCTATGTATTCCTCCACGGGTGTCATCTCTACGTCCTCCAGGACCTGCGCCACCCTAGGGAGGGCCTCGTCTACGTCCTTTGCGACCCTCTGGATCCTCAGCGGCTCCGAGACCACGCTGGATACCGGCAGCCTGGGGTTCATAGATTCATACGGGTCCTGGAACACCATCTGCATATGGCGCCTGAGTACCTTGGTCTCAGCGGGCCCGAGCTTCACAATGTCGGTTCCTTCGAACCACATCTCGCCCGATGTAGGCTTCGTCAGCTTCAGCAGGGTCCTTGCCATCGTCGTCTTGCCGCATCCCGACTCTCCGACCACCCCGTATATCTCGCCCTTCTTCACTTTGAAAGAGACTCCGTCTACAGCCTTGAGGACCGGGTGCGGGCCTCCCTTAAGGGATGCGAAGAAACCTCTCCTCACGGGGAAGTGCTTTTTCAGGTCTTTGACTTCAAGTATCACTTCGCCGAACTTCACGTTCGGGTTCGCCGTGACCTTGTCCACTGCTACTGCCATATGTCCACCCCCTCGCCGATCTCGCTTTCCCTGTGGCATGCCACCTTCTGGTCGCCCCTTGTAGATTTGACGAGCTTGGGCTCCTCGGCGCAGCACCTTTCGTTGGCCATGGGGCAGCGGGGATTGAAACGGCACCCTGAAGGAGGGGCCAGCAGGTTGGGCGGAGAGCCCGGGATCGAGCGGACCTTCTGCTTTTCGGCCGCTATGTTCGGGAACGCCTTCACAAGGCCCATCGTATAGGGATGCCTGGGACTGAGGTAAATGTCCTTCGCGGAACCGTACTCCACTATCTTGCCGCCGTACATTATGGCGACCTCGTCGCATGTCTGGGCGATGACCGCCAGGTCATGGGTGATGAGTATCATCCCAAGGCCCATCTTGCGCCTGAGGCCCTCCATCGCGGTGAGCACCTGCGCCTGGACCATGACGTCCAGGGCCGTCGTAGGCTCGTCCGCGATTATTATGTCAGGGTTGCACGCCAGCGCCATTGCGATGACGACCCTCTGCTTCATGCCGCCCGAGAACTCGTGCGGGTACTCGTTATGGCGCTTGGGATTGATGCCTACCATGTCAAGCAGGCTCAGCATCCTCTCCTTGGCCTCTGCTTTCGTGACGTTCTCGTGTGCTAGCATGGCTTCCATTATCTGGTCCCCTACCC